>DASYUZ010000027.1:0-23296 GCA_036000665.1 Gaiellaceae bacterium
CTTGCTCGTAGAGGCGCGCGCGGAGGACGCGCATCGCCTTCTCGCGGTTTTGCAGCTGCGAGCGCTCGTCCTGCATCGCGACTACGAGGCCGGTGGGCAGATGCGTGATGCGCACCGCCGAGTCGGTGGTGTTCACTCCCTGGCCGCCTGGACCGGTCGCGCGGAAGACGTCGATGCGCAGCTCGGTCGGATCGATCTCGACCTCGACGTCCTCGGCCTCGGGCATCACGGCGACCGTCGCTGTCGACGTGTGGATCCGGCCCTGAGACTCGGTCTCCGGAACGCGCTGTACCCGGTGCGTGCCGCCCTCCCACTTGAAGATGGAGTACGCGCCGTCGCCGCGGATCGCGAACGTGACCTCCTTGAAGCCGCCGGCCTCGTTCGGCGACGAGCCGAGCTGCTCCCACTTGAAGCCGCGGCCCTCCGCGTACTTGGTCAGCATGCGGAAGAGGTCGCCCGCCCAGAGCGCGGCCTCGTCGCCGCCGGCACCGCTGCGAATCTCGACGATCACGTCCCTGCTGTCGGCGGGGTCCTTCTCGACGAGGGCCAGCTTCAGCTCGTCCTCGACGCCCGCCAGGCGCTCCTGCAGCTCGGGCACGAGCTCGCGCAGGTCGCCGTCCCCTTGCGCGTCGGCGAGGTCCGCGCTGATCGCTCGCCACTCCTGCGCCAGCTGGTACGGGGCCTCGAGCTCTTTCAACCGGCGACCGACGGCGGCTCGTTCGCGATGGTCGCTGTAGAGCGAGGGGTCCCCCATCCGCTCCTGCGTCTCTCGGTACTTGCGCTCGAGCTCCTCGACCAGCGGCTCGAGCGAGGACATCAGGCCATCACCTCGACCTTGCGCGCATTCGGGTCGGTTTGCTCGAGCCGGAGGACTTCGCGCAAGGCGCGAATCGAGACCTCGATCTGGTCGAGCGACGGCTCGCGGGTCGTCAGCCGCTGCAGCCAGAGGCCGGGCGCCAGCAGCGTCATCAGCACGCGGTTCCCCGTGTGCTTCCCCGCGAAGCGGATCAGCTCGTACGCCAGGCCGGCGATCACCGGGAGCAGCAGGATCCGGCTCGCGATCAGCCACGGCCACGACGGGCGGCCGAGGAAGGCGAAGACGAAGATCGCAATCACCATCACCCAGAGCAGGAACGCGGTGCCGCAACGCGGGTGGATCAGCGAGTAGCGCTGCACGCGCTCGGGCGTCAGCTCGTCGCCGGCCTCGAGCGCGTTGATTGCCTTGTGCTCGGCGCCGTGGTACTGGAACACGCGCCGCAGATCGGGGAGCAGCGAGATCAGGCTCAGGTAGATGACGAAGATCGTCACCCGGATCAGGCCCTCGACGATCACGAACCAGCCGGTGGTCTCGATCGGGAGCCAGCTGGTGATCAGCGCCGGCGTGACCTTGAAGAGCATCAACGCAAAGCCGATCGCGATCGCGAACGCGAAGACGAGGCTTCCGCGCGAGAGCTCTTCCTTGACCTCCTCCTGCTGCTCGGCGTTCGCGTCTTGCGCCGCGTAGTTCGCCGAGAGTGCTAGCGCGCGGAAGCCGATCGCAAGCGATTCGCCGAGCGCGATCACGCCTCGGATGACGGGCAGCCGGAACAGCCGGTGGCGCGCCATCGGCGAGTTGATCGTGTGCGTGTGCTCGGCGATCTCGCCGTTGGGCTTGCGGACCGCGAGCGCCCAGTTCGACGGGCCGCGCATCATCACGCCCTCGAGGACTGCCTGCCCTCCAATGTTCTGAGCCATGAGCGTGAGGGGCGCTAGCCCCGGCGCGCGCCGCCGGCGCGCTCGAGGCGACGCTGGAAGCGCTCGACCCGGCCGCCGGTGTCCATCAGCTTCTGCTTGCCCGTGTAGAAGGGATGGCAGTTCGAGCAGATCTCGACGTGCAGCTCGGGCTTGGTCGAACGGGTCTGGAACGTGTTGCCACAGGCGCACGTGACCGTCGTGAGCACGTAATCAGGATGGAGTCCGGCCTTCATCGCCCGGCCAGGATAGCAGAGGCGGTATGGACCGCGACGTTGCCTCCTGAGACAACGAGAACGACGGGCGAGCCTGTTTCCAAGGCGATTTTTCCGCTCACGATTGCGGCCGCAGAGGCCGCGCCGGCCGGCTCGCAGGCGAGCTTGGCGCGCGTGTAGAGCAGCCGGAAGGCGTCCTCGATCTCGTCCTCGGAGACGAGCACGACCTCGTCCACCCGCTCGCGGCAGACCTCGACCGCGTTCTCGCCCGCGAAGGGCGCGTTCAGGCCGTCGGCGATCGAGCGGGGCTCGACGGGGACAGATCGGCCTGCGTTCAGCGCGTCGTGGAGCGAGGGCGCGAGCTCCGGCTCGACCGCCACGACGCGCGTTTCCGGCCTGATGCCCTTGACCGCGGTCGCGACCCCGGAGACAAGGCCGCCGCCGCCGACGGGGACGACGACCGTGTGCGCGTCGGGAACGTCCTCCATGAGCTCGAGGCCGACCGTTCCCTGCCCTGCCATGATCAGCGGGTCGTCGAAGGGGTGGACGAGCACGCGGCCGGTCTCCTCGATCAGGTCGGCGAGCCGGCCGAACGCCTCGGCGGGAGTGCGGGCCTCGAGGTCGACGGTCGCACCGTACGCCTTGGTCGCTGCAATCTTCTGCTCGCTGGCGTCCTCCCACATGACGACGAGCGCGTCGATCCCCTCGAGGGTCGAGGCGTAGGCGAGCGCCTGCGCATGGTTCCCCGCCGAGATGCCGATCACGCCGCGCGCTTTTTCGACCGCGCTCAGCGAGGCCAGCTTGTTCAGAACGCCGCGCGGCTTGAACGAGCCGGTGCGCTGGAAGAGCTCCGCTTTCAGGTGGACGGGCGCGCCGACTTGACGCGAGAGCGTCGCGGAGGTGAGCGTCGGCGTGCGGTGTACGCGGTCGCCGATCGTGGCGCGCGCGGCGAGGACGTCGTCGAGCGAGATCATGGGGACCGATCGTCACACGTTCGGCACCCTTTGTCACAGACATGGCACGAACGTTGCGGTAGCGTCGACCGCGGAGCGGTGGAGGGTGGAGCGTTTCCACCCCGGGGGTGGGGCGCGCGCGTCATACGTTTACGTCCGCGCGCGGCGTCAGCTGCGTTGGTACTCGGGCCCCGAGCCGCCCTCCGGCGGCGTCAGCCGGCCGCCCTTCGGGGTGATCGCGCCGCACTGGATGCAGTTCGACGGGTTCAGCTGAACCTCGACCACTCCGCCGTGGCCGCCGCCCGCCTCGTAGACCTGGGCGGGGCACATTCGCACCCACAGCTCGGCGAGATCGGGTGGCACCCGCCGCTGGATCCGGATGTGGTTCGGCTGGTCGTCGCGCGTTTTGTTGCCTGAGAGGAAAACAGACGACAGCTTGTCGAACGTGAGCTTTCCGTCCGGGGCGGGATACCGAGACGCGCGGTCGGTCCGGATCAACTCCTGGTCGGCGTCGCGCTCGGTGCGCATCGTCACCGGCGGGAGCTTGCCGCGCGTGGCGGTCATCATGCTTGCGAGCGCCCCGCCGAGCCAGAAGCCGCTCCCGAACGCCTGGCGCATGTTGCGCACGACCTCGAGATCGCGCCAGATGTAGCTCTCGCGCACAGCGCGGTCGTACGACTCGAGCGCGCCGGGCGTCGCCGCGGTGCGACCGGGCCGCAACGCCTCGAACGCCGTCTCCGCCGCGAGCCGTCCCGACTCGACCGCGTAGTGAATCCCCTTGAGCGCCGGCACGTTGACCATCCCGACACCGTCGCCGCAGAGCAACAGCCCTGGCGCGTGGAATCGCTTCGGGAGCGACAGGAAGCCGCCTTCCGGGATCGTCTTCGCCCCCCACTCCAAGCGCTCGCCGCCGTCGAGGATCTTCCGCACGAGCGGGTGCGTCTTCAGTTCTTGCAAGACGTCGTGCACGGACAACTCGACGTCCCGGTAATCGAGACCGACGACCATCCCGATCGTGACCATGTCCTTCCCCAGCGGATAGATGAACGAGCCGCCGAACTCCCGGTAGCGAGCGCCGGCGCGGAGCGGCCAGCCCATCGTGTGGATGACACGGTCGAGCGGCTTCGCGACGCGCCAGACCTCCTTCACGCCGAGCGCCCAGACCTGCGGGTTCTCGCCCTGGAGCGCAAAGCGCTCGAGCGCGGCGCCGGTCAGATGTCCCTGCGTGCCCTCGGCGAGCACGGTCACGCGGGCGGCGATGTCGGCGCCGGGCTCGAAGTTCGGGAGCTCCTCGCCGTTCCGGCCACGCCCCTTGTCGCCGGTCCGCGCGCCGACGACGCGGCCGTCCTGGACGAGCAGCTTCGTGGCCGCGGTCTCCGGGAGGATCATCGCGCCGGCTTCCTCGGCCTGCCCCGCGAGCCAGCGGCCGAGCTGCGACAGCGACGCGACGTAGTTCCCTTCGTTCTTCATCGTCGGCGGTGTCGGGATCCGGAACGTCCGGTTGCTCGTCAGGAAGTAGACCGACTCGTGCTCGACCGGACCGAAGAACGGCAACTCCTCGATCCGCTTTCGATCCTTGAAGAGACGCCGCAGCCCGCGCGGGTTGACGACCGCGCCCGACAGCAAATGCGAGCCGGGCTGCTTGCCCTTCTCGACCACCGCGACCGGCACGTCGCCGAGGCGCTCACGCAGCTCGGGATGCTCCTCGAGCAGCTGTCCGAGTCGAATCGCGCATGCGAGTCCTGCGGGTCCCGCGCCGACGATCAGCACGCCAACCTCGATCCGCTCCTCCGGTGCATCCGTGGGCGGGCCGATGGCTTCCTCCGGCGAGAACGGCGGTGGGAAGTCCGCCGGCTTCGTCACGCGCCGCGCCGTTGCTTCACGAGCTCGGTCAGCTTCGGCACGACCTGGTGCACGTCGCCGACGACGCCGAGATCGGCGAACTCGAAGATCGGCGCGTTCGGATCCTTGTTGATTGCGACGATCGTCCCCGCGCTCTGCATCCCCACCTTGTGCTGGATCGCGCCGGAGATCCCGCACGCGACGTACAGCTTCGGCGACACGGTCTTCCCCGTCTGGCCGATCTGGGTCGAGTAGGGGTACCAGCCTGCGTCGACGACGGCACGCGTCGCGCCTACCGCGCCGCCGAGGGCCTGTGCGAGCCCCTCGACGAGCGTGAAGTTTTCCGGACCACCGAGACCGCGCCCCCCCGCGACGATCACGTCGGCCTCCTCGAGGTTCGGGCCTTCGCTCTCCGCGTGCGCCTGCTCGATCATCGTCGCGATCTGCGAGTGCTCCTCGAGCTGGACCGGCACGTCCTCCACCTGCGCAGTGCCGCCGGTCTCGACAGGGTCGAACGTGCCCGACCGGAAGAGCGCGAGCCGCGGCGGCCCGGTCCAGCCGACGTCGACGTAGACCGAGTCGCCGAGTGCGGGCCGCTTGCCCACGAGCTCGCCGTCCTGCTGCGCGAGGTCGACAAGGTCCCAGTTCAGTCCCGCGTCGAGGCGCGCGGCGAGCCCCGACGCGATGTCCGCGCCGAGCACCGACGCGGCGAAGAGCACCGTGTCGATCCCCTGGTCGCGAACGACCGACGCGAGCACGTCGACGCGCGGCTGCGGAAGCGGCGCCCCGAGCGAGGCGTCATCGGCGACGTACACCTTTGCCGCTCCGAACTTCCCCGCCTGCTCCGCGAGTGCGCGCACATCAGACCCGACAAGTACGCCCGTGACCTCGCCGCCGAGCGACGCCGCTTTCACGAGCACGCCGAGCGACCCTTTCTGGAGCTCGCCTTCGTGGTGCTCGAGGAAGACGAGGGTCGTCACAGAAGCCGCTTTTCAGCGAGGAACTCGACGATTTGCTCGGCGGCGTTCCCGTTGTCCTCGATCTTGCGCGTGTCGCCGCGCGGCGGCGGCTCGGAGAGTGCGAGCACCTCGGTCTTCGCGCCCGCCTCGACCCCGAGCTCGCTGAGCGAGAGCGTCTCCTGCGGCTTCGTCTTCGCGCCCATGATCCCCTTCAGCGACGGGTAGCGCGGCTCGTTGATCGCGTCCGACACGGCGACGACCGCCGGCAGCGGCGCCTGGATCACGTCGTACCCGAACTCGGTCTGGCGCTTGCCGCGCGCCTTCCCGTCCGAAACGGTGAGCTCCGCGACCTGCGAAATCACCGGCCGGCGCAGTCGTTCCGCAACGGCTGCCCAGAGCACTGCGCCGTCGCCGTCGGCCGCCTGCTGCCCGAAGAGGACAAGGTCGGCGCCCTCACGTTCGAGGACTGCGGCCAGCACCCGGCTCGTGCCGACGAGGTCGGCGTTCGCAGCCCCTTCGTCGCTGACGAGGACCGCGCGGTCGGCGCCCATCGCGAGTGCCTTGCGGAGTGCGTCGACCGTCTTCTGGGGACCCATGGAGACGAGCACGACCTCACCCCCGCCGGCCGCGTCCCTCAGGCGCAGGGCCTCCTCGACTGCATGTGTGTCAAAAGGGTTTAGCGCCCCCTCTCCGGAGCGGTCGAGGCGCTTGGTTGACGGGTCGAGGCGGCGATTTCCTTCCGGAACCTGCTTCACGCAGACGGCGATCTTCATGCCGCGAGGACTCTATCCCGCTGCACCGAAGCCCTGGTGCAGTCGGAGAGTCGTGGTACTCTCCGGCCCTTCGAGCGCGACCCGGAGCACATGCTCAGCCACCGGACGACAGCCCGAGGACTTCTCGCCGTACTCCTGCTCGGCCTCGCCGCAGGCGTCGCTGCTGCCGCTCCGAATCCGGTGCCGCGCCTCGTGTTCCCGATCGTCGGCCCCGTGCAGTACCGCGACGACTTCGGAGAGCCGCGCGGGTCGACTCGTCACCAGGCGAACGATCTGATGGCGCCCAAACGCGCGCTCGCCGTCGCTGCGGAGGCAGGCAAGGTCAAGTTCTGGACCTCGTCCTCGCGCGCGGGTTGCATGCTCTACCTCTACGGCGACAGCGGAACGACGTACCTCTACGTCCATCTCAACAACGACCTCACGAGATCCAACGACAACCGTGGGCTCAACTGCGAGGCGGGAACCGCATTCGCACCGGGGCTGAAATCGGGACAGCACGTCGACGCCGGCGAGTGGATCGCGTACGTCGGCGACTCGGGCGATGCTGACGGAGGCGCGTCGCACCTGCACTTCGAGGTGCACCCTGGCGACGGCGCGGCCGTGTCGCCGTACCCGTACCTGCGCAAGGCGCGCAAGCTGCTCTACAGCACCCGCGCGGGCTCGATCGTGCAGCTCTCGCTCAACGGCAAGCTCGTCTCGGTGGGCGATGGAAGACTGCAGATGATCGTCTCGTCGCTACGGATCCTCCCCAAGGGGCCGACGATCGCGAAGGTCAACCGCACGCTCGAGCTCGATCTACCGGACACAGCGATCTTCGAGAAGCTCGACGGCACGAAGATCTCGCTCGCGCGGCTCGCGCGCCTGCTGCCGAGTCCGTCGATCGTTGTCTGGACGTCCCCGGGCGGCACCACGCTCGGCGAGAAGCTGGGCGCGCCGGGTGCGCTCATCGGCGAGCGCGTCGTCGTCAAAGACGACTAGGAGGCCTAGCGCCCGACGAAGCGGGGCTCGCGCTTCTCGACGAAGGCGCGGAGACCCTCTTTCGCATCCTCGCTCGCGAAGAGCTCCGCAAACCGCTCGCCCTCCGCGATGAGGTTGTCCGTGTGCTCACCCTGGAGCGCGCGGTTCGTCGCCGCCTTCGCCGCCGCGAGGGCGATCGGGCTCTTCGACGCGAGCAGCTGGGCGGTCTCGACCGCCTTCTCGAGGAGCTCGCCGGGCTCGTGCACCGCGTTGACGAGGCCGCGGCGCTCAGCTTCCTCCGCGTCGACGAGCCGGCCGGTGAGAACGAGCTCCTTCGCGAAGCCGATCGTCGTCGCGCGGGCGAGGCGCTGGGTGCCGCCCCATCCGGGGATGATC
The DNA here is from genome assembly GCA_036000665.1 of Gaiellaceae bacterium. Taxonomy (GTDB): domain Bacteria; phylum Actinomycetota; class Thermoleophilia; order Gaiellales; family Gaiellaceae; genus JACCTU01. Next base: position 7,827 of record DASYUZ010000027.1, read on the forward strand.
CCGAGGTTGATCTCCGGCTGGCCGAGCTTCGCGGTGCGCGATGCGTAGCGCAGGTCGCACGCGAGCGCGAGCTCGCAGCCGCCGCCGAGCGCGAAACCGTTCACGGCGGCGATCGTCGGCTGGGGGATCGTCTCGAGCAGGCGGCTCACTTCGTGGCCGAGCGCACCCCACGCCTTTGCCTCGGCGACATCGAGTGCGCTCATGTACTTGATGTCGGCGCCCGCGGCGAACGCACGGTCGCCGGCGCCGGTGAGGATGACGACGCGCGTGTCCGGGTCGGCCTCGAGCTCTTTGAGCCGGTCGCGCAGCTCGGTCAGCGTCGCGACATCGAGCGCGTTCATCGCTGCTTCGCGGTCGATGGTGACGATCGCGACCGCGTCGCGGCGGTCGACCTCGATGCTCACGCGGCTACCCGCTCGCGCAGGAAGTTGACGATCTCGCTCGTCGGCGCGCCGGGCGTGAAGACTTCCGCGACGCCGTTCCGCTTCAGCTCGTCGGCGTCGTCCGTTGGAATCGTGCCGCCCAGGACGACCACGACGTCCTCCGCTCCCTGTTCGCGCAGGCCGGCGAGGATCTTCGGCACGAGCGTCATGTGCGCGCCCGAGAGAATCGAGATCCCGACCGCGTCGGCGTCCTCCTGGATCGCGGTCTCGACGATCTGTTCCGGCGTCTGGTGCAGGCCGGTGTAGATGACCTCCATGCCGGCATCGCGCAGAGCACGGGCGATGATCTTCGCGCCGCGGTCATGGCCGTCGAGGCCGGGCTTCGCGATCACTACGCGGATCTTCCTGGCCACGGCTGCGAGTATATGAGCGGTGAAGCTGACCGTCGTCGGATCCTCCCCGGCTTGGCCGAACCCGGGCGGCGCGCAGTCGGGATACCTCCTCGACTCCCAAGGTCAGCGCGTGTTGCTCGACTGTGGGCCTGGAGTCCTCGCGAGCCTGCGCGAGCGTGAGGACTGGCCGCGCGTCGACGCGATCGCGATCACGCACTTCCATCTCGATCACTGGGGCGACCTCGTGCCGTGGGTCTGGGGGGTCTCGTACGGGCCGGGTCGCGAGGTGCCGAAGCCCGAGCTCTGGCTACCTCCCGGCGGCCGCGTGACGCTGTCACGCCTCGGTGAGCAGCTCGGCAAGCCCGACATGTTCGAGGACGCGTTCGCCGTGCGCGAGTACGCGCGGGGTAAGCCGTTCACGGCAGCGGGCTTCGAGATCACGCCCGTGAAGGTGCTGCACTACGATCTCGACGCGTACGGCTTCCGCGTTTCGGCGAACGGCTCCGTGCTCGCGTACTCGGGCGACAGCGGCCCCGACGAGGCGCTTGCGGAGCTCGCGCGCGACGCCGACCTCTTCGTCTGCGAGGCGACGCTCGAGCGTCCGAACCCCGAGGGCGGCCTGCGCGGCCACCTCTCTGCCGAAGAAGCCGAGGCAGCGTTCCGCGCGGCGCACGCGAAACGCCTCCTGCTCACGCACCGCCCGACCGAGCGTCCCCTCGACGGCCGCTTTGAGCAGGCCCACGACGGCCAAGAGCTCGACGTCTAACCTTCAACCACCCTCAAGGGTGCCTGGCACCATTCATGGGCTCTTCGAGGCTCGGCGGTTGCGGCCATCGCCGCTTCGGCGCGGGCCGATCAAGACGCTCGTGCAGGCCGAACGACTGGCGCGGAGCGGGTCGGCGCCTGTGGACGAATCGTTACGGACTCGGCGCAGAGTCTCGACCACCCTCAAGGGTGCCTGGCACCGTTAGAACACCGGCGTTTCGCGCCAGACGCCCCACACTTCGCGCCAGGCGTCGCACATCTCGCCCATCGTGACGTAGGCGCGGGCGGCGTCGACGATGACCGGCATCAGGTTCACGTCGTCGCGCGCGGCTGCTTCCTTCAGGCGGGTCAGTTCTCGTTCGACCGCTGGGGAGTCTCTTCGGGCGCGGAGCGCGCGCACGCGGTCGATCTGCTTCTGCTCGAGCGCCGGGTCGATCTTCAGGATCTCGAGCGGCGGTTCGTCCTCGAGCGTGTAACGGTTGACGCCGACGACAATTCGCTCGCCGCGCTCGACCTCCGACTGGTAGCGGAAGGAGGCGTCGGCGATCTCGCGCTGGAAGAAGTTCTCCTTGATCGCGTCCACGACGCCGCCGAGCTTCTCGATCCGGTCGAAGTAGTCGTAGGCCTGACGCTCGAGCTCGTTCGTCAGCTGCTCGACGTAGTAGGAGCCGCCCAGGGGATCGATCGTGTTCACGACGCCCGTCTCGTGCGCGATCACCTGCTGGGTGCGCAGAGCGATCCGGACCGCGTCCTCGGTCGGCAAGGCCAACGCTTCGTCGAACGAGTTCGTGTGCAAGGACTGCGTCCCGCCCAGAACCGCGGCCAGCGCTTCCAACGCCGTGCGCACGATGTTCACCTCCGGCTGCTGCGCCGTCAGCGACACGCCCGCCGTTTGCGTGTGGAACCGCATCAGCCACGAGCGCGGCGACTTCGCGCCGAACCGCTCGCGCAGCTCGCGCGCCCAGATGCGCCGCGCGGCGCGGTACTTCGCGATCTCCTCGAAGAAGTCCAGGTGCGCGTTGAAGAAGAACGACAGGCGCGGCGCGAAGTCGTCGACGTCCAGACCGCGCTCGACGGCCCACTCGACGTACGTGAAGCCGTCGGCCAGCGTGAACGCGAGCTCCTGCGCCGCATTCGATCCCGCTTCGCGGATGTGGTAGCCCGAGATCGAGATCGGATGCCACTTCGGCATCTCGCGCGCGCAGAACTCGATCATGTCCGTCACGAGCCGCATCGAGGGCTCGGGCGGGAAGATGTACTCCTTCTGCGCGATGTACTCCTTGAGGATGTCCGTCTGGATCGTCCCGCGCAGCTCGCTCCGTGGCACCCCCTGCTCCTCGCCGACGCAGGCGTAGTACGCGAGCAGGATCGCGGCCGGCGAGTTGATCGTCATCGACGTGGAGACCTCGCCGAGCGGGATCCCTGCGAACAGGGTCTCCATATCCTCGAGCGAATCGATCGCGACCCCCTCGCGGCCGACCTCGCCGAGCGACCGCGCGTGGTCCGAGTCATAGCCCATCAACGTCGGCATGTCGAAGGCGGTCGACAGCCCTGTCTGCCCGTGGTCGAGCAGGTACCGGAAGCGGGCGTTCGTCTCCTCGGCCGTGCCGAAGCCGGCGAACTGCCGCATCGTCCACAGCTTCCCGCGGTACATCGAGGGGTAGACCCCGCGCGTGAACGGATAGACGCCCGGATATCCGAGGTCGCGCTCGTGGTCGACGGACGCGTTCTCCGGGGTGTAGAGCGGCTCGTTCTCGACCCCTGAAATGGTCGAAAAAAGCTCACCCCGGCGTTCCGGCTTCGCCTCGTAGAGCTCGCGCCAGGCCTCGAGAGCCGCGGCCTTGCGGCGATCCTCGGTCGTCGCCATCAGCCGGATTCTACGGTTGCAAGCCGAATCGGCCGATAAGGGGATTGTGCGGAAGATCCTCAACGCCGCTCTCTGCACGGCCGCGCTCGCGTTCGCGGTCACCCCTGCCTCTGCAGCCCCGCCGCTCGAGCTGCCCGCATTGACCCGCATCGCCTCCAAGCTCAGCGGCCTGAAGGCGAAGCAGAAGGTGAAGCTCGCCTACGTGAGCGGCCCCGCGATCGAGGCGCAGGCGCTCAAGATTCTCGACCGCGACTACCCGCGCGACCAGCAGGCCTATGACGAGACGGTGTACCGCGCGCTCGGCCTCCTCTCTGCGAGCGAGCCCCTCCGCCCCGCGCTCATCGACGCCCAGGTCGAGGGGGTCCGCGGTCTCTACGACCCCGTGACGCGCACGCTCTACGTCCGCAAGGGAGCAGACGTGCGGCAGGTCGTCCTGCACGAGCTCGTGCACGCGCTCCAGGACCAGACCTTCAACCTGCGCCGCCTCTCCGAGCTCAGCCGCGGGCGCCGCGACGCCGGCCTCGCCGCCGCCGCGGCCGTCGAGGGCTCGGCGACGCTCGCCACCGAACTGACCCGCTCGATCTCCGAGCGCGCGCTCGCGTCGCACGGCGGCTCGCATGCGCGCCTCTTTCTCGGGCTCGAGTCTGCGTTCCCGTACACGACGGGCGTTCGCTTCGCCGCAATCCTGAAGAACCTCGGCGGCGACACGGCGATTTACGGCTCGTTGCGCAGGTTCCCGGAAACGACCGAGCAGATCTTTCACCTCGACGCGTTCCTGTCACGCGAGGCTCCCGCACCGGTCGCCCTCCCCGACGTCGCGGCGGGGATGACGCTCGACCGCACGGACACGTGGGGCGAGCTCGACGTGCGCGCGCTGCTCGCCGTCTTCCAGGTCCCGCGCCTCGACCACGTCGGCGAGGGCTGGGCCGGCGGACGGACGGCGATCTACCGCGACGTCTCGGGCGAGCAGACCGTCGCGCTCGTCCTCGACTGGGAGAACGAGATCGACGCGCTCCAGTGGCGCGAGGCCGTGTACACCTACGTGAACGAAGCGTTCGACGGGGACGCGACGGGCTTCCCCGCGACCGCGCCCTGCGAAGCCGACACGTGCTGGTCGCTCGGGGAACAAATCGCCTTCACGCGCAACGGCACGCACACCGCGCTCGTGCTCGGCCGTTCCGTTTCGCAGGTCGCAGCGCTCGCGCGCGCGATCGTGCGTTAGCCGGCACCCGAAAGCGTCCAGCCCGGCGGCACCGCGTCGGCGCTCGCGCAGACTGTGCGGTTCCCGCCTCGTTCCGCCGCACGCTCGAGCGCCCGCTCCGCGACGCGGACGAGCTCCTCGTTCGTCGTGGCGTCGTCGGGGAACGTGGAAACGCCGATCGAGACGGTGAGCGGCTTCCCGTTCACGCCGCCGGTGCGGAGCGGAAGAAAGAGTCGGATCCGTTCCGCCGCAACGCGCGCGCTCTCGGTCGCGGTTTGCGGGAGGATCAGCGCGAACGTCGACGTGTGGTGGCGAAACGCGTAGTCGGTCGCGCGCAGCTCGTGCCCGATCACTTCAGCGCACGCCTCCAGCACTTCGAGGGCGACCGTGCCGCCGAGCTCGGCGAGTGCCCCGAACCCGTCCGGCCGCACGAGTACGAGCGCGAGCTGGTGGTGGTGTCTCCGTGCGCGCTGCAGCTCCGTGTCGAGCCACGTCAGCTCGCGCCCGCCGCTCAGCTGCTCTGTGATTCGGTCGCGCCGCGTCAGCTCCGCGATCGCGTCTGCGGCAAGCTCGAGTTCCGCGTCGCGGCGGCGGATCCCGAGCCGGACGTACGACGCCGCGAGCAGCGCCGCAACAAGCGAGAACGCGAGCAGCAGCTCGCTTGCGTTGAGCCCGTCGGACAGCCGCCCGTCCGCGAGCTCCAGCGCTCCGAACACGGCGAGCAGCGAGAGCGCGAGCGGCGAGCTGAGGCGAACCGGCGAGAGCAGTGCCGCACCGACCGCGAGCACCGCCACCAACGCCTCCAACGCTGCGACCGAGCCGCCGCGCCGGCCGAGCAGGTAGGCGATGACGAGCAACGCTGCACCGGTGCACACGGCCGCGAGCGCGACCGAGCTCGGCGGGGGGACCCGCCGGAGCCAGGCTGCCCTTTGTGCGGCCTCCGGTCCGTGTTCCATTTTCCGCAAATTGCGCTAAGGTCAGTGTGGCAGAGGGGGGCGTAAAAGTTGCGGCACGAGGGCACAGGGGTCGTCAGAACCATGACCCTGCGGAGGAGTCTCCTCGGGTACCGCCGCAGTGACGTCATCGACGCACTCGAGGGCATGGGCGCTCAACTGGACACGATTGCGCGCAATCTTGACCAGACGTGGCGCGAGAAGGAGACGCTCCGCGGAGAGCTGGAGACGACGCGCGAGCGCCATGCCGAGGAGCTCAGACGCCAACGTCTCCGCGGCGACCGGCTCGAGGCCGAGGGCCGCGCTGCAGCCGCCCGCATCGTCGCCGAGGCCGAGGAGCAGGCGACGCGCATTCGCGCGGACGCGGGCCGCGGCGTGAGCGAGGCGACGTCCCGGGTCGAGCACCTCTTGCGCGTCCGCGAGCAGGTCCTCGGTGAGCTTCGCGGGATCGTGCAGGCGTACGGCTCGCTGCTCGCGCAAGTCGAGCACGGCCGACCGCTCGAGCGCGTCGTCGCCGAAGAGGAGCTGCAGGACGCGCTCGCCCCGCAGCGGCCGGCGCTGGAGCACGTCGCGGGAAGCGGCGATCTCTATCCGACGCACGTCGAGCTCGACGCCGGTCCGTTTGCCGACTTCGCCGAGCTGTCCGCGTTCGAGCGGTCGCTCGCCCGCCTGCCGAAGGTCGAGGACGTCTACGTGCGCCGCTTCGGCGACGAGCGCGCCGAGATCGAGCTCACGCTCACCGAGGAGCGGCCGCTCGTCCACGACCTCACGCACCACCTGCCGTACATCGTGCGCGTGACGGCCGGCGACGGCAGGCTGCAGATCGAGCTCGGCGTCCAGGCCGCGGCCGCGCAGGGCTAATGCGCACCGCGACGCTGCTCATCGTCGCCGGCCGCGTGCTGGTTGTCCTGCTCCTCTTCGCATCGTTGTTCCTCGCGATCTTCTGGACGCCCGGCGTCCTCCTCGCCTTGTTCGCGCTCGCTCTCGCCGCCGACTCGCGCGCGTTCTCACGGGCACCCGACCCCCGTCGGCGGGTCGAGCTGCTCGTGTCCTCGCTGCGCCGCTACCGCGGCGGCTGGCTCGACTCGCCGACGACCGCGCGCTGATGGCGCCGAGCGAGGAGGCGTTCTACCGGCGCCTCGCCGGCCGTTCTGGCCTCCCCTTCGTCTCGCTGCGCGTGGAGCCGCCCGACCCGCGGGCCGTGCGACTCGTCCCGGCCCCGCTCGCGCGCTACTTCCGGATCCTGCCGGTCGCAGCCGATGCGGAGTCGGTGACGATCGCCTCGTCGCATCCGCGGCCCGAGGCCGCGCTGGCCGCCGTCGAGGGAGCGACCGGCCGGCCCGCGCGCGTCGTCGTCTCGCCGCCGGCCGAGATCGAGGAAGCCGTGCAACGGCTCTTCGGCCCGCCGGCGCTGCTCCGAGCGCCTCGCTACTTGCCAGCCGAGCCCGAGACGGGACCCTCCGTGGAGGAGCTGCGCGTGATCGCCGAGCAGGAGGAGCTCGAGGTCAGCGAGCTGCAGCCGCGCGACGTCGACACCGGCGCGGCGCGCCTGCTCGGGGAACAGCTCTGTCGCCGCTTCGGAATCCTTCCGCTGACCGTCGGGCGCGATTGGGTGCGCGTTGCGATCGCCGAGCTTCCCGACACCGCGGTCACCGCGCTCGTCGAGTCTGCGACCGGTCGCCGCGCGCGGTTCGTGCTCGCGCCTGCGGAGCGGATCGCACACGCGACCGACCACGCCTTCGCGGGCGCGGGCCGCTTGGCGGCGGCGGAGCTGCCCGACGGCCGCGCCGAGCGGCTCGGCGAGCTCCTCGTCGCGACCCGCGCGATCGACCGCGAGTCGCTCCGGGACGCGCTCGCGCGCCAGCGGCGCACGGGAGACCGGCTCGGCGGCATCCTCGTCTCCCGCGGGATTATCAGCGAGGACCGCCTCGCGCACGCGCTCGCCCGCCAGCTCCGGATCTCGTACATGCAGGCCGACGCGCTGCGGCCGACGACCGCCGCGCTCGCGGAGCTCCCAGAGCACCTCTGCCGCGCACACCGGATGCTGCCGTTGCAGATCGGCGACGGGACGCTGATCGTCGCGCTGGCCGACCCGTTCGACGCCGAGGCGGCGCATGCCCTGCGCGCGGCGAGCAGGCTGCCCGTGCGTGTCGTCGTCGCGAGCGAGAGCGCGATCGTCGCCGCGCTCGAGCGCGTGCACGCAGAGCACTACGTCCGGCTCTCGACCACCGAGCTCCTGCGGCGCCGTCCGGAGGAATCGGCGCACCGCGTTCTCACGCGCGCACAAGCGTTGGTGCTGGGCATCCTCGCCGCGGCGACGATGGTCGGGCTCGCGTCCGCGCTCCGGCCGACGCTGATCGTGCTCACGTTCGTCTCGACCCTCTTCTACTTCGCGGTCGCCGTCTACAGAGTCGCGCTCGTCCTGCGCACGCTCGAACACGCGCCGGAGCTGCCGGTTTCGGACACGGAGGTCGGACTCCTCGACGAGTCGCTGCTTCCACGCTTCACGATCCTCGTCCCGCTCTACCGCGAGGCCGCGGTCCTGCCCGGCCTCGTCGAGGCGATTGACCGCCTCGACTATCCGAAGACGAAGCTCGACGTGAAGCTGCTGCTCGAGGAGGACGACTCGGAGACACTCGACGCGTTGCGCGGGCTGCGCGTCGGCCCCCACTTCCAGCGCGTCGTCGTCCCCGCCTCCGAGCCGCGCACGAAGCCGAAGGCCTGCAATTACGGTCTCCTGCACGCCCGCGGCGATTACGTCGTCATCTACGACGCGGAGGACCTGCCCGAACCCGACCAGCTCAAGAAGGTCGTCGTCGCCTTCCGCAAGGCGACGCCCGACGTCGTCTGCATCCAGGCGAAGCTCAACTACTGGAACGCGGACCAGAACCTGCTGACGCGCTGGTTCACGAGCGAGTACTCGATGTGGTTCGACCTCTTCCTGCCCGGGCTCGACGCAACGGGCGCGCCGATCCCTCTCGGCGGCACCTCGACGCACTTCCGGCTCGACAAGCTGCTCGAGCTGGGCGCGTGGGACCCCTTCAACGTCACCGAGGACGCGGACGTCGGCATCCGCCTCACGCGCTCCGGCTACCGGACCGCGATGGTCGACTCGGTCACGCTCGAGGAAGCGAACTCGCGCGTCTACAACTGGATCCGCCAGCGCTCGCGCTGGGTCAAGGGCTACGTGCAGACGTGGCTCGTGCACATGCGCGATCCCGTGCTGCTCTGGCGTCAGCTCGGCGCAGCGAACTTCCTCTCCTTCCAGCTCGTGATCGGAGGGACGTTCCTGACGATGCTGATGAACCCGGTCTTCTGGGCGCTGACGTCGCTCTGGGCGCTCACGGAGGCGGAGCTCATCCGCGAGATCTTTCCCGGCTTCGTCTACTTCGCCGGCGGAGCGAACCTCTTGGTCGGCAACTTCGCCTTCACGTACCTGAACGTCCTCGGCGCCCTGCGCCGCGGCAAGCACGAGCTCGTCAAGACCGCGCTGCTCTCGCCGCTCTACTGGGCGCTGATGAGCGTCGGCGCCTGGAAGGGCTTCCTCCAGCTTGTGACGCGCCCGAGCTACTGGGAGAAGACGGTCCACGGCCTGACCGGAGACCGATGAGCCCGGTTGCGACTGCACCGCCGCGGGCGCGCGCGCTTCGGATCGAACGGCCGCCGGTCGTCGTTCGGCGCGAGCCGCGCCGGCGCGAGCCGCTGGCGATCTTCGCGGCCGCGTACGCCGTCTACGCGATCGTCGGTCTCTACGTGACGATCGGCCTCGACCTCGTGGTGGGCGACGCCGAGTCGCGGCTCGCGCACGCGTACTTCGTCTGGTGGAACGAACCGAGCAAGCTCGCGGCGATCGGCTTCGTCTGGCCGCCGCTGCAGACGTTGGTCTTATTGCCGCTTGCAGCGGTCAAGCCGCTGGCGACCTCACTCGCTGCGCTCCCGCTCACGTCGGCCGCCTTCGCCGCGGGGACGCTGGTTGTGCTCGACCGCACGCTTGCGCTCGCCGACGTCGATCGGGCTGCGCGCTGGGCGCTCGTCGGCGCGCTCGGGCTGAACCCGCTGTTCGTGTTCTACGCCATAAACGGGATGGCCGAGGTGGTCTACCTCTTCTTCCTGAGCGCCGCGGTCGCCGTCTTCCTACGCTGGTCGGTCGCTCCACGCTGGTCGCACCTTCCACTCGCCGGCGTCGCGTTCGCGCTCGCGACGCTCGCGCGCTACGAGACCGCGCTCTGGCTCGTCCTCATCCTCGTCGCGGTTGGGGTGCTGCTCGTGCAGCGACGGGAGACCGCCGACCAGATCGAGTCGCAGCTGCTCGTCCTGGTCGTGCCCGCGGTGTACGGGCTGCTCCTCTGGTGCTTCCTAAACTGGGCCTTGACGGGGAATCCGTTCGGTTTCTTCAGCGAGCAGTTCCCGCGGGAAGCGGCCGGCGGCCCTCGCCGAATCACGACGGTCGAGCTGTTGCGCGACACGGTCGTGCTCTCGCTCGCGCTGTTCCCGGCAACCCCGATCGTGGGCGGAGCACTGCTCGCCGTCGCCGTCGTCCGTCGACACCTCGCAGCGGCAGTTCTCGGACTCGCGATCCTGATGAACGTCGCGCTCACGACGGCGTTCGTCCTCGGCTCGCACGAGCCGTTGCTGCTCCAGCTCCGCTACAACATCCGCGCGCTGCCGCTCGTCCTCCTCGGCGTCGCGCTCCTCCTGATGATCGTTCCGCGCCGGAGCCGGCGCCTGGCGGCAATCGGCGCGGTCGCGGTCGTGGCCGGATCGATGCCGGCGACGGCGGCCGTGATGCTCACGTCGGAGCACGAGCTCGGTGAGGCTGCGTTCCTGCACGGGCTCGTCTCCGGAGAGAACCAAGACGGCGTCAAGGGGCCGAAGGGGACGGGCGTGCGAATCGGCGACCAGCGCGACATGGCCGCCTTCATCGGGCGTCACGTCCGCGAGCGCAACTCGATCCTGACGGACGACGCGCGCACCTACGGGGTGCTGCTGCTCGACGGGCATCCGGAGCGCTTTCTCGATCGCATCGACTTCGGCGACCGGCGCTGGCTGTTCGTCCGCAACCATCCGGTCGGCAACGTGCGCTACGTGCTCGTCGACCACCTCGCGACGAGGGAATTCAACCCGGTGGACTTCGACCTGATCGTCGCTGCGTACCCCGGACTCGCCGACGACCGCCCGCCGCCGTTCTTGCAGCTGCTGCACCGGAACCACACCTACGCGCTGTACGCGGTGCGATGAGCGACTCGCTTCAGCAACGTGCGTTTCAGCGGCGGGCGTCCGGATACGACCGCACGTTCCTCCGCGATCGCTGGCCGAGGAATCAGGAATGGAAGGCGAACGCGATCTGCGCTGCTCTCCCAGTGCTCGCTGCCGATGACGTCGTGCTCGAGCTCGGTTGCGGCACGGGCCAGGTCGCCGGGCTAGTGCTCGAGCACATCCCTTCCCGCTATGTCGGGGTCGACCTCGCTCCCGCGATGCTCTCGCTTGCGCGCTCTCGACTCGCGCGCTTCGGCGGCCGGGTCGCGCTGCGCGAGGCCGCGGCGGCGCAGCTGCCGCTCGGCGAGGGCGAGGCCGCCGCAGCATTCGGCGTCGACGTTCTCCATCACGTCGACGACATCGAGGCCGCACTCCGTGAGCTGCACCGCGTTCTCCGGCCCGGCGCCACCGCGTTCTTCCTCGAGGGGAACCCGCTCTTTCCGCTGAACGCGCTGATCGCGGTGCGCGCAGAGGAGCGTGGACTCCTTCGCTCGCGGCCGAAGAACTACGAACAATGGTTCCGAACCGCGGGCTTTGACGTCGAGGTGCGCCCGGCAGGACTGTTCACGCCGCCGGGACCCGCGCGCGCGGCGCGGCTGCTCGACGCAACGGACCGATTGTTCGCGCGCACGCCCGGCGTGCGCGCGCTCGGAATCTTCCACGCTATTACCGCAGTTCGAGGGATGTTCAACGACGGTTCGACAGGGGTACCATCGCAACGGCGGCATCATCGCGGTAAAGGGGACGAGGGATGACGATGAAAGCACTGCTCTTGGTGGGAGCGTGCGCCTGCGCATTTGCGGCTGCGCCCAGCGCGTTCGCGCAGGCGCCGATTCAGTTCGTCACGGGGGCCGGGTCTGCGATCGACAATTCGACTTTCGACACGGCCGGCAACTGGGGCCCGTGCGCCGTCGCGGTCTCGGCGTCTCGGGAGGCATTTCAGGGCGCGGGCGGCGACACCAACGTCGGTGGCTCGGGTAGCTTCGTCGTCTCGGGCGGAGCGGCCGCCGGACAAGCGAACATGAGCGTCTGCTCCGGGGCTCCGGTCTCGATGCGCTTCGACGTCATCCGGGTCGTGGTCAGCGGATCGTCGGCGACGATCGAGGTGCGCGTCACCGACTCCGACGATCCGACGATCGTGGGCCAGACCGGGACGATCACCGCGAACGACTCGAACGACCGCATTGAGGTTTCGATCGGCGGGCGGAGCGGCGGGTTCGGCCCGGAACAGGCCGAATACTCCGGTTTCATCGACACGGTCGCGCACGTGCGCATCGGCGGCACGGTCGCTGCGGCAATCACGCACTTCAGCGGAACGGGGACCGCGGTCGACATCAGTCCGGACATCGCGATCACGCGCGGCGACTGCACGGCCAGCGTTGCGGGTATCACGGTCCCGACCGTGGGCGGCGGCACGTTCCAGACGGGGCTGAGCGCGGGCGGCGACATCGGCAACTGCTTTGGCCCGCTCGGCAGCGCGTTCCGTTTCACGGTCACCGGAGCGGTGACCGACGGCTCCACGACGGCGACGCTTTCGGTGGCGACGACGGACGTCTACAGCGGCGTCGCCGGTCCGGCGGGCTCGATCGCGCTTGACGAGACCGCGAACTCGTTCGGCTTCTCCGTTCCGCCGCACGCCGGCGGCTTCGTCCAGGGCGGTGTCTTCGGGATCATCGTTACGCGCGCCGGTGTGCGGGTGGACACGAAGACGTACGTCGCCGAGACGTCCGGCGGGTGCTCGGTCAACGGCGGCGGATTCATCGATGCCGACGGCCGAAAGAACTTCGGGCTGAACGCGCGTACCGACGGCTCGGGCGTTCGGGGGCACGTCAACTACGTCGATCACGCGACGGGAATGCACGTCAGCTCGATCGAGGTCTCGAGCCTCGTCTGCTCGGGCACGACGGCGACGATCCGCGGGACGGCCAGTACGCCCTTCGGTCCTCAGCTCTTTCGCGTGGACGTGAGCGACCTCGGCGAACCTGGCCGGAGCGACACGTTCGCGATCCAGCTCGCGCCGAGCGGCTACACCGCGGCGGGAACGCTTTCCGGCGGGAATATCCAGGTGCGATCCGGGTAAGCAGATGGCGCTGTCAGTCCCGGCAACAACTGCTGAGCTGCGAGGCCCAACGGAGATCGTGGTCTCCGTCGTCCTTCCGTGCCTGAACGAGGAGGAAGCGGTCGGCTCGGTCGTGCGCGAGGCGCTCGAGGGTCTCGACAGGCTGGGCGTCTCCGGCGAGGTGATCGTCGTCGACAACGGCTCGACCGACCGCTCCGCCGCTAGCGCCGAGGCGGCGGGAGCGCGGCTCGTCCACGAGCGGCGACGTGGCTACGGAAGTGCGTACCTCGCCGGCCTTGCCGCCGCGCGCGGCGAGTTCATCGTGCTCGCGGACGCCGACGGGACATACGACCTGCGTCGGCTCGACGATCTCGTCGCGCCGTTGCAAGAGGGTCGTGACGTCGTGCTGGGATCCCGGCTCCGCGGCGTCATCGAGCCGGGTGCGATGCCCTGGTCGCACCGCTGGATCGGCAACCCGGTTTTGACACGATTTCTGAACGTCGTCTACGGGGTCCGTGTCTCCGACGCGCACTGCGGCATTCGCGCGCTCCGACGATCGGCGTTGCCGCGGCTCGACCTCCACACGACGGGGATGGAGTTCGCGTCCGAGATGGTGCTGAAGGCCGCACGGCGCGGACTCGACGTCGCCGAGGTCCCGGTCCCGTACCGGCGACGGCGCGGCGACTCGAAACTCTCGCGCTACCGCGACGCCTGGCGCCACGTGCGCCTGATGCTGCTGCACAGCCCGACGACGCTGTTCCTGATCCCCGGCGGGCTGCTGTTTCTCGTCGGTGCGGTCGTGATGCTCGCGCTCGCGGGCGGTCCGGTGACGGTCGGCGGGCGCGGCTGGGAGATCCACTCGATGATCTTCGGCAGCATTGCGACGCTCGTCGGCGCGCAGATCGTGCAGCTCGGCGTCGTCGCCCGGGCGTATGCCGTCGTCCACGAGCGCGAGCACGACGCGCTGCTCGAGCGCCTGTGGGATCGCTTGCGCCTCGAGCACGGCCTCGCCGCGGGCGGAGCGGTGCTCGCTGCGGGGCTCGGCGTGCTGACCTTCGTCGTCGCACGCTGGGCGCTCCACGGCTTCGGAAACCTGCACGAGGAGCATCTGAGCGTGCTGGGGCTGACCTTCGTCGGCCTCGGCACGCAGGTCGTGTTCACGTCCTTCTTGCTCAGCATCATCGGTTTGCGGCGCGCCCGCTGAGTGCGGCTCCTCTTCGTCAGCGCCTACTACCGTCCCCACTTCGGCGGAGTCGAGAGGTTCACCGAGAATCTCGCCCGCGGCCTGGCCTCGCGCGGCCACGACGTGCACGTGCTCTGCTGCAGGACGGAGCCGGGCTCGCCGCTCGAAGAGGACGACAACGGAATACGCGTCCACCGTATCCCCGCTCGGAACCCGTTCGAGGAGCGGCTCGGCGTTCCGTGGCCCGTGCCGGCACCGCCCGTCCTGTTGCGCGCAGTCCGCATGCTCGGCCATGAGGTCGACGTCGTGCATGCGAACGACGTCCTGTACGCGACCTCGCTGGCCGCGCTGCTGTTCTCGCCTGCTCCGCTCGTCCTGACCCAGCACGTCGCGCTCGTCCCGCAGCGCAGCCGCCCGCTCGAGCTCGCGCAGCGTCTCGCGTACCGGGCGACTCGCGGCGCAGCAAGGCGGGCCGCAGCGCACACGGCCTACAACCCGCAGGTCGCGGCGTGGGCCTCGAGGCTGTGGGGCGTCGACGTCCGCGTCCTGCCGGTTGCCAGTGATCCCGGCACGCTCGACGGCTCGCGGGCGGAGTTCGGCTTGCCCGAGGACCGGTTCGTCGCATTGTTCGTCGGCCGCGACGCGCCGAAGAAGCGACTCGACGTCGTGCTCGACGCCGGCGACGAGCGCTACGAGCTCGCCGTCGTGACCGGGCGCGAACCGCCGTCGCCGCGACGCGGCATCCGGTTCCTGCCGCCGCTCGCCCCCGATCGTCTGGGAGCGCTGATGCGCTGCGTCGACGCCTTCGTCCTCCCCTCGCGGGGCGAGGGCATTCCACTCTCGCTCCAGGAGGCGATGGCGGCCGGTCTTCCTGTGGTCACGACCCTGAACCCGGGCTACGAGGCCTACTTCTCCGCGGAGGACGTCCTCGCGATCGAGCCGGATGCCGGGTCGCTGCGGAGGGCGCTAGGGACGCTCGCGGGCGACCCAGCGCTCCGGCGGCGTCTCGCCGAGCGCTCGGCCGCGGTCGCCGCCCGGCACTTCGACCCCGTTCGCTTCCTCGACGCCTACGAGGAGATCTTTCGAGCTGTCCACAGTTCTCGCCGACGACCTGTGGATAGAACCTAGGCAAACCTGTCGGAAGCCGCACACTCACCACGGCGGTTTCCCTCGAATGGTCCGAAAGGACCTCTTTGGTCCCCCCGCTGGTCCGCCGAACCATCTTTCGAACCGCCCGCTGCGCCGGGTGGGAAATCTGCGGACCACAGGGAGACATTGGATGGACTTCGGGCGAGAATCCTCGGACTCGACGACGCTTCGGGACTATCTGAACGTCGTCCGGCGGCGGAAATGGATCATCCTGCAGGCGCTGGTCCTGGTTCCTGCCGCTGCGGTCTTCTTCTCGCTGCAG
>DASYUZ010000028.1:0-1594 GCA_036000665.1 Gaiellaceae bacterium
GCGTGAAAGTTCGACTCATTTCACCTAGTCACCGACTCGAAGCGACAAAGCAAGAATGATCGACATTGAGCATCCTCACGAGCAGCAGTCCATCAAGCTCTTACGTAGGACGACAGACGGGCAGACTGGCGGTCCACATCGGGGTATGGGTTGCAGCTCTGGCCGACCGTGGAAGTGCTCGTCTCGAGGACCGTCAAGAACCTCCGTGGCCGAGTGGGGTCGCGGTGCTAGGGTCGCGAGGTGCACGTCCTCGAGAACGTCCTCGCTGGGCTTAACGACGCCCAGCGTGAGGCCGCCCTCGCGGTGCGCGGGCCGGTGGCAATCCTGGCCGGCGCGGGCACGGGCAAGACCACGACGATCACGCACCGGATCGCGTGCCAGGTCGGGAGTGGCGCGTTCGACGCGTCGCAGATCCTCGCGGTGACGTTCACCGACAAGGCTGCCGGCGAGCTGAAGCGGCAACTCGTGGCGCTTGGCGTGGAGGGCGTCGAGACTCGCACGTTCCACTCGGCCGCGCTCTCGCAGCTCTCACGGCTGTGGCCCCCGCACACAGGTGAACCGCTTCCCCAGGTGCTCGACCACAAGGCGCCGCTCATCGCCTCGCTCGCGAACGCGTTGCCGCCGCCGCACAAGTTCTTGCCGCGGCGCGAGCTGGCTAGCGAGATCGAGTGGGCCAAGAACCGGATGATCCCGCCAGCGCGGTACATCGCTGAGCTCGGCGACCACGAGCCGCCGATCCCGGCGGAGCTGATGCTCCGCATCTACGAGGGGTACGAGCGGCGCAAGGGTGCGATGGGTCGACTGGATTTCGAGGACATGCTGGGGCTCGCCCTGCGGCTGTTTGACGAGCACCCGGATGCCGTCCACGATGTCCGCTCGCGGTTCCACGCGTTCACGGTGGACGAGTTTCAGGACGTG
The DNA here is from genome assembly GCA_036000665.1 of Gaiellaceae bacterium. Taxonomy (GTDB): domain Bacteria; phylum Actinomycetota; class Thermoleophilia; order Gaiellales; family Gaiellaceae; genus JACCTU01. The sequence continues at coordinate 919 of DASYUZ010000028.1, forward strand.
AACCCGCTGCAGGTCGCGCTGCTCGACCGGTGGCTCGGCGAGCGCGACGACCTCTGTGTCGTCGGCGACGACTACCAGACGATCTACGCGTTCACCGGCGCTTCGCCCGAGCAGCTCCTGGGCTTCACGCGGCGGTTCCCTCACGCGAGGGTGGTCCGTCTCGAGGAGAACTTCCGCTCCTCGCCCGAGGTGCTCGACGTGGCCAACCGGCTCGCCCCTCGCCTGGGCGGGTTCCGGAAGACCCTCCGGGCGACGCGGCCCTCGGGGCCCGCGCCGGTCGCGCGCGCTGAGCCCGACGAGAAGGCCGAGGTCGGCGCCGTCATCAAGGCCGTCCGGCGTCTCCGGGACGAGGAGGCGGTGCCGCTCGAGGAGATCGCGGTGCTGTACCGGATCAACGCCCGGTCCGAGCCGCTCGAGGAGGCTTTCGCCGACGCCGGCATCCCATACCAGGTGCGCGACGGCGCGTTCCTCCGGCGACCGGGACCGCGCGGGGTGCTCCAGCGGCTGAAACGCTCGGGCGGAGGGTCCGTGGCCAAGACCGTCGCGGACATCACCGAGCAGCTCGGCTACGACGCCGAGGCGTCGCCTGACGCCGACGAGGAGGTCACGCGCCAGTCCGACCTCGCGCGCATGCGCTCGCTTGCATCGGAGTTCGAGCGGGCGCACCCCGACGGCG
>DASYUZ010000029.1:0-13309 GCA_036000665.1 Gaiellaceae bacterium
CGCGCCCACGCGTTCTCCGGGAATCGTGCGCGCTGCGCCTGGCAGATACCCGCTTCGGCCAGGGGTCGAAGGCTCAGCGGCAAGGTCACGGTCGTCTTCGAGGGCCGCAGAGTCAGCAGGAGCTTCTCAGCAACGGTCGGCTAGTGCCCCTTCAGGTAATGCTGCCTCGCTTCTGGGTCGTGAGCACCAAGCCAGAGGCCGCACTCGTCCGCGGCCAAGGCTGGCAGCCTTGGCAAGGGCGAGGGTGGACTCTGGCGCCGTGTGATCGCGGGCCAGAAGCAGGCGTGTATTGCCTGGAGGGGCACTGACGCGTTTGCCCGTACGCAGCCTCGTCGCCTCCGCCTGCCTCCTCGCGGCGATCGTCTCGAGTGGATCGGCGGACGCCTCGCTGCAACGCATCCAGCGCACGTTCGGGGAGCAGACCGTCCCTCGCGTCCGCCCCGGAGGGTTGAACGTTCGCCTGAACCACGGGAGCGGCCGCACGCGGGTGATCGTCACGCTCGGTCTGCCGCCGCTCGCTGAGACGGGACTGGCGCGCAACAGCTCGCTCGGTGCGGTAGGCGCGACGCGCAAGCTCAACGTCGCGAGCGTCTCCGCGCGCGCGTACCTCGCGCGGATCGATGCCGAGCAGGCGCAGGCGGTCGCGCTTCTCCGGCGCGCGATTCCGGAAGCGCGCGTGTCCCGTCGCTTCCGCGTGCTTCTGGACGGCTTCACAGTGAGCCTCCCGGCACGCCGACTGGCTGCGCTCTCCCGGCTCGACTTCGTCCGGAAGGTCTACCCGAGCCTCAGCTACACGCTCAACGTGAACAGGAGCCCGGGGTTGATCGGCGCGCCCGCGCTGCGCGCGCTCACGGGCGTCAAGGGGGACGGGATGAAGGTCGCTGTCGTCGACGACGGCATCGACCAGGAGAATCCGTTCCTGGCCTGGGAGGGCATGAACTACCCGGCCGGGTTCCCGAAGGGTGCGGAGGGCTTCACGACCCAGAAGGTGATCGTCGCCCGCTCGTTCCCGGGCCCCGGCTCCGGTGTGGGCGGCCGGCAACCGCTCGATAAGCACGTGTCATTCCACGGCACGCACGTGGCCGGCATCATCGCCGGCCGCGAGGACATAACCGCGCCCGACAGCGCGACGATCCCCGAAGGGGCGAAGCACCCGTCGTGCAACCGCGCGGCCGGCGGCTGCATCCCGGGCGTCGCCGGTCTCACCGGCATGGCGCCTCGTGCCTGGATCGGCAACTACCGGGTCTTCACGGTGCCGAGCCCGCTGTCGAAGTCCGACTGCTGCACCGCGAACACGCCCGAGATCATCGCTGCCTTCGAGGCCGCCGTCGCGGACGGGATGGACGTGATCAACTTCTCCGGCGGGGGCCCGCAGAGCGACCCGCCCTCTGACGCGATGATCGCGACGGTCGCAAATGTGGCCCGGGCCGGAGTCGTCCCTGTGATCTCCGCCGGCAACGACCGCGAGCTCTTCGGTCTCGGCTCGGTCGGCTCGCCCAGCACCGCGCCCGACGCGATCAGCGTCGCCGCGGTCTCGAACGTCCACGTGTTCCTGCCCGCCGTTCTCGTCAGTTCCCCCGGCGGCCTGCCGCCGATCCCCTTCGTTCCGGTGCCGGGCAACGTCCCCGTGACCTGGACGGAGACAGACCAGACGCTCGTCGACGTCGGAACGATGGTCGCGGACCGGACGCTCTGCTCGGCGACCTTGCCTTCGGGGTCGTTGCAGAACGCGATCGCGCTCGTGTCCCGCGGCTCGTGCCAGTTCACGACCCAGTCGGACAAGGTCAACGCGGCCGGCGCTGCGGGAATCATCATCGTCGACAACCTTCCGGGCGAGGCGAACGGCATTCCGTTCCGGCTTTCTCCGCCGGGCGGCATGATCGCCGACCTCGACGGAGCGCGCCTGCGCGCGGCAATGGCGGCGACGGGCGGTCGCGCGACGATCCGCATCCGCCGCGATTTGACGGAGATCGACACCGGACGCGGCGGGACGCCGACGGCGTTCTCAGCCGGAGGCCTGACGGCGTTCGGCCACGACCTGAAGCCGGATGTGTCGGCTCCGGGCGGGAGCATCCTCTCGTCGACCGTCGCCGACTTCGCGGGTTCCCAGTACGCCGTCCTCGACGGGACGAGCTTCTCCGCGCCGCACGTCGCCGGCGCGGCCGCGCTGCTTCTGCAGCTGCACTCGAGCTGGAGCCCGAAGCAGGTCAAGTCCGCGCTGATGTCGACCGCCGGTCCTGCGTGGGCCGACACCGCACGCACGAGGGAGGCCCCCGTGTACCTCGAGGGCGCGGGGCTCGTCCGCCTGACCGAGGCGACAAACCCGCTGATCTTCACCGACCCGCAGTCGCTGTCGTTCGAACACCTGAATGTCAGCGGGGGCGCGGCGAGCCGCAGCATCCTGGTGCAAATTGCCGACGGGGGCGGCGGCGGGGGGGCGTGGCAGGTGGAGGTGCACCCGCAGCTCGCAAGCGCCGGCGCGACCGTCTCCGCGCCGCCGTCTGTGTCGATCCCCCCCGGCGGCGTCGTGACGTTCCCCGTCGTCGCGCAGGCTTCGGGGGATGCAGTCGTGGGGGACGACTACGGCTTCGTCGTCCTCCGCCAGTCGGGTGTAACCCGGCGGATCCCCTACGGCTTCGCAGTGACGCGGCCGAAGCTCGCGGGAGCCCAGCCGATCCCCCTCCAGCCCGTCCAGAACGGTGACACCCGTAACGGTGTCGACCGCGCCAGGGCGTACCGCTGGCCGACGTCGCCTTTCGGGTTGACGGGTCTGATCGGCGCCGACCATCCAGTGGACGAGGAGGGAGCGGAGCAGGTCTACTTCGTCGACATCGATCGGCGGGTGGCCAACGTCGGCGCAGTCGTCGTCGAGCCGCCCCTCCAGATCGGGTCTTCGTTGGAGCGGCTGCTCTCCGCGCCGATCCATCCCTGGTTCCTCGGATCGCTGGACGAGAACGACGTCCAGGGATACGCGGGCACGCCTGTCAATGCCAACAGCGCGACGCCCGACTTTCTCTTCGACGTCGGGACGGCCGGGACGATCTTCCCGCGACCTGGGCGCTACTACGTCTCCGTCGACTCCGGCCGCGATCCGTTTACCGGACGATCGACCGCGGGCCCGTACGTGCTGCACTCGTGGATCGACGACGTTCGGCCTCCGAGCGTGCAACTCCTGACGCCGCGCGTCTCGGCCGGGCGTCCCTCGATCGCGCTCCGCGCGACCGACACGCAGGCGGGGGTCGACCCGCTGTCGATCGCGCTCGACTACAGCGACCTCTTGATCGGCGCAGCGCTCTTCGACCGTGCTACTGGAATCGCCGTTGTCCCTGTGTCGCGCGATGCGCCGAGGGTCGGACCGGGACGCGCCGCGATGCGACTTATCGCCTCCGACTACCAGGAGGCGAAGAACGTCAACACCGACAGCGAGAACGTGCTGCCGAACACGAGGATCTTGCCGGTCCGGGTGCGCGTCGTCGCCGGGCCGACCGTAACGTGGCTCGCACCCGAGAAGCGCGCGTGCGTGAGCGCCACGGCACGGCTCGACGTCGTCGCCGGCTCGTCGTCGCCGGTCTCGTCGGTCGGCTTCTTTGACGGCAACCGCCAGCTCGGGCGTCTCAACCGGAGTTTCGCGGGCGTCTACTCGCTGACCTGGAAGGCGGGCAGCGCCCGTCGCGGCGCGCACACGCTGACCGCGATCGTCTCCGACACCGCCGGCCGCGAGGCGAAGGCCACTCGCCGGGTCCGCGTCTGCGGGTGAGGCTACCGCGACGGCTCTAGGGCGACGATCTCCAGCAGGCTGCCGAGCCCGTCGAAGTCGCCTGAATTGCGCGTGTAGAGGGGTAGGCCGGCGGCGAGGGCGGTTGCCGCGATGAGCAGATCGAACGCACGGCGACCGCGCGCCTTCCGACCCGCGGCAGCGACTGTGGCGTAGATGCGGCCGTAGGCGCGGGCGACTGCTCGGTCGACGGGCAGCGGCTCGAACGTGGCCTCGGCTCGTTGCAGTTGGTCCTGACGGCGGGCGCGCTCCGCCGGGTCGGGGGTCGCGTGCGATCCGGCGGCGAGCTCGGCCAGAGTCACCGCAGAGACCGCGAGTTCGGCGGGGAGGTCAGCGGGATCGATCCGTCCCAGGTCGATGACGACCGAGGTGTCGATGATCCCGCGGGGGTGCGCCCGCTCAGGCACGGGGAGCCGGGTTCTGGTCGAGCAGAGTGTCGACGTCGGCCCGGAACCGCCCGAGGTCGAGGGGTGGTGCGCCTGCAAAGACGGCGACAGCAGCGTCGGCTGGAACGAACTCGCGTTGCCGGAGAGGTATCAGCTCGCCGACGGGCACCCCGTTGCGGGTGACGACGAACGACTCTCCGCGATCGAGCGCACGCATGATCTCGCCGCTCTCGTTGCGAAGCTCCCGCTGGGTGATTTCCCGCCCCACACCGAGCAGCGTAGCACGCGTGCTACGAGGCGACGCGCGAATCCATCCCCGGCGACCGCGCATCTAACCCTCGTTCTCTCGTTCAAGCGAAGGAGGAGCAATGTCGCGCTGGGCCGCCGAATACGTCCGCCGCCCCGAGCTGCTCGACGTGGGCCGGCAGCTCACTCGTGGTGCAACCGGGGGCATCGTCGCCGGTCTGGTCTTTCTGATCGCCACGATGGGCTACGTGACGACGAAGGGACTGCCGGCCGTCGCCCCGATGATCGACATCTCGACGATCTTCCATGGCCAGGATCAGCCGGTTCCGAATCCCGACAACGTCGTCGTCGGGCTCGTGACCCACCTGACGCTCGCCGTGGCTTTCGGCCTCGTCTTCGCGCTGGTCGTCACGGTGCTCCCGCCCCGCGCGCTCATCGTTCTCTCGGCCGGGATCGTCTACGGTCTGCTGCTCTACGTCGTGAACTTCCAGATCCTGGGGCGGACGCTGTTCCCCTGGTTCACGAATCCGAAAGGCCCGGATCAGAGCTTCGAGGTCTTCATCCACGCGGTCTTCGGCCTCCTGCTGGCTCCGTTCTTCATTGGGCCGGGCCGGATACGCGTGACGACGGGCGGACTCTGACGACGAGGAGGAGGTGACCGTGACCGAGGCTGCGGTGTTCGACGTGATGGGAACGCTCTTCGACCTGTCCCCCTTGCGCGAGCGCCTGCGGAAGGCCGGCGCACCGGAGGGGGCGCTCGAGGCGTGGTTCGGGCGCATGCTGCACGCCGCCACGTCGCTGACGCTGATCGGCGAGTTCCGCCCCTTCCGGGAGCTTGCCGAGTCCACGTTGGAATCCGTGCTGGCCCAGCTCGGCGCCGACGGAGACAAGGCGGGTGATGTCCTGCAGGGCCTCGGCGAGCTCGACGCGTATCCCGACGCCGCGGATGCGTTCGACAGGCTGCGTGCAGCGGGCGTTCGGATCGCCACACTCACGAACGGCGGCGAGGAACACACGCGCCGGTTGCTCGCGCGGGCGAAACTCGAGGACGCCGTCGAAGCGGTGATCACCGTCAACGAGGTGAGGGCCTACAAGCCGCACCCCGCGACGTACCAGCACGCGGCGGCGCGCCTCGCGCTCCCCCTCGAGCAGATCACGCTGGTCGCGGCGCACGGATGGGACGTCGTCGGGGCACGCGCGGCGGGAATGCGTGTGGTCTGGATCGAACGGCTCGAGCGACGCTGGCCGTTTCCGACCGACGCGCCGCCGAGCGCCCCGGATCTCAGCAGCGCCGCTGCATCCCTCGTGTCCGCTTGACCCGGTACGACGTCGTCGTCATCGGCGGCGGTACGGCAGGCATCTCCGCAGCGCTCGCCGCGCGGTCGCGCGGCGTGAGCGTCGCGCTCGTCGAGCGAGAGCCTCGGCTAGGCGGCGACTGCACGTTCTTCGGCTGCGTACCCTCGAAGGCGCTGATCGACATCGCGCGCGTCGTCCACGATGCGTCGCACGCCGCTCGGGCCGGCCTACTGGACCGACCGCCGACGCCACGCATCGTTCGAGGACGATCAACGCGTACTGGTCGACGGGCGACCGCTCATCGCGAGCCGATTCGTCATCGCGACCGGAACGGTGCCTTCGGTCCCGGCGCTCGACGGCATCGGCGAGGTCGGCTACCTCACGAACGAGACGATCTTCGACCTCCGCGAGCTTCCGCAGCGCCTGCTCGTCCTCGGAGGCGGCGCAACGGGAGTCGAGCTCGCACAGGCCTTCCGGCGCCTCGGCAGCGACGTGACGGTCGTCGAGCAGTTGCCACGGCTCCTCCCGGGCTGGTGCGAGGAGGCATCCGCGGCCGTCGAGGCGGCGTTGGCGGCCGACGGCGTCGACGTGCGCATCGGCGTCGCGCGACGCGGGCGAGCCGCTCGTCAAGCGGGATTCTCCTCGAACACGCGCACGGGTCGGTCGAAGGCGACGCGCTCCTCGTTGCGACGGGGCGGCGGGCAGACGTCGACGGCCTCGGCCTCGAAGAGGCAGGGATCCCGCTGCGTGACGGCTTCGTCCCGATCGACGAGCGGTGCCGTACGGCGGTGGAGCACGTTTTCGCTGCGGGGGACGTGAACGGCGGCAGGCTCTACACCCACGTCGCGGCACACGAGGGAACGGTCGCGGGCCTGAACGCCGCCGGCAGGCGGGCCCGTCTCGACGAGCACGCGGTGCCCGAGGTCGTCTTCACGGATCCCGAGCTCGCGCGAGTGGGAACATCGGTCGGAGACGTCAGCGTCGTCTCCTTTCCAATGGAGCGGGTCGATCGGGCGCGGATCCGCCACCGGCCCCAGGGGTTCGTCACGCTCGTGACTGCGCCGCGGCGGCTCTTGCGGCGGATTGGTGGCGGCCGCCTCGTCGGCGCCACCATTGTCGGCGACCGCGCCGGCGAGCTGATCCACGAATGCGCCCTCACGATCCAGACAGGAGCGTTCGCGGGTCGGCTCGCGCAGACGATCCATGCCTATCCGACGATGTCGCTCGCCGTACAGCAGGCGGCGGCGCAGCTCTTTCCGCTCGGACGACTGCTCGTCGAAAGCGGCGAGGAGGAGAAGCGAACCCGGCCCGTGACGCATCGAACCTGACATGGTGCGCGCAACGATCGCAGCAGCCGCTGTCGTCCTGATCGCCGCAGGCTGCGCACGCCCGACCGGCTCTGCCCCTGACGCGGCCGAAAGCGACCTTCCCCGCGAGGCGCTCGACTTCCAGGTCGAGGGGTGGAAGACGGACTTCGCCAAGCGCACCGTTCCGCTCAGCGAGTTTCGATCGGGCGGACCGCCGAGGGACGGGATCCCGCCGATCGACTCGCCGCGCTTCGTGCCGGTCGCCGAAGTTGACTATCTACGGGCGCAGGAGCCCGTGATCGAGTTGATCGTGCACGGCCAGGCCCGTGCGTACCCGATCCAGATCCTGATCTGGCACGAAATTGTGAACGACACCGTCGCGGGCGCATCCGTCGCCGTGACGTTCTGTCCGCTTTGCAACACCGCGCTCGTCTTCGATCGTCGGGTGGACGAACGGGTGCTGGACTTCGGAACCACGGGCAAGCTGCGTCATTCCGACCTCGTCATGTACGACCGGCGGACGGAGTCGTGGTGGCAGCAGTTCGGCGGAGTCGGGCTCGTCGGCGACTATGCGGGAGCACGGCTCGAGCGCATCCCGTCGCGAATCGTCGCGTGGCGCGATTTCGCCACCCAGCACCCGAATGCGCTCGTCCTGTCCCGGGAGACGGGATTCGAACGCCCCTACGGCTCGAACCCGTACCAGGGCTACGACGACGTCGACAGCCCGCCGTTCTTCGCCGTGCCCAACGAGGACGACAAACGGCTGGCGCCGAAGGAGCGCGTCGTGTTCATCGCCCGCGGCGACGACTCGGTCGCGGTCCCCTACTCGACGCTCGAACGAAAACGAGTCGTACGTGTCGCCGTCGGCGGAGAGAGGCTAGTGATCCGGTTTCGCCGCGGGCCCGTCTCCCCACTCGACGAGGCAGCGGTTGCAGAAGGACGGGAGGTCGGTGCGGCGGAGGTGCTCCGCGACGGACGCCTCGTCGAGTTCGACGAGCCGTTCTGGTTCGTCGTCGCAGCATTTCGACCCGACGTGCGCGTGATCCGCTAAGCCCCTTCCCAGCGCGCGAGGGCGGCGCGGATCCGCATCCGGCCGCGGTGGATTCGGCTCTTCGCGGCCGCGACCGAGATCCCGAGCGCCTCGGCGACCTCCTCGTTCGTGAGTCCCTCCACGTCGCGCAGCACGACTGCGGAGCGGTTCTCGAACGGGAGTGCTTCGAGCTCGCGCACGAGCAGCTCTCGCAGCCCGGGCTCGGGATCGGGAGGCGCCGCGACGTGTTCGTCGAGCTCGCGGGCTTCCGGTCGTTTGCGTCGCCGGCGCATGAGCGCTTCGTTGACCGCGATCCGGTACAACCACGTGAAGAGCTGCGCGTCGCCGCGATAGCGATGCAGGTTTCTCCACGCCTGCACGAAGACGTCCTGCGTCGCCTCCTCGACGTCGCGCCGGTCGTCGAGCAGGCGGTAAAGCACCGAGGCCACCCGCCGCTCGTACGTACGTACGAGCTCGTTGAAGGCGGCGACGTCCCCGGCGGCTGCGCGGTCGACCAGTTCGCGCTCACCCGCCGCCACAGGCGGGATCGTACGATGTGAATCGCCGTGGGCGAACGAGGCATCGAATCGGACATGAGCGTGATCGAGCGGCTTGTCTACGGCGGCTGCGCCGGGACCCGCGAGCGCCTCTCGGAGATCGCCGACGGCGAGGCCCGCGGACTGCGGGGCTGGCGTGCGCGCGGCCATCTCGCACGATGCGAGCTGTGCCGTGCAGCCTACGAGTCGCTTGTCAGGACGGTCGAGCGGCTGCGCTCTCTCGCCGACATCGATCGTCCTCCGGCCTTCGGCTCGGTGGCGGACACCGTCGCCGACCGCGTCCGTCGCGAGCCGCCGTCGGCCTAAATCAGGCCTGCCGTCGGCTACTAGTCCCCCGGCAAGACGACGATCGATTCGGCCGAGCGCACCGCCGGTCCGTGATGGACCGCCTCGACGTTGTTGCCGTCGGGGTCGAGAACGTACGCGGCGTAGTAGCCCGGGTGGTAATCGCGCTCGCCGGGCTTCCCGTTGTCGCGGCCGCCGGCCGCCAGTGCGGCGTCGTAAAAGCGGTTTACGGCGTCACGATCGCGTGCCTGGAACGCGAGGTGGAGACCGGATGTCGGCTCCTTGTCGTCGCTCGCGTAGAGCTCATCGGCCCAGAAGTAGCCCTCGCCGTCGCCGCCGAGGCGGCGTCCGAGCGCCTCGAGCACGGCGGTGTAGAAGCGCTTGCTCGCCTCGAGGTCGCGGACTCGCAGGTGCACGTGGTCGATGAGCCTGCCGAGGTGGTACTCGGCGCGCAGCTCCGGGAAGTCGGCCCGCAATCCGGGCATGACCAGCTGAGCGATTCGTTCGGGCCGGTCGAAGTCCTTGAGCTGGTGGTGGCCGAGGTCGCGCAGAGCGACGTCGTCGAGCTGCTCGTCCTCGAGCACGGCGACGGTCGACTCGGAGAGCAGGACCTGGCCGCCGTGTGCCGCGGAACAGATCCGGGCGGCTCGGTGAACCGCGACCCCGAGATACTTGTCCTCGGTCACGGCGGCTTCGCCGGTGTGGAGACCCATGCGCACCTTGAGGTCCACGCTTTCGGGCCACGAGTGCTCGGCGAGCGCCCGCTGCGCGGCCGCCGCGGCATAGACGGCATCCCTGGCCCTCGCGAAGGCCACGAAGAAGGAATCTCCCTGCGTGTCGATCTCCCGCCCGTCGCGCTCCTCGAACGCTGTCCGCAGGAGGCCGGAGTGCTCGGCGAGCGCGTCGCCGTACCGCTTCTGCCCGAGCTTTCGAGCGAGCTGCGTCGAGCCTTCGATGTCGGAGAAGAGGAACGTGATCGTCCCGGAGGGAAGGGTCATCGCCGCTGAGGCTAAGCGCGCCTTCGGCCCGTCCGCAAGTGAAAAGGCGGGATGTAACGCTCGGGGTGGCTTGCGAGACAGGACGACATGCGCACTCGACTCCTCGTCCTCCTCGCCCTGGTGCTTGCAGGTTCCGCCGCGGGGATCGCAACCGCTGCCTCTCAGGCGCCGCGCTCGACGCTGACGGTGAGGTCCTCGGCGTACGGGAAGATCCTGTTCGACGGGCGCGGCCGCGCCCTGTACGCCTTCACCCGCGATCCGCGCGGACGGAGTGTTTGCAACGGCGCGTGTGCGGAAGCCTGGCCTCCCTACATCGTCCCCGGCCGTCCCGGCGCGAGCCGCGGTGTCAAGCCCGGGTTGCTCGGAACGACGCGGCGCGCCGGCGGCAAGCTCCAGGTGACCTACGCGGGCCGCCCGCTCTACTACTACGTCGGCGACACGAAGCCCGGCCAGGTGCGCTGCCAGAACGTGCGCGAGTTCGGCGGTCTCTGGCTCGTGATGCGGCCGGACGGCCGGCTCGTTCGCTAGCGGCCGATCCGCCCGAACGGGCGTATGCTCTTCCGTTATGGACGGAGACACGCAGGCTTCGAGCCGCTCGTTCGACCGGCGACTGCTTCTCATAGCGCTCGCCGTCGTTCTGGCAGCCGCGGCCATCTGGGCGAGCGCTTCGCTCGCCGGCGGCTCCGCGCCGCCCTCACCGGCGAAGGCCAAGGTCACGCAGGTCAACAAAGGACCGGCGGGCCCGGGTCTGCACACCGGCGGGACCGGCGGGTCGAAGCGGCACTGCCCCTTCAAGGACCGCTTCGACACGTCGAACGACGTCTAGGTCGTTTGGACGTCGGAGCGGCCGAAGCGCCCTCGCGGGCGCCTTGGCCGCGCGCGTGGTCCGCTTCTGACTCGGCGGACACCTTTGGCATAGTCCGCCAATGTTCGACCACGTCACGATCCATGCGTCCGATCGCGACGCGTCGGAGCGTTTTTACGAGACGGTGCTGCACACGCTCGGGATCGAGAAGGGGTTCGCCGACGAGCTGTTCGCCCACTGGAACGACTTCTCGCTCGCGCAGGCGACCGGCGAGAAGCCGGCGACGCGGCGGCTGCACATCGGCTTCGTCGCGCCCTCGCGCGAGCACGCGGATGAGTTCTGGCGCGTGGGCGCGGAAGCTGGCTACCGCGACGACGGCGCACCCGGCCCGCGTCCGCAGTACGGCGACGACTACTACGGCGCGTTCCTGCTCGATCCCGACGGGAACAGCGCCGAGGCTGTGCACCACGGCTCGTTGCGAACCGACGGTTGGATCGACCACCTCTGGATCCGGGTCGCGGACGTCGCGGCGTCGAAGCGGTTCTACGAGCTCGTCGCGCCTCACGGCGGCTTCGCGCGGAGGCGAGACACTGCTGACGGCGCGCAGTTCGCGGGCAAGAGCGGTTCCTTCTCCATCGTGGCCGGTGAGCCGACCGAGCAGCTTCACATGGCGTTTCCTGCGAACGACAACGCGACGGTCGGCGCGTTCCACCGTGCGGCCGTCGAAGCCGGCTACCGCGACAACGGCCCGCCCGGCCTTCGGCCCATTTACCACCCCGGCTACTACGGCGCGTTCGTCCTCGACCCCGACGGAAACAACATCGAGGTCGTGAACCACCACGGCGGTTCCAGGGAGATTTAAGAGTCTGGAAAGCGGCGCGTAAGGATCCTCTGCGAGATTGCCCCCTCGGTCCATCGACACCCGAGGAGGGAGCGATGTCCTCAAAGCCGAAGCTTTTCTCTGGGCTCGCCGCGATTGTGGCGCTCGTCCTGCTTGCCGTCGTTCCTGGAACGTCTGCGGCGGCCCCGCAGTTGAGCACGTACCGAGTGACGCTGGAGAACCTCACCAGCGGGCAGCCGTTCTCTCCGCCCGTCGCGGCCACGCATCGGAAGTCGATCCGCATGTTCGAGGTGGGCCAGCCTGCGAGCGACGAGCTTGCTGCGATCGCTCAGGACGGAAACGAAGTGCCGATGTTCGAGCTCTTCAGCACCTCGGGCAAGGCCACTCAGGTCGTCGATGTCGGTAGGCCCGTGACCAGGCGCGGAACGACCGTCGGGACCTTCACCGACACGGCCACCTTCGAGATCGCGGCGGCGCCCGGCGACAGGTTCTCGATCGCCACGATGCTCATCTGCACGAACGACGGTTTTCTCGGCCTCGACGCAGTCAAGCTTCCGATGCAGGGTTCCGAGACCTTCTTCCTGAACGGCTACGACGCCGGCAGGGAGCAGAACACGGAGCAGAGCGTGGACCTCGTCGATCCGTGCAGCGCTCTTGGTCCGACGGTCCTTCCAGGCGACCCCGACGGGAACCAGGACGCGGCGGTAGCGACCGTCCCCGCTGACGTGATCCACCACCATCCGAACATCCAGGGGAACGGAGAGCTGTCAGTCGCGCAGCACGGCTGGACCGATCCCGTCGCCAAGGTGACGATCGAGCGGCTCGGATAGTCGCGCCGTGCGCCCGAACGTCCTCGAAAAACGGCCTGGCCGACTCTTCGCGGCCTCGATGCTAGCTCTCGTTGCAGCGGTGGCCGGCGTTGGCTCCTCCGCCGGGGCTGGTGTCGACGCGCCGGCCGCGGGCGACGCTCAGAGGGACGCTGCGACGCTGACCGTCCGTAGCACGCGGTTTGGCCGCATTCTGTTCGATAGCCGCGGCCTCGCGCTCTATGCGTTCACTCGGGACAAGCGGGGCGGGCGGAGCCAGTGCTACGGCGCCTGCGCGAAAGCATGGCCCGTCTATTTCGCGAGCGGCCGGCTGCGCGCCGGAGCGGGCGCGAGGCAGTCGCTGATCGGTACCACGCGTCGGCGTGACGGACGGGTGCAACTCACGTACAACGGGTGGGCGCTGTACTACTACGTCGGGGACAAAAAGCCGGGTCAGGTGTCGTGCCAGAACGTCGACGAGTTCGGCGGCACGTGGCTGGTTGTGCGGCCGAGCGGTCAGCTCGTCCGGTAGCCGCTCCCGACTTGATGGTCGCGCGACCATCCGCGCGTCGGACCACGACGGCTACCACGGCGCGTTGAACGTCTAGGGTCAGGTCTTGCAGCGACGCATCACTCCAGAAACCTGCCGCAGCGTTCTCAGATGTTGCAGTGCAAGACGTGACCCCCGCCGTTCCCCTGACGTCGGCCGTTCCGATGTTGCAGTGCAAGATCTGACCCCGGCCGTTCCCGTCGTCGTCGGGCTCCGCGACGGACGCACGCGCGGCGGCCATCTGCTCGAGGCCCACGTGTGGTCGACCCTCGAGGTCATCCTCGATGAGTCGCCGGAGCACCTGCGGAAGCGGAGCGACGCCGAGACCGGCCTCGCTCTCATCGACTTCTAGCGCGGACCGCCCAGACCGTCGCGGCCAGAGCCGCGCCCGCCGCGGCCAACTGGCCGCGGCGCTCCGCGGCCCAGA
>DASYUZ010000030.1:0-25389 GCA_036000665.1 Gaiellaceae bacterium
CGCAGCAGACGCTCGTGGGGAAGCCGGTCGTCATCAGCGCCGTGATCGGCGAGCGCAACGGCGACGTCGGCGCAACCGCGGTCGTGTCGATGTCGGCGATCCCGGGCGCGACCGAGCCCGTCGTCGTTCCGCCCGGCGGCCACGTCACCGTCAACTTCGCAGCGGTCACGTTCGCGACGGCCGTACCGGTCGAGCTGACCGTGAAGGTAGACGGCGCCGTCCCGACCGAGACCGACGCCGCGAACAACACGCGGACCGCCACGCTCGACGTCACGGAGCATCAACTCCCGACGCCGAGGAACGTGCTCTTCCCGTCGCTGATCGGCTACGGCGCGCAATTCAACAATCACCTGTACGCGCCGATCACGCCCTGGCCGCCTGGCCTTGGCCGCGGCGACGTCGAGGACAAGGTGAAGAAGCTCGAGCCGCAACTCGTGCGCATCTTCTACAACGACAACATGGACGGGAACGCGGACGGGAAGTCACCGAACGAATGGCAGGCGAATTACGCATCGTTCGTGCGCGTCGTGCAGCTCGCGGAGGACGCCGGCGCGACGATCGACATCAGCTTCCAGAACCTTGCGAACGCGAAGAGCGGGCCCGAGCCGGCGATGGCCAAGTTCGCCGACGTGCTCGAGGATCTCGTACGAGGCCATGGCCTGACGAACGTGCGCTGGGCCGAAGTCGGGAATGAGCCGAACTCGCCGTGCATGCGGCCAGCGGCGCAGGGTGGCTGCCCGGATCCGAACCAGGTGACGCTCGAGCAGTACAACGCGCTGTACCGGGCGTTGCACGCGCAGCTGCTCGCGCGCGGTCTCCGAGTGCAGATCCAGCTGATGGGCGGCGGCCTGGTCGAGAGCGCCGGAGCCCGTCACCACTACACGTGGCTGAAGTGGATCGCGCAGAACATGTCGGACGTCGTCGACGCGTACGCCGAGCACGTCTACTGGACGTACGACAACTCCGGTCGCCTCGAGTACCGGCTTCGGGACACGTACAACCTCATGAAGGAGCTTCCTGCGGCTCAGCAGAAGCCTGGATACATGATGGAGTTCGGGATCCGGGGCTACAACACCTGTGAGGGGAAGCCGACCCTCTTCGCACAGAACCAGTTGTACTACCGCCCCGAGAGTTGCATGGACATCTGGCGGACGAACGTCGCCGGATTCCAGCAGCTCTGGTTCAACGTTCATTCGGCGCAGCTCGGCGTCGCGGGGACGGCGAAGTGGGACGCGTTCTGGGGCAGGTACGACAAGAGCAGCTTCAACAACCAGCTCTACTGGATGATCGGGCCGCCGACAGAGGGCTCTCCGCTCACGCCGACGTACCACGCCATGTCGCTCCTGTTCCACGTGACCGAGCCGGGCTGGCAGATCATCGGGCTCGAGCCGTGGGAATCGAACGACTGGACTGCACCGGGTTTCGGCGGCAGGGGCGGCGCCACGTCGGACGACCAGCCCGAGAAGGAGCTCGTCGGGTACTCCGGGCCGAACGGCGAGCTGACGATCGTCGGGCTCGACACGCACGGCCGGGACCTGAACACGGTCTCGCTCGACCCGCCGTCCCAGTACAGCATCGGCGGGCTGCCCGCGAACACGGCGTTCAACCTCGCAGTCTGGAACGCGACCGGTGCCGGCACGAACTCGATCGCCGGCACGGTCACGACCAATGCGGCCGGCGTTGCGCGCTTCGATGTGCCGCTCCAGGCGGCCTTCGCGCTCACGACCGTTCCCATGTCGTGACCCACGGGGCGCTGAGGCCCCGCGCCGCGGGGCCTCAGCGCCGGCGGCGCAGCCCGTTCCGCGTCATAGGCGCGCAAGCTGCCGGCGCGGAGCCGATCGAGACGAAACGTTCTCCGCCGCGAATCCAGAAGGCGGTTCCTTTGCGGGGATTTACCGGCCGGCTATGGGATCACGGTCGTCGACTCGGTGTCGGTGTTGTTGGCGATGTTCGGGTCGCTCGTCGTCGCCGTGACGGACGCTGTGTTCTGGATCGTGGTCTTCTTCGACGGGGGAGTGACCGCGATCGTCACGGTGACCGTACCTCCGCTGGCGATCGTCCCGAGATTGCAAGTCACGATCCGTTTCTGAGGCTGTGTCAGAGCACAGCTTCCCTGCGTCGAGCTCGCCGTCCCGAAGGAAGTGTTGTTCGGCAGATCGTCGCTCAGCGTCACGCCGGCGGCCGCCGAGGGGCCGCCGTTGAGCACCTTGATCGTGTAGGTCAGGCTCTGCCGGGTGCTCACGGGGTCGGGCGAATCCGTCTTGTCCACCGAGAGGTCGGCCGTCGGCCCGCAGCCAATCGTGGACTGCGTGCCGCCACGGGTCAGGTCGCGCTTGGCGTTCACGTTCGACGTGAACGTCTGGCCCCGGAGACCGACGAGGACGGAGCCGGTGTCGAGCGCGGGCCCGTGCGTGACGAATGGGTTCAGTCCCGACAGCGGCACCTTGACGACGATCGTCTTCGTCGCGTTGTTGAACGACCCGGTCGCAGCGCCCCGCCGCGTATGCGTGATCGTGCCGTCGGAGTTCCGGACGGCCGTCCCGAACGAGAACTGCGACGGCTGCGTCGGGTCGGTTGACGCCCGCAGGAAGAATTGGTCGCCCCGGTCGGAGAGACCGAAGCTGTAGTCGCCGGTCGGGCTCAGGACCGAGTTCGGCGCGTTGGCCGCGAAGTTCATCCGCCAGTTGAGGCCGGAATCGAGGCCTCCGAGCGAGCCCGAGACCTTCATGCTGGCGACGAGCTGTGTGCTCGCGCCGATCCCCTCGCAGGAGTACTTGATCGACAGGATGTCGAGCGGGTCGTCGGTAGGCGTGACCACGAGCAGGGCGTCCGCGACGTCGTGCTGGAAGTCGGTCACCTGCGACCCGGGCTCGCCCCCGACGTCTGCGGCCAGCGGGAACGGTCCGGACTGAGGGGCCGGGGCCGGGCCGGGCGACGGGACGCTCGTCTTGTTCTTGTTGAGGCCGGGCCCCCCGATCTGATGCGTCACGTAGGTGTGCCCGTCGAAGTCGTTGTGATCGTCCGTATAGCCGACGACCGCGCCGCCCGTCGGGTCGAAGGAGATCTGGAAGTAGTCGAGCAGGTTGCGGTTCGCGGTCCCGAGCGTGCCGCCGGTCGAGATGTTGCTGCCGTGGATGAAGTGGTCGCTCGCCGTCACCTGGCGGAACGTCGGATTCGCCGACGTCGCGTCGTAGCTCTGGGCGTAGAAGACCTTCCAGTTGGCGCTGTCGTTGTTCGTCCCGCTCGAGCTGCCGTACCAGACGACGCCGACCGAGCCGGGCGTCGGCCCGGTCTCGAGCCACGGCATCAGGCTCGACGCGGAGTCGGGCCCGTGGCTCACTTTCACCGGCTGGCTCCAAGTGACGCCCTTGTCGAAGGAGTGGGCGAGGAAGATGTCGTGCGTATCGGAGTAAGCGACGTAGACGGTCCCGTTCGGGGTGCCGTCCTCGGCCACCTTCACAGGGAAGAAGATGTTATTGACGCTCCCCGAGGCGGCCTGATGGCACTCGTAGCCGCTCGGCGTCCCATCCAGCAGCGTGAGCGTGCTGTGGCAGACCTGGCCGGTCGAGCCGCTGACGTAGACGGTGCCGTCGTTCTGGTTGACGTCGATGTAGCCGACCTGCCCGATGAAGCCGGCCGTCTGAGCGGCGCCGTATGTCAGGCCGCCGTCGGTCGAACGCTGGATCTGCGTGAGAGCGGGAGCGACCGTGCGGTAGAGGAGGTAGACGGTGTTCTTGCCCTGGAATTCGTTCCACTGGCGATCGTCGATCGGCACTCCGCCCGTCGAGCTGCAAAGCGGGTTCCGGTCGAATGTCACGCCTTTGTTGGTGGAGCGGAAGCAGGAGACGTTGGCCAATACCAGACTGCTCCCGGCGAGCGTCGGCGGGTTGTTGCTCGTGCCCGTCACCGGATCGGGTCGTCCGACGGCGATGTCGACGTCTCCGCCGCCGTCGGCCCCCACTGACGTCTGCTGGTCGGCCGTAAACGAGTCGGGCTGGCCGCGGTAGACCCAGTTGCGGACGTAGGGATCGGAGTTGAGGTCCGTGGACCAGAGATCCACGCCGGCCGGGACGCCGCGGATGCCGACGACGTAGAAGTTGCCGAAGACGTCGGTGCGGTTGCTGGGCTCGCCGTCACGCGCGGCAACGGGGGCCTTCGTGGTCACGTTCGGGCTGAAGGCAATGCCACCGTCGACATAGGTCGCCGTCCGAGCCGTCGGCGCCGCTTTTGCGCTTGCCGTCCCGTGGTACTGGTCGGCCGCGACCGAGAAGTAGACGACGTGAACGCTGTATGCGCCGGTGCCGTCAGCCGCCGGGGAGAACGTCGCCTCCTCGTCGGTGTCGGGAGCGCCGCCGGCGGAGTCGGCCACGATCGGCCCCGAGTTCGATCCCTTGTGAATGAAGAGGTCGAAGTCGTTCGCCGGATTCACCCACGAGATCCGAACGTCGACGACCTTGCCGGTCCAGTCGGTGGCCAGACCCGAGACGTTGAGGACAAACGTGTCGCAGGTGACGCCCTCCACGCACGTTCCCTCGCTTGCGGACGCGGCCGCGGCCGCGATGAAGCCGTCCCACGTGACCGATGGGCCCGTGGGGCCCAGCGTGCCGCTCGACGGCGTGGCGGCCCGGGCGCTGTTTCGCTGCGCCGACGTGAGCGCGACCGTGGCGGCGAGCGCAAGAACGAGTACAAAGACGAAACGACCGTACGACCTCATGACGTCTCCTCCCCAGGGTTCCAGCGGTGGTCTGGTCGTTCCCGCAGCGAACCACGTTCTAACGCATTCGCTACAGGATGCCGCGGGTACAAGACGGGTACGTGAGCGCGGGCACGGGCGGGCACGCGCGTCACTCTGAAAGCGGCCGAACCGTCTCATTTCCGGCGAGAACGCGCCCGCGCGCGCCTTGACGAGGGCTACGAGAGCCCGACGAGGAGCGAGTCCGAAACGCGACCGTGATCTCCCGCGTCAGGGAGGCTCCATCATCGAGCTCGTCGAAGCGCCTTGGGACAAATCCGCTTTGCACACGCAGGGGTATAAGGTGCGTACACACGAGAACGAGTGTGCGGTGAGCGTGCGGCCGCTCGCCGGACAGGAGGCTCGGTCCTGCGGCACGAAGCATCTACGGCGAGGGCGCTCGCTAACTGCCGAAATTGTCCGCGACCGGCGGTTTCACTTGCCGTGCCGCTCGAGGGCGCGAACCGGAGGGCCACGGTTTGCACGGCTGTTCTCGCGCTCCTGACTGCGCTCGCCGATACGGGCTGGGACGCGAAGACGTGGTCGGTGAAGACGTTGAGTACCAGCGTCGGCAGCTGAGGTGAGCACACCGCCACCGATGCCTCGCGCAGCCCGCTTCCTCGTCATCGTGGTCGTGCTCGGCGCGGCGGCGGTGCTGGCACGGCAGCTCGGCGACACTGCGGCGTGGACCGGCCGTGACCTGCTGTCGTTTGCGCTCGTCGGCGTGGCGGCCGCCGGCTTGGAGCAGTTCTGGATTCCGTTCCGGCAACGGGCCGAGACGCAGAACTTCTCCGTCACGGACACCGTCTTCGCCGCGGGCTTGATGCTCCTACGGCCGAGCGCGTTCCTGCTCGCCGTTGCCGCAGGAGCAGTCGCCGGAGAGGCTTGCCGACGCGTCGCCCCGCACAAGATCGCCTTCAAAGCCGGGCGGTTGGTGCTGGCACTCGCCCTCGCGGACGCGGTGTACAACAGCTTCGAGACCCCTCCCGAGTTCGGTGATGAGGCCTGGCTCGCGGCGGTCGCGGCGATGGCCGCGTACTTCATCGCGAATGCGAGCGCGGCCGCCCTCCTCGTCGCGCTTGTGGAGAGGAAGGGATTCTTCGAGGTGCTCGTACCGCCGCTCCGCCTCCGCGCGCTCCATTCCGCCTGCAACGTCGCGCTCGGCATCGTGGCCGCCTTCGTGTGGCTGGTCGATCCATCCGCGCTTCCCCTCGTGGTCGTGCCGCTCGGTCTCTGCTACGTCGCCTACCTACGCCGGCTGCAGAGCGAACAGGGACGCAAGCAGATGCACGCGATGGCCCGCGCGGCCGATGCGATCTCGCTCGAGCGCGACCTCGCGCGGCGCATTCCCGAGACGGACGCGAGCGGCGACGTAGCGCTCCTCGTGGCGACGCTGAACCGGATGCTCAAGCGCCTCGAGAGCGCGTTCCGCCGCGAGCACCTCTTCATCGACGAGGCCTCCCATGAGCTGCGGACGCCGATCACGATCAGCCGCGGCCACCTCGAGGTCCTGGGTCCGAGCGCAGGGCCCGAGGAGATGCGCCAGGCGATCGACCTCGTGCTCGACGAGCTCGCCCTGATCGGCCGCATCGTCGAAGACATGACGACGCTCGCCAGCGTCGAGCAGGTGGAGCTCGTGGCGCGCGAGCCGGTTCCGCTCCGGCCGTTCCTGGCCGAGCTTGCCGCGCAGGCGCGCCCGCTCGTCGACGGACGGCTCCGAACCGGCTCCGTTCCCGACGGCGTGATCGTCCACGCCGATCCGCAGCGCCTGACGCAGGCACTGCTCAACCTCCTGCACAACGCCGCCCTGTACACGCCGGCGGGAAGCCCCGTCACGCTGCGGGTGCAGGAGGAGCCGGTGGCGTGGCGGTTCGAGGTCGCGGACGAGGGCGACGGCTTGCCCGCGGGGCAGGAGGAGGTCGTCTTCCAACCGTTCCATCGCGCGACGTCGCTGGGGCCGGGATCCGGCCTCGGCCTCGCGATCGTGCGCACCATCGCGGAGGCGCACGGCGGATCGGCGGGCGTCGACAACAAGAGCGGAGAGGGCGCGACGTTCTGGCTGCGGGTGCCGCGATGAAGCTGCTGATCGTCGAGGACGAGCGACGGATCGCGGCGTTTCTCGCGAAGGGCCTCAAGGCGGAGGGCTACACCGTCGAGCACGTCCTCACAGGAGTGGAGGCGGTCGCCTCTGCGGAGCGGTCGGAGCCGGACCTCGTCCTGCTCGACCTCGCACTGCCGGACATCGACGGCACCGAGGTCTTGCGACGGCTCCGCGCCAGAGGCAAGCGCATGCCGGTGATCGTGTTGACGGCGCGCGGGGACGTGAAAGACCGCGTCGAGTCGCTCAACCTGGGCGCCGACGACTACTTGACGAAACCATTCGAGTTCGCGGAGCTGCTCGCACGAGTCCGGGCCCGCTTGAGGACCCCGGGTGCTGTCGAAGGGAATGTGTTGCGCGCGGGTCGCCTCGAGCTGGACCTGAAATCCCGTCAGGCCACGATCGAGGGGCGAACGATCGACCTCACGAGCCGCGAGTTCACGCTGCTCGAAACCTTCCTGCGCCATCCAAGGCAGGTGCTGACCCGGGAGCAGCTCCTCTCGCACGTCTGGGGCTTCGACTTCGACCCCGGCTCGAACGTCGTCGACGTCTACGTGCGCTACCTGAGGCAGAAGCTCGGTGCGAACGTCATCCAGACCGTGCGGCGCATCGGCTACCGGCTCGACGTGTCGCGGCTTACATGAGAGGAACTCTCACCGCCCTTTCATCTGTCTCTCATCAGGGCGTGAGAACGTCAAACCTTCTGCTCCGTCCGTAGTGGACTGACACACCCCGGAGGTCACGGGGAGAGGGCATAAGGATCCGGCGGCGGGAGCGCCCCGCGCCCGATTCGCGAGAGAGAGGCGTCGCCTCTTGCGTTCGATCGTCCAATCGAGCCTCAAGTTCCGCCTGCTCGTCGTCGCTCTGGCCGCGACGACCATGTTCGTCGGCGTCAACCAGCTTCGGGGCATGCCCGTCGACGTCCTTCCCGAGTTCGCGCCGCCAACCGTGGAGGTTCAGACCGAAGCCCTCGGACTGTCCGCGGCGGAAGTAGAGCAGTTGATCACGGTCCCGATGGAGCAGGACTTGCTGAACGGCGTGGCGTTCCTCGAGGACATCCGCTCCGAGTCCGTTTCCGGCCTCTCGCGGATCCTCCTCGTCTTCGAGCCCGGGACCGACCTCTTCCGCGCGCGGCAAGTGGTGGCGGAGCGTCTCACGCAGGCGCACGCGTTGCCGCAGGTCTCGAAGCCGCCGCAAATGCTCCAGCCGCTGTCGTCGACGAACCGGGTGATGATGATCGGGGTCTCCTCGAAGAGCGTGTCGCCCGTCGAGATGTCCGTGCTCGCGCGATGGACGATCGTCCCCCGCCTGCTGGGCGTACCCAGCGTGGCGAACGTGTCGATCTGGGGGCAGCGGGACCGGCAGCTGCAGGTGCAAGTCGACCCGGAACGCTTACGGGACGCCCGCGTCACGTTGGGTCAGGTGATCGAAACCGCCGGCAACGCGCTCTGGGTCTCGCCGCTGACATTCCTCGAGGCGTCGACGCCCGGTACCGGAGGACTGATCGACACAGCCAATCAACGTCTAGGAATCCAGCACATCTCGCCCATCACCACCGCCGACCAGCTGGCGAAGGTGACGCTCGAAGAGACGAACAGCAAGTTGCGCCTCGGCGACGTCGCCTCGGTGGTCGAGAGTCATCAACCGCTCATCGGTGACGCTGTCGTCCGCGACGGGCACGGCCTCCTCCTCGTCGTCGAGAAGTTCCCGGAAGCCAGCACGCTCGACGTGACTCGGGGGATCGAGGCTGCGATCGACACGATGCGGCCGGGTCTCTCCGGCCTCGAGTTCGACACCACGATCTACCGGCCGGCGTCCTACATCGAAGAGTCACTCGATCATCTCACTCAGGCGCTGCTGATCGGCGCTCTTCTCGCTCTGCTTGCGCTCGCCGCGTTCCTGTTCCGCTGGCGCACCGCCTTGGTCGTCATCGTGACGATTCCCTTGTCGGTCGTCGCCGCGGCGCTGATGCTCTACGCGCTCGGCGAGACGATGAACGCGCTCGTGCTGGCGGGACTCGTGGCCGCGCTCGTTGTCGTGATCGACGAGACGATCGTCGACGTCGCGAACATCGGGCGACGGATACACCGGCACCGCGAGGAAGGCAGCAAAGAGTCGATCGCGGCCGTCGTTCTCGAGGCGTCCCTCGAGGTGCGCAGCGCCGTCGTCTACGGGACGCTGATCGTTGCGGTCGCTGTGGTGCCGGTCTTCTTCCTCGAAGCCGTACCCGGTGCGTTTTTCCCGTCGCTTGCCGTCGCGTACCTCGCGGCACTGGCGGCATCGATGGTGGTGGCGTTGACGGTCACGCCGGCACTGTGCCTGCTGCTCCTGTCGAGGACGCCGAGGGACCGGGGCGAGTCACCTCTCGTCCGCTGGCTCCAGCGCCGCTACGAGGCCGTGCTGTCGCGGATCGTCGCCGGACCGCGGGCCGCCTCTCTGGCCGCCGGGGCGATCTTGGTCGCCGGGATCGCGGCGACGCCGTTCCTCGGGCAGTCGCTGCTGCCAACGTTCAAGGAGACACAGCTCTTGATCCACTGGACCGGCCCGCCGGGAACGTCACTACCGGAGATGAACCGGATCACGGCCCGGGCGAGTCGCGAGCTCCGTTCCATCGCGGGGATCCGGGACGTCGGAGCGCACGTCGGGCGCGCCGTCACCGCAGATCAGGTGGTCGGAGTCAACTCCGGCGAGATCTGGGTCAGCATCGAGCCCGCCGCCGATTACGACGCGACGCTCGCCTCGGTGAGGGAGGTCGTCGCCGGCTATCCAGGGCTGTCACGCGACGTGCAGACCTTCTCGAACGAGCGAGTCCGCGAGTTGCTTCCGGAAGCGGACGAAGACGTTGTCGTTCGCCTCTACGGCGAAGACCTCGAGGTGCTCAGCGCAAAGGCGAACGAGGTGAGGCACGTTCTCTCGGGAGTCGACGGCCTCGTCGACACGCGGGTCCATCTCCCCGCGACGGAGCCGACGATCGAGATCCGGCCGAAGCTTGCCGCGACAGAGCGCCATGGGATCAAGCCGGGCGACGTGCGGCGGGCAGCGGCCACGTTCCTGTCAGGCATGGCCGTCGGCAGCCTCTTCGAGGAGCAGAAGGTGTTCGACGTCGTCGTCTGGGGGACGCCCGAGACACGTAACAGCCTGACCAGCATTCGCCGGCTTCTGATCGACACGCCCGGCGGCGGCCACGTTCGAATGAGCAAAGTGGCCGATATACGCGTTGCGCCGCGTCCGACAGTCATCGAGCGCCAAGCTGTCTCGCGTTACGTCGACGTTGCCGCGAACGTGAACGGGCGTGATCTCGGCTCCGCCGTGCGCGACGTCGAGCGAGCCCTCGGGACGGTCGAGTTCCCGCTCGAGTTCCATGCCGAGGTCCAGGCTGCAGAGGGACAGCCGCGGGGCCGCTTGATCTCGATCGGGATCGCGGCGGCGATCGGGATCTTCCTCCTCCTGCAGGCGGCGTTCGGCAGTTGGCGCCTCGCGACGCTGACCTTCCTGACGCTGCCCGTTGCGGTCGTGGGCGGGGTGCTGGCGGCGGTGGCGGACGGTGGGACGCTTTCGTTCGGGTCGCTGATCGGCCTGCTCGCCGTGTTCGGGCTTGCCGCGCGCAACAACGTCCTGCTGCTCGGCGCCTACCGGCGGCTCGAGCGGGACGGCGAAGCTTTCGGTCCTCCCCTCGTGCTGCGGGGTGCACGCGAGCGGCTTGCGCCGGTTCTGATGACCGCGGTGGCCGTCGGTCTCGCCTTGTCGCCGTTGGTGATTGCGGGCCCGATCTCCGGCTACGAGCTCGTTCACCCGCTGGCCGTGGTCGTTCTCGGCGGGCTCGTCACTTCGACGCTGCTGAACCTGCTCGTCGTGCCAGCACTGTATTTGCGGTTCGGCGCTGTCACCGAACCTGGGGAGTTGACGCCGCTGGCGATTGCGCTTCGGCGGGTGGGCCGGAGACGAAGCGACGTCCCGGACGTACCGGCCACGCCCGAGCCGAGCTCGTGAACGGCCCGGGGTCGCCTGGAAGTCCGGGAGGCATCGGGACGGAAGGAAGGGAGGCAGCTACATGGCGGTACCTGTGAGGACGAGACCGTGGACGAGCCGGCGGGGGCTCTCCTTGCTCGCAGCGGGAGCGTTCGTCGCCGCGCCAACGTCTTTCGGGGTGTACGCAGCCTTGGGGGGAGGCGCACCGGAGGGCACAGCCGCCGCGGACGCCGAGGGGTCGCCCGCGATCGTCGAGCCGATCGGCAAGACGGGTCTCAATCGCGTTGTGTTGAACTCGAGCGCCGCGAAACGGCTCGACATCAGAACCGCTCCGGTTTCCAACGCCGTTGTGAACGGGGAGCGGCGAAGGGTCGTCCCGTACGCAGCGGTGCTGTACGACTCGAACGGTGACACCTGGACGTACACGAGCCCGAAGCCTCTCGTCTACGTCCGACACGACATTCGCGTCGCCTACATCAAAGCGGATCTGGCAGTTCTTTCGTTGGGACCGCACCTCGGCACCGCGGTCGTCACTGCGGGGGCCGCCGAGTTGTGGGGTATCGAGTACGGCGGGATCGAAGAAGACTGAATCGATGATTCGCTGGATCGTCGGCTCAAGTCTGAAGTTCCGGTTCATCGTCGTCGTCGCGGGCGCGGCGATGATGTTCTTCGGCGTCCAGCAGCTTCGAGCGATGCCGGTAGACGCGTTTCCCGAGTTTGCGCCGCCGCGTGTCGAGATTCAGACCTTATGCCTCGGGCTGTCGGCCGCCGAGGTGGAAGGCCTGGTCACCGTTCCGTTGGAGCAGGCGCTGAACGCGATGCCGGAACTCGAGGTCGTCCGCTCGAAGTCGGTTCCTCAGCTGTCGTCGATTGAGCTCCTCTTCGAGCCCGGAACGGACCTCATGCGCGCGCGGCAACTTGTGCAGGAGCGGGTCGAGACGGTCGGACCGACGTTGCCAACCTGGGCGGCTCCGCCGTTCATGATGCCGCCGACGTCGACAACGAGCCGCGTGATGAAGATCGGCGTTTCCTCCGACGAGATCTCGCTGATGGAGTTGTCGACGATCGCGTACTGGAAGATCAGGGCTCGTTTGCTGCGAGTGCGCGGCGTGGCAAACGTGGCCATCTGGGGCGAGCGTCTGCAACAGCTCCACGTGCAGGTCGATCCGAAACGCATGCGAGAACGCGGTGTGTCGCTGGAGCAAGTCATGACGACGACGTCGGATTCCCTGGACGCAGGACTCCTGAAATTCTCGTCGGGAGCCGTGATCGGTACGGGAGGCTTCATCGACACACCGAATCAACGGCTTGCGATCCGACACGTGCTGCCGATCGTCACACCGCAGGATCTGGCCAAGGTGCCCGTCGAAGGAGCGCGCGGCGAGAGGGTGCGCCTGGCTGACGTCGCCGATGTCGTGGAAGGCCATCAACCGCTTGCGGGCGACGCCGTGATCAACGACGGCCCTGGACTCCTGCTCATCGTCGAGAAGTTTCCGTGGGGAAATACCTTGGACGTGACGAGCGGCGTGCAAGATGCGCTCGACGAGATGCAACCTGGGCTCTCCGGTGTCCAGATCGACAGCCACATCTTTCGGGCGGCCAACTTCATCGAGACGTCGATCGACAATCTCACCAGGGCGCTGATCATCGGCGCGCTCCTCGTCGTGCTCGTGCTCGGAGCGTTTCTCTTCGAGTGGCGTGCCGCGTTGATCAGCGTCGCCGCGATCCCGTTGTCGATGGTGGCCGCCGGGCTCACGCTCTACTTCCGTGGAGCGACGATCAACATCATGGTTCTCGCCGGGCTCGTGATTGCCCTTGGTGTTGTCGTCGACGACGCCATCATCGGCGTCGAGAACATCATGCGGCGACTACGCCAGCATCGCAGGGAGGGCAGCGACAAGTCGACGGCGGCCGTCATCCTCGAGGCCTCGCTCGAGGTGCGGAGCGCGATGGTCTATGCGACGCTGATCATCGTGGCGGCTCTGTTGCCCGTCTTCCTCGTGACGGGCCTGACCGCCACATTCTTCCGGCCACTCGTTCTCTCGTACGCACTCGCCGTGTTCGCATCGATGGTGGTCGCCTTGACCGTCACCCCGGCGATGAGCTTGATCCTCTTGTCGAACGCGGCGATCGAGCGCCGCGAGTCGCCGCTCGCGCGGTGGCTTCAGCGGCGCTACGCGGCAGCGCTTTCGCGGATCATCTCCAAGCCCCGCCGGGCGTACGTCGCCGCCGGTCTCACCGCTGCGGCCGGCCTGGCCGTGTTTCCATTCCTCGGCGAGTCTCTGATCCCCTCGTTCAAGGAGAGGGACTTCCTGGGACACTGGATCACCAAGCCCGGCACGTCCCTGCCGGAGGAGGCTCGGATCGTGGCTCGAGCCAGCAGTGAGCTGCGGTCGATCCCAGGGGTGGGCCACTTCGGCTCCCACATCGGCCAGGCGTTCTTGGCGGACGAGGTGGCGGGTGTCAACTTCGGCGAGAACTGGATCAGCATCGATCCCTCAGCCGACTATGACGAAACGCTGTCCTCGATCGAAGACGTCGTCGACAGCTACCCCGGAATGTTTCACGACGTTCAGACCTATCTGAACGAGAGGATCGACGAGGTGCTCGCGGGTTCGAGCGAACCCATCGTCGTGCGGATCTTCGGCCCTGACCTGGACACCCTCCACCGAAAGGCGCTGGAGGTGCGGCGGACCCTCTCGCAGATCGACGGTGTCTCCGACGCGTTCGTGGAGTTCCAGGAAGGCGTTCCTCAGGTGGAAGTGGAGGCGGACCTCGCGGCGACCCAGCGCTACGGAATCAAACCAGGCGACGTACGTCGAGCGGCGGCCACGTTGATCGAGAGCGAAGAGGTCGGCGACATCTTCAGGGGTGGAAGGGCATACGACGTCCACGTCTGGAGCACGCCGGAGACGCGCAACAGCCTGACCAGCATTCGCGAGCTTCCGATCGATACTCCGGTGAGCGGTCAGGTGCGTTTGGGAGATCTGGCCGACGTGCGCATCAGGCCGACGCCAAACGTCGTCCACCACGAAGGCCTCTCGCGGAGCATCGACGTTGCCGCCGGCGTGGACGGAGCCGATCTCGGCGCCGTCGCCCGCGAGGTCGAACGCCGGCTCGGCGAAGTTAACTTTCCGATCGCGTACCACGCGGAGCTGCTCGGCGAGTACAAGGAGCGGCAGGCCGCGCAGAGCCGGATGTTCATCCTCGGGATCGGCGCTGCGATCGTGATCTTCCTCCTCCTGCAGGCGTCATTCCGGAGCTGGCGCCTGGCGGCCCTGTCCTTCTTCACGCTGCCGATCGCGCTTGTCGGCGGAGCGCTGGCGGCGTTCATCGGCGGCGGCGTGCTCTCGCTCGGGTCCCTCGTCGGGTTCTTCACCGTCTTCGGGATCGCCGCGCGCAACGGGATCCTGATGATCAACCACTTCCAGCACCTCGAGCAGTACGAAGGCGAGGCCTTCGGGCCGTCGCTCGTCGTACGCGGCGCCCGGGAGCGGCTCTCGCCGATCCTGATGACGACGCTCGCCACCGGTCTGGCCATCGTGCCGCTGGTAGTCGCCGGCGACATCCCCGGCCACGAGATCGAGCACCCACTGGCCGTCGTCGTCCTAGGCGGCCTCTTCACCTCGACGTTGCTCAACCTGTTCGTTGTGCCCTCGCTCTATTTGCGTTTCGGCGGGACCCGGCGCGAGCGCGCTCCCGTGCCATCGCTTTCCAACTGAGAAAGGAGGCTTCCATGTTCAGCAGACGGCGAGTCCGGTCTGCTCCAGTGGGTGCCGCCGCTGCGCTCGTGCTGGTCCTGACGAGCGCCGGCACTGCCTGGGCCGGCCTCAGAGAGGCCAGCGCCTCGTCTCCCACTGCGGCAGCCGCGACGACCAGAGAACCGTCCTGTGATCCGATCGCGGAGTTCCATCCCGGCGATTTCTCGA
Source organism: Gaiellaceae bacterium (assembly GCA_036000665.1). GTDB lineage: Bacteria > Actinomycetota > Thermoleophilia > Gaiellales > Gaiellaceae > JACCTU01. Next base: position 14,729 of record DASYUZ010000030.1, read on the forward strand.
ACCCGTCCAGGATCGACAGCAAATGGCTCCCCCTCGCTCCGGGGACGCAGTTCGTTCTCGAGGGGAGCACAGGCGTCCTTGCCCATCGCGTGGTGTTCACCGTCACCGACCTGACCAAGGTGATCAACGGCGTGCGCACCGTGGTCATGTTCGACGTAGACATCAACGAGGGCGAGGTCGTGGAGGCCGAGCTCGCCTTTTTCGCACAAGACAACGCGGCGAACATCTGGAGCGTCGGTGAGTACCCCGAGGAGTTCGAGGGCGGGGTATTTGTCGGCGCGCCCAACACGTGGATCGCCGGGGTCGCAGGTGCGCAAGCGGGCGTCCTGGTGCTTGGGGACCCGCAGCTGGGGACTCCCAGTTACCTCCAAGGGTTTTCGCCGGACATCGGCTTCTTGGACTGCGCGAAGGTGTTGAAGACGGGCGAGCAGGTCTGCGTTCCCGTCAACTGCTTCAACGACGTCCTGGTGGTCAACGAGTGGAGCCCGCTCGAGCCGGGCGGCCGCCAGCGAAAGTACTACGCGCCCGGCGTGGGCAACGTTCAGATCGGCGTGGTGGGGGACAAAGAGGGTGAGACCCTCGTCCTGGTCAAGAGGGTGCGGCTCGGCCCACGCGCCCTGGCGAAGGCCCGCGACGAGGCGCTGAAGCTCGAGAAGCGTGCCTACCAGGTCAGCGACGTTTATCGTCAGACGCCGCCCGCGGAGCAAATTGGGAGATAGTCCCGCACAGCCTCCGTGCGTCGCAGCGCGCAAGCGCCGGTCTCATCGTTTTCTCATCCGCGGTTGCGACGATCGACACGATCGCGGGCAATCCACCTACCAATCGGGCCGGGGAGACCGAAGGGGGTTGGGATGAGAACCGTCAGCGCGGTGCTCGCTGCCTCGTCGCGGCAGACAGTGGGCGGTCTCGCGCTCGCCGCCGCGGTCGCCGGCGGCATCGTCGTCTGGCAGCTTGGGATCGATGAGACGGCGGCGGAGTCGCTGCCGGCTGTCACGGCCACCCGTGACGACATCATCGTCTCTGTCGGCGGTGTGGGACGGGTCGTCCAGGCGAGGGGATCCGCCGAGATAGCCGTCCCCGCTGCCCTCGGGGGCGCGGCGGTGGCGGCCGGCGGGGTGTCGTCGGCTCCCGCCGACGCAGTGTTCCCACGCGTAAGCGGTCGCCTCTCAGGATTTCTCGTCACTCCCGGTCAGCGGGTGGCCGCGGGCCGGCCGCTGGCCCTTCTCGACGACGGCGGCTTGGCGGCCGCCGCCGTCAAGCAGGCGGAGAGCGACCTCGCGACGGCGCTGCTCGAGCTGCGTCAGAAGCGGACGAGCGATCCTCTGACCGGTTTTCCACCGACACCTGCAGAACTCGCCGCGGGCCGCCTCGCCGTGACCTCTGCCCGTGAGCGGCTTGCGCGGCTGCTGGGTCCCCCGCGTCCAGCGGACGTGAGCGCTGCGCGGCTCGACGTGAGGCGCGCGGAGGCCGACCTCGAAGCGCTCCTCGGAGGGACATCAGAGGCGCGCGCCGAGGCGATCCGCATCGCGGAGGTCAACGTGCAACTTGCGCAGGAGAGGCTCGACCGGATTCTCGCGCCGCCGACCGCTGCGGAACTGCGCGCAGCCGAGGCCGAGGTGAAGAAGGCCGAAGCCGATCTGGCAGTGCTGCTGAGGCCTGCGCAGACGGCGCTGCCCGAAGCGATCAGAGCGGCGGAGCGAGCCGTCTCCGCGGCGCGGCAAAGGCTCGCCGACGCGCAAACGGCCCAGGATCTTGCCGAGATGAACGCGGCTCAGCTCGAGCTCGACAAGGCGCTGGCCGAGCTCGCCACGCTCCAACGGCCTCCGCCCGGTCCCCTTCCGGAAGAGGTCACCTCCGCCCGGGCGGCAGTCGAGGCGGCGCGCGCGAAGCTCGCGAAGCTGCTCGAGCCTCCGAACCCTGCAGACGTAACGGCTGCGCGTCTGGAGCTCGAGCGGGCGCAGGCCGAGCTGCGAGCGCGTCTAGCAGGCCCGAGCCCTGCCGCGCTGGCGGCGGCTCGCCAAGCCGTCGACTCCGCGCGGGCGAGGCTCGCGCAGCTGCTCGGCCCACCGCTCCGGACCGACATCGTGGGAGCGCGGCTCGACATCGGGCGGGCCGAAGCCGACCTGGCCGTGCTTCGCGCCCGGGGTCGGCCGGGGTCGCGGTTCGACATCGGCCTCGCGCGGCTGAAGGTCAGCGCTGCGCGGGCCCGGCTTGCGAGCGCCCGCTTCGCCGGGGGGCTGCTGACGGTTCGCGCTCCCTCAGGAGGAACGGTCACCGCTCTGCTCACCGTGCCTGGGGCACCGGTCGACGCCACGACGCCGATCGTCGCCGTGGCCGATCTCGATCGGCTTGCCGTGAGTGTCGATCTGAGCGAGTTCGACGTGGCTCGGGTGCGGCCCGGCCTCAGAGCCGTCGTCAGCGTCGACGCGCTCGGCGGCAAGGCCTTCCGGGGCAAGGTGCTGTTCGCGGCGCTCAGCGGAACCGGCAGCGGCGGTGTCGTGACCTTCCCGGTCCGGGTCGGCCTCGCGGGCGCCCGCGCCCTCAGACCCGGCATGAACGTGAGCGTCCGGATCATCGTCGCGTTGCGGCGTGACGTCGTCCAGGTGCCGCTCGAAGCCGTCTCCCGCGGCGAGGATGAGCGCCAGGTCGTCACGGTGCTCGACGACGCCGGCCGAACGTCACCACGGAGAGTGACGCTCGGGCTCGCCAACAACAAGAGCGTCGAGATCGTGAAGGGCCTTCGCCCCGGCGAGCGCGTCGTCCTCACCGACAGCCAGGGCGAGGAGGACGGGAGTGCATGAGGACTCCGACGGGAGCATCATCGAGCTCGCCGACGTCACCAAGGTCTACCGCAGCGGCGAGGTGTCCGTCGAGGCGCTCCGGTCTGTCAGCTTCGTCGTTCGGGAGGGCGAATTCGTCGCCATCATGGGCCCGTCGGGCTCGGGGAAGACGACGCTGCTCGGCATCCTCGGCTGTCTCGACCGGCCGACGTCGGGCTCGTACCGGCTGGTCGCTCAGGAGGTGTCCACGCTTGACGAGACGCGCCGCGCCCGCGTGCGAGGCGAGCGGATCGGCTTCGTCTTTCAGAGCTACAACCTCATTCCGCGGTCGAGTGCGTACAAGAACGTCGAGCTGCCGCTCGTGTACGCGCGCGTGTCGGCGCGTGAGCGCCGCAGCCGGGTCCTGCAGGCGCTTGCCGATGTAGGGCTCTCCGAGCGCGCGGCGCACCTCCCGACCCAGCTCTCGGGGGGCGAACAGCAGCGTGTTGCGATCGCGCGCGCACTCGTCGTCGGCCCGAATGTCGTGTTTCTCGACGAGCCGACCGGCAACCTCGACTCGGCGAGCGCCGAGGAGGTGCTCACGCTCGTCGAGCGAGTCAGCCGGCAAGGAGCGACGATCGTCATGGTCACGCACTCGGACGAGGTGGCGGAGCGCGCGTCGCGGATCCTCCGGCTTGCAGACGGGCAGATCGTCGCGGACGAGCCGATCGAGCGACCGCTCATGCTCCGGGCGAGGCAATGACAACGCTGCTCGAGCACTGGCGAATCGCGCTCGGGGCGCTCCGCGCGAACTGGTTCCGTGCAGTGCTGACGGCCCTCGGCGTGGTCATCGGCGTGGCCTCGCTGGTCGCGGTCCGGGCGGTCAGCGCCGGCGCTGAGGCGGAAGTCGCGGACAGCATCCGCCGCCTCGGCGGGAACGTCGTCCTCGTGGACGGGGAGCTGATCACGATCGGCACACGTCAATCGGCGACCGAGCGAACGATCACGCCCGAGGACGTCGCTGCGATCGCAAAGCTGCCGATGGTCACCGCGGTCGCGCCCCATCAGGACATGGAGAGCCTCACGATCTCCGCCGGTCGCTACAAAGCGACCACGCGCCTCTTTGGAATCACTGCGACGTACTCACACATCTACAACCAGACGGCCCAGGCCGGCCGCCTGATCTCCGCTTCCGACTTCGCCTTCGGCCGCAGCGTCATCGTGCTCGGCCTGGTCCCGCGGCGGAAGCTCTTTCGCGGCGAGAACCCGATCGGGAAAACCGTGCGCGTGGGAAGCCGCGAGTTCGAGGTCATCGGCATCCAGGCTCGCAAGGCGAAGTTCGGCGACGAGAATCTCGACAATCGGATTTTCGTCCCTCTCCCGATCGTCACCGGGGTCCTGCTCGGGGGGCGTAACACGAAGAGCGTCGGCGTCCGCATCCGCAGCGAGGCAGAGATCGAACCCGCGATGGACGAGATCACCGCTCTCCTGCGCCGCCAGCACAGGCTCCCGCCCTCCTACGCCGACGATTTCTCGACCGAGGATCAGGCAGCCATCGTCAAAGAGGCGCAGAGGGCGACGACGACCTTCCGTGTCCTCACCTTCGCGCTCGGTGGGATCGCGTTGCTCGTCGGCGGCATCGGGATCATGAACATGATGCTCGTGTCCGTCCACGAGCGAATTCGCGAGATCGGCATTCGCAAGTCGGTGGGGGCCGATCCCTGGACGGTTCAGGTGCAGTTTCTGATCGAGGCGCTCGTGCTCAGTACGCTCGGCGGCGTCGCAGGAGTTCTCGTGGGCATAGGCGCGACGCGCCTGACAGGAACGCTCGCCGGCTGGGAAGTCCTCATCAGCGTGCCCTCGCTCCTCGTCGCGTTCTCGGTCGCGCTGGTCGTCGGGCTCGTCTTCGGCTACTACCCCGCGCGCCGTGCAGCCCGACTGGATCCGATCGCCGCTCTGCGCTACGAGTAGCGGTCAGCGATAGCGCACGAGCTCGACGCGGCCGCCGGGGAACTTCTCGCGAACGAGCCCGACGCCGGGGCAGTAGTGCTTGAACTCGATGACGTCGGAGGTTGGGGCGACGTCTCTCGTCTTGATGCAGTTCCGGAAGGTGCCGGCGGGCGTCGTCACGTCGACATCCACGGCGACGACCGTCGATCGGTCCTCCGCGACTCCGGGTGCGCGCTCCTGCTCGAAGGTCTGGCCGACCTTGGGCCGGGCGGGCATGAAGAGGCCCGGTCTCGCGTCGCCCTCTCCCGCTAGCCACTGGCCTTCGTGGCTCTCGACCTTGCCGTCTTCGTAGTTGTCAACTCGCTCGCCGAGGTACCAGACGCTTCCGTCCTCGCGGCGTGCGTAGTAATCGAACGTGCGCTCGACGAATTCGCCGTCTTCGTATTCCTTCACTTCGACGACCGCGACCGGGACTCCGGCAACGTGCCCGGTTCGTTCGAGGACCTGTGACTCGATGCGGGTCTTGACCTGCTTGCCCGTCTCGGTGTCGCGCTCGTTTCCTTCGAACGTCTTGAGCCGGACTGACGCGAGCGGGACGAGGGGATGGTCGACCTTCGCCGAAAATCGCGCAGCGTCGAGCGGCGGGCTCGCCACGCGTCCTGGCTCCTCGCGGGCGTCGCCGTTGCCGCCGCAGGCTGACGCCAGCAGGACCAGCGAAGCGGGTGCGAGCAACAATCGGCCGCGGAGCACGTGGTAGCGACAGTACTCAGCTCCCATGAGATCAAGATGAGAATCGTTCCGCCGAGTGCTTCGCGCCGGGCGAGAGGCGTTGCGCGGTGTCGGGCAGTGCGGCAGGCTCCGGGCGATGGTGCCTGAGGCGCGGCTCGAACCGACCGAACACGGGCTCGTCCCCAACGGGGACGGCTGGTTCATCCTCAACGCGCGCGAGGCGGGCTGGCGCCACGCGGAGGGGCGCGGCGCGATCTGCGAGTTCGAGGGTGAGCCGGCGTTTTCGCAGCTGGGGATCAACCTCCGGGTCCTCGGGCCGGGCGAGCCGATGGCGATGTACCACTGGGAGGCCGATCAGGAGGACTTCCTCGTGCTCGCCGGCGAGGCGCTGCTCATCGTCGAAGGCGAGGAGCGCCCGCTACGACAGTGGGATCTCGTGCACTGCCCTGCGGGGACAAACCATGTCATCGTCGGGGCCGGAGACGGGCCCTGCGTGGTATTTGCAGTCGGCGCCCGTGAGCGCTCGACCGGCCCAGACTGGGGCGGCTACAGCGTGGACGAGGCTGCGCTGCGCCACGGCGCGGGCGTCGAGCAGGAGACGACCGACGAGAAGGAGGCGTACGCGCGAGTCCCTCGACGCGAGCCAACGCGGTACCGCGAAAGCTGGCTTCCCTAGCGGTAGCTGGCGACGATCGTTGAACGGCGCGTCGGCGGCAGCGCTCGCTCGACCACGCGCAACAACCAGGCGAGGGGCGGCAGACGGGCGCCGTAGCGGTGGAGCGTCGCCACGTAGTTGACCGAGACGGGCCGAAAGCCCGCGTCGGCGGCGACGCGGGCCAGCCGTTGCGGCGTGTTGACGAGGTAGCGGGTCGGATAGACGTCGCGCTCCGCTGCTCCCGCACCGCGCCGCTTGATCGCGAGGCGCACTGTTTGCGGGAAGCGGTCCGCGAGCGCCATCAGCGGGTTGGCTCGGTTGCTCGTCAGCAGGACGAGGTGTCCACCGGGCCGCAGGATCCGGCGCCATTCGGTGAACGCGTGCTCGGGCTTCCCGAGATGCTCCACGACGAAGTTGGCGTAGACGAGATCGAAGCTCGCATCGTCGAACGGAAGCCGCTCGTCGAGGTCTGCCACCACGAACTCGTCCAGGAACGGATTCTCGCGACCGGCGGCTTCGTCGCCGTCCAACCCGACCAAGCGGATGATTCGATCGCGGTAGTCGCGGAGCCTCGTAGTTCGTCCGCAACCGGCGTCCAGCGCGACCGCGCCCGGCGTCAGCGCTTCGTCCAGCAGCCGTCGCTCGACGACCGTGTGGTCGGTCTCGCTCACCGTTGCACGGCGAATCGCCGGACGAGTTGCGACCGGCCGAGCGCGTTGCGGGCGACCACGCGGATGAAATAGCGGCCCTCGCGCACGCGTTTGCCGCGCGGGCCCAGCCCGTTCCAGCGGAGCACGGGCGTGCCTGGGTCGTAGTCGCGCTGGGCGAGCGTGCGCACCACCTTCCCGGCCGCGCTTTCGACCGTCGCGACGACGTGCGCCTGATGTGCCTGCTGCCAGCTGATCTCGAGGTTGCTCCGGCCCCGCTTCGAGGTCGTCAGGAAGCCGAGCGTCCCGTTCACCGCAAAGTTCCGCACCATCGACGAGGCCTGGCCCAGGTCGTCGGTTGCCGAGACGGTCAGCCTCCAGGACCCTTCGAGCGCCGTCTCGGGCGGGGGCGGCGCCGGCGCCGGCGCGTCGGGCGGTGGCGGCGGCGCCGGCGGGAACGGCACCACATAGATCCCGGGCGCGCGCTGCGTCGTCTCCGTGTACGCGACGGAGCCGTCCGGTGCCACGAGCGTGGCCGTCACCGCCGACGGTCGGACGACCTTGACGCGGAGTCGCTGCACGTCGTCCACGCCGTCGCCGTTCGGCGAGACAACGGGCGTCGGCTGCCGGATGAAGACGCCGACGTAGTTCAACATGAGTGCGGTCGACACCCAGCGCTCGCCGCCGGGATCGGACGGGCGGTTGAGCAGTCGCCCGTTGAACGCGAGCGTCGAGGATCCCCCCGAGTCGAGCGCCGACGCGGTCACGGCGCCGAGTCGCACCATCGTCTGGGCGAGCTCGAAGTTCGTCATGCCCACGCTGTAGCCGCGCCGGCGCCCATCGACGACGACGAGCAGGATCGACCCGTCGGCCCGCTGCCCGATCGCCGTCCGAGGACTTCGGGGCGCGATCTGGATGGTCGTGAACTGCTCGTTGGCCCGGAAGACCGGCGTTCCGTCGCGCACGATGATCGGGCCTCCGCCGACTGCGTTGACCACGGTCGACCAGTCCGGCTTGAAGACGAAGCGAAAGAGGACGTTGCTGCCCGGCAGCGCCTCCTGCAGCAGCGCGTCGGCTGTCCTGCCTCGCGCCACGAGCACTGCACCGCCGGGCGGAATCGTCACGGACGGTTCGCTCAGGACCTCCGCGACCGGGGCGGCGAGCTCGACGTTCGGGACGGTCGCCGGCAGCGTGGACAGGACGGCAGCGGCCGAGCGGGGCGTTCGCGGCGTGGTCGGGCCCCAGGCGCTCGTGAAGAGCGAAATCTCGTTCGGGCCCGGCTCCTTGTTCAGATGGTTGAGCACGCGAGTCGTGCCGGACCCCCGCCACGTGCCGAAGAGGCTCACACGCCGGACGTCGAGCGTTCCGTCGGCCGTCACACCAACGCTCGACCGTCCGAACGCGGGCGGGCTTATGACGACGCCGTCCCGGATGAGCACGCCGCTCGGCCGGCCCGTCGCCCACGTCCAGAAATCGGCGTTGATCCCCACCATCGTCCCGAGCGGGGCAAGCCGTTGCTGCATCGACGTCACGCGCTCGGTGTTCACGATCGTCTCGTTCGAGAGGACGGGGCGAAGCGCAAACAGACCGGTCGGGCGCGGCGCCGAGACGACGTGCAGCGCAACCGGACCGTGTGGCGTGAACTCCACGCCGAACTCGTAGGTCACGCCCGGGAAGAGCTCGGTCCGCGCGGCAGCCCGCGGTGCGAGAAGAGCAACCGCGCCGAGTGCGACGGCCGCCGTTGTGAGCATGGCGCGGCGGAGCATGACCCGCGTCGAGGCTAGCGAAGCGTCCGGCGCTGGTGCTCCTCATGCGGCGTGGCGGCCGGCGAGACGCCGAGCCGTTTTGCGGACGGGACGCTGCAGCTCGTGCGCGCGGAAGCGTCCGGCAGCTGCGAGCTCTAGATCGAGCGCTCGAGCCTGCGCACGCGCGCGGCAAGCTCAGCCATGACGGTAAGCGCGAGTCGCGGCTCCTGCTCGAGCACCTTCACGAAGGCACGCCGCGGGAGGATCATCGCCTGCAACTCCGTCGTCGCGGTGATCGTCGCCGATCTCGGCTCACCGTCGAGCAGCGCCATCTCGCCGAAGAAGTCGCCGGTGGCGAGCGTGCGGGCGCCCGGCTCGCCGTCGAGCTTCGCCTTCCCGCTGACGATCAGGTAGAACGCGTCGCCGGGCTCTCCGGCCTTGACGAGGACGTCGCCGGGGGCGAACCAAGCGAACTGCGCGAGCTTCGCGACCTGCCGGCACTGACGGGTCGAGAGGGTCGAGAAGAGCGGCAGGGCGCTGAGCACGTTTTCCCAATCGCGCGTCGTCGGCCGTTCCCACGACCTGTCGATGAGCATCTGGCGCAAGCGGCTCTCGTCTTTGGGCACGGCCTCTATTCTGGCGCCGTCTGGAACCCCCCGCGCGAGCACGACCTCAGGACCTGGCCGTTGCGCTCGATAGCGTCGCGCGCTCTTGACGAGGCCGTCCGCGTGTGAGAGTGTCGCTACGTCAAGTCCTGCGCGCCCTCGGGTTCGCGGGACTTGGCATTTTCTGGCCTCTTTCGGAGGCTCCCTCGGGGTTCCCTGGAGGGAGGCGGGGCACCGCGCTCGGGGCGATCCTTCCGTGGAACGCAACGAGGAGGCCGAGGCCGACGACTTGCTCTCCCAGCTTCCGGCGCCGCTGAAGGAGTCGGTCGTCGTGAGGCCCGAGGTCGTTCGGATGACCGCGAACGAGTTCATCGACTACGTCGCCGAGGAGCTCGAGATCTCCCCCGAGGAGGCGCGCACACGTGCGGGGGCGGTCCTGGAGACGATCCGCGAGGCCGTGACGCCCGGCGAGTTCCACGACGTCCTCGTGCAGCTCCCGTCCGGGTTCTACGAGCACCTGGTCGCGTAGGAACGGCCGTCTAGGCGCTTTCCTCCTGCGGCGCTGCCGCGGGTTACGATCACGGAGTGGACGCGCTGAGGTTCGCGGCGCTCCTGGGCGAGCTCCCGAGAGACCGCACGCGACTGCTCGACAACCTCGGTCGGCTACGGCGAGAGGTCGGGCCGATCACGCCCGAGCTCTCGGACGCGCTCGCGGACCACATGAACATCAGGCGCGGGGAGGTCGACGAGGTGCAGTCGTTCTACTCGTTCCTGCGCGTACCCGTGGACGCGCGGCGCGTCTGCACGGGGCCCGTCTGCGACTGCTTCGGTGCGCGTGAGCTGCTCGCGCAGACGCCGGACGCGATCGAGGTGCCCTGCCTCGGACACTGCGAGCTCGCACCGGTGGCGATGCAGGGCGACACGATCCTGCCCTTCGGCCGCGAGGAGCCGGTGACGCACCGCACGAACGAGGGCGCTTCGCTCGGGCTGCACCAGGCGGACGAGACGCTCGCCGACTACGAGCGGCGCGGCGGTCTCGAGCTGCTGCGCTCGCCGCTCGCGAACGAGCGCGTCGTCGAGGAGCTCAAGGCGTCGGGTCTCGCCGGCTACGGCGGCGCCGGCTTCCCGACCGGCGTCAAGTGGGAGGCGGTCGCGCGTGAGCCCGCGCCTCGCTACGTGGTCGTCAACGCGGACGAAGGCGAGCCCGGAACGATCAAGGACCGCTACGTGATGGAGCGGCGGCCGCACCTGCTGCTCGAGGCGACGCTGATTGCGATGCAGTTCGCCGAGGCGACCGAGGGGTTCATCTACCTGCGCGAGGAGTACGCGGCCGCTCGTAACAGACTGTTGCAAGGAATCGAGGAGCTCGGCGCCGCCGGGCTGCTCGACGGGCGCTCGCTCGAGCTCGTCGTCGGCGCAGGCGCGTACATCTGCGGCGAGGAAACCGCGATGCTCGAGTCGATGGAGGGGCGCCGCGGGATGCCGCGGCTGAAGCCGCCCTTCCCGAGCACGTTCGGGTATCTGGGCCGGCCGACGCTGATCAACAACGTCGAGACGCTCGCGCACGTCCC
>DASYUZ010000031.1:0-1553 GCA_036000665.1 Gaiellaceae bacterium
CGCGTGCACAGTGCGTACTCCGCGGCGGGGGCCGCGGAGGTCGCGCTGATCCGCTCGCTCGTCGAGGCGTACTGCTCGTCCGAGCTCGCCGCGCGCGTCGCCCGGCTCGACGGCGTGGCGAAGGAGCGCCACTTCACGTTCGAGCACGACGGCGTGCTCCTGCACGGCTTCCTCGACGTGTATCACCAACACGGGGCGGGCGCGCTCGTCGTCGACTACAAGTCGAATGCGCTCGCGGACGAGGGCCCTGAGGACGTCGTCGAGCACTCGTACCGTCTGCAACGACTTGTCTACGCGCTGGCGTGCTTCCGCGCCGGAGCGGAGCTCGTCGAGGTCGTCTACCAGTTCCTCGAACGACCGGACGCGCCCGTCGCGACGACGTTCGTGCGCGCCGAGGTCGCAGAGCTGGAGGCCGAGCTCAGCGCTGCGATCGAGGGCCTGCGTCGCGGCGAGTTCCGGCCGACACCGAGCGAGTTCGCCTGCGCCGGGTGCCCGGCGCTCGACCTCGTCTGCGCAGGGCCTCGCCTGCCGCGCCAGGGAGTGCAGTCCGCACTCGCCGGCAGCGTCGCCTAGCGTGCGGCTCGCCGCGCTCTACGACGTTCACGGGAACCTGCCCGCTCTCGAGGCGGTGCTCGCGGACGTCGAGCGTGAACGAGTAGATCTGATCGTCTGCGGCGGCGATATCGTCGCGGGGCCGTTGCCGGCCGAGGTCTTCGACCGGCTCACCTCATTGCAGAACGTCGTGTTCGTCCGCGGGAACGCGGATCGCGAGGTCGTGATGCGGGCGGAAGCGCATGGGGCAGCGCTCGCCGCCGAGAAGCTCGGCGCGACGAGGCTCCGGCAAGTGGAGAGATGGCCCCTCACGAAGTACATCGACATCGAAGGCCTCGGGTCCGTGCTGTTCTGCCATGCGACCCCTCGTTCGGACGAGGAGATAATCACCCGGATCACGCCGGATCGGGTCGTCGCTGAAGCGTTCATGGGGTGGAACGGGACAGCCCTGGTCGGCCACACACACGTGCAGTTCGAGCGCAGCGTCGGCGCCTTGCGTCTCGTCAACGCCGGGAGCGTCGGCATGCCGTACGAAGGCCGGCGCGGCGCGTTCTGGGCCCTTGTCGGCCCGGAGGTTCAGCATCGGCGGACGACGTACGACGTCGAGTCAGCCGCCGCGGTCGTTCGCGCACTCGGCGCGGAGGAGCACGCCGATTGGCTGCTTCGGCCGCCCGACCCGGAGGAAGTCACCGAGTACTTCGAGACTCTGCGTGGCTCGTAGCTATGTCCACGAGGCGCGACGCCGAGTCGGCCCGAAACGCGCGCGCATTCGCCCGATCATCGACCGTCTGATGGCGGAGTATCCGGAGGCCACGATCGCGCTCCGATTTCGGAACCCGCTGGAACTGCTCGTCTCCGTCATGTTGTCTGCACAGACAACGGACGTGAACGTTAACCGCGTGACCGAGAAGCTGTTCGAGAAATACCGGCAGCCCGCCGATTACCTTGCCGTTCCCCCCGAGGAGCTCGAGCGCGACATCTACTCCACGGGGTTCTACCGG
>DASYUZ010000032.1:0-5262 GCA_036000665.1 Gaiellaceae bacterium
GTTCAACGTCAACGCCGTGCGCACGTCGCACTACCCGAACGACCCCTACTGGCTCGACCTCTGCGATCGCTACGGGCTGTACGTGATCGACGAGGCGAACATCGAATCGCACGCCTACTACGACGACGTGTGCCGCGATCCGCGCTACGTGAACGCGTTCGTCGAGCGCGTTCGCAACATGGTCGAACGCGACAAGAACCACCCGAGCGTGATTCTCTGGTCGCTCGGCAACGAGAGCGGGTACGGCCCGAATCACGACGCGGCCGCCGGCTGGGTGCGCGCGCGCGATCCGTCGAGGCCGCTGCATTACGAGGGCGCGATCCGGTTCGACTGGTCAGGTGGACAGAGGGCAACCGACGTGGTGTGTCCGATGTACGCAGCGGTCGAGGAGATCGAGGCCTGGGCGCGTGAAAGCGACGATCCGCGCCCACTGATCCTTTGTGAGTACTCGCACGCGATGGGAAACTCGAACGGCGGGCTCGCCGACTACTTCGCCGCCTTCGAGCGCCACGACGCGCTCCAGGGAGGCTTCGTCTGGGAGTGGATCGATCACGGGATCCGGCGCACGGACGCGCAGGGGCGCCCGTACTGGGCGTACGGCGGCGACTTCGGCGAAACGCCGAACGACGCGAACTTCTGCGCCGACGGACTCGTCTGGCCGGATCGGACTCCGCACCCTGCGCTCCACGAGCTGAAGTTTCTGGCTCGGCCCGTCTCCGTCGAGCAGCTCAAAGAGGGGCGCTTCAGGATCCGCAAGCGCCAGGAGTTCGCCGGGCTCGAAGGATTCCGCGGCACGTGGGAGCTCGCCGTCGACGGCGACGTCGTCCGGACGGGAAAGCTCCCGGCGCTGCGCGGCGACGCGGTCGACGTGACGCTCGACATCGCGAGCGACGTCCCCGGAGAGCGATTCGTGACCTTCCGCTTCGCCCTGCGGCGTGCAACCGAGTGGGCGCCCGCGGGCCACGAAGTGGCGTACCAGCAACTTGCGCTGCCCGCGCGCGCGATCCGCCGCGTGCGCGGACGGAAAGCGGCGCTCTCGGAGTCCGACGCTTCCTTCGTGCTCGAGAGCGGGAGCCTGCGCGCGGTCGTCGAGGACGGGCTGACCGAGCTGAGCGTGAACGGGCGCAACGTCCTCGAGGAGGGCCCCAGCCTCCAGCTCTGGCGCGCTCCGACCGACAACGACGGGCTCCGGCTGCTCCCGGAGCGCCGGTCGGGTGTGCTGCACCGCTGGCTCGAGCTCGGGCTCGACCGAATCGAGCAGCGCCTCGCCGACGTCCGCGCGCGTGACGGTGGCGTCCAGGTCGCTCGCCGTGCATCCGGTCGCGGCAGGTGGGAGGACGCGGTCCACGAGCAACGCTTCCTGCTCACAACGGAAGGCCTGCTCGTCGAGAACGAGGTGCGCTTGGGGCCGGACCTACGCGATCTGCCGCGCGTCGGTGTCGTCCTGTTGCTGCTGCCGGAGTTGGAGCGGCTCGAGTGGTTCGGCCTCGGGCCGTGGGAGAGCTATCCGGACCGCAAGGCCTCAGCGACGGTGGGGCGCTTCGAAAGCACCGTGACCCACCAGTACGTGCCGTACATCCTCCCGCAGGAGCATGGGCACCGAAGCAGCGCTCGGAGGCTCGCGCTGACAGACGCCCAGGGCTTCGGCCTCGAGGTAGAAGGCCGGCCGACGATTGGCTTCTCCGCGAGTCACTTCACTGCGGACGACCTGTACGCCGCGCGTCACACGTACGACCTTCACCCGCGTCGCGACGTCGTGCTGAGCCTTGACCACGCGCAGCGCGGGCTCGGCACCGCGAGCTGCGGTCCCGACACGGGTCAGCGCTACCGGCTTCTCGAGTCCTCGTATCGGTTCTCGTATCTGCTCCGCCCGGCGGGATGACGCGCGCTTTCTGGGCTCCTGGACGGGTCAATCTGATCGGAGAACACACCGACTACACGGGCGGCCTCGTGCTGCCCGCGGCGCTCGAGCTCGGCGTCCGCGTCGAGGGCGTCGCATCGGAGGGGATCAGGCTTGCCTCGGACCACGAAGAGGAGACCGTCGAGCTCAGTCCGAACGGCGGTGACGCTTCGGGTTGGGGCCGCTTCGTCGCTGCCGTGGCGGCGGAGCTCGACCGGCTTGGCCGACCGCCGGTCGGCTTCGAGGGACGAGTGAGCTCGAACCTTCCAATCGGCGCCGGCCTCTCGTCGTCGGCGGCGCTCGAGGTCGGAGTCGCTACGGCGTTGTGCGCTGTTGCCGAGTTTCCGATCGAACCAATGGAGCTGGCTCTGGCCGCCCAGCGCGCAGAGCACCGCGCCGTCGGGGTCCCCTCGGGGATCATGGACCAGGCGGTGTCGGTCCTCGGGGTCGCGGACCACGCGATCCTGCTCGACACGGCGTCGCTGGAGTACCGCGCGATTCCGCTGCCGCCCGCGCTTGCACTCGTGATCGTGGACTCGGGCGTGCGTCACCGGCTCGAGGAATCCGGTTACGCCGTCCGTCGCCGCGAGCTCGAGGACGCGCTCGTCGTCCTCGGCGGCCGCAGGCCTGCGGACGTCGAGCCGCACGAGATCGCCGAGCTCGCCGCAGGCCTCGATCCAGTCGGCGAGCGACGGCTGCGCCACGTCGTCACGGAGAACGCCCGCGTCCGCGAGGTGGTCAGCGTTCTGACCGAGACCCCGCTCGATGCGGCACGGCTCGGCGAGGTCTTCCGCGAAGGGCACGAGAGCCTGCGCCGCGATTTCGAGGTCTCGACACCCGAGCTCGACCTCCTCGTCGACCTCGCGTACGGCGCCGGCGCCGTCGCCGCGCGGATGACCGGCGGTGGCTTCGGCGGTTCGATCCTCGCTCTCGCCGAGCACGACCGGGCCCACGAGGTCGCGGACGAGATCGTCGCGGCGTATCCGGCCGGCACTGCGCGTGTCTCCGCCGCCGCGGGCGGAGCGCGCGAGCTCGAGGTAGCGGCGTGAGACCGACGCAGTTGGCGCGCGAGTTCGACCGGCAGCTCGCGAACATGGTGCGCCTCGGCTACCCGCAGATTGCCGGGATGTCCAAGGACGCGTTCGCGAAGCTCTTCGTTCCGCTGACAGGGCATCTGGCGGAGCTACCACCAGCGATCGTCGACTCGAAGATCCCGTTCGTACTCGTGCCGGACCGAGGCTTGATTCCGCCCGAGCAGTCGATGCCGCTTGTCGAACAGGACGGCCGGTACGGAGTGGTCGACATGAACCCGACGGAACCCAGCGCGTTCACGCCGATCGAGCAGCTCGAGGTACCGGAAGGGCCTGCCTACCTCGCGGCTGACATCGATACCGGTAAGGAGACGCTGAACGTCACGCCCGACGACGCACTCCCGTTCATCACCGCGAGCCGCCGCTCGCCGCTCACGATCGAAGAAGGGATCGCCGTGCTGACGCACCATCCTGGCGTCCTCCGGTCGATGAACGCCTTCTCGCTGCTCGGATCGCGTCGCGGCGACAGGAGGGTCCCGGCTCTCTGGACGAGCAAAGGCAGTCCTCGCCTCGGGTGGTGCTGGGCCGGGAACCCGCACACGTGGTTAGGCTCGGCCTCCTGTGCGCTCAGGCTCGGGGCCTGAGCTAGGCCAATGCCTCCGCGATCGCGCTCATCTCGTCGGGCGCGAGGGGTCCGCGAGCCAGAGCGCCGAGATTGTCTTCGACCTGTGCAACCGTGCGGAACCCCGGGATCGGGATCGTACGGTCGCTGCGGGCGAGGATCCAGGCCAGCGCTCCGACGGCGAGGCTCCGGCCGCTGCCCGTCAGGATCTCGCGCACCGTCGCCAGCTTCTCCAGCCACTCCGGTGCCGGGTGACCGTCCCTGAAGTACTTCAGCCACTGCGGCGGGTCGCCTCGGATGTCGCTTGCCGGCAGGCGCGAGCCGTCGCTGAACTTGCCCGTGAGCAGACCCATCGCGAGCGGGGAGCGGTTGATGCTCGCGAGCCCTTCCGCCTCGCAGAGAGCGAGCATGCGCGGCGCGTCCTGCAGAACGTTCAGCTCGTGCTGCACCGCGGCGCAGTGCCGCCCCTGCGCGAAGACTCGCGCGCGGTCGGGGTCGTCCGTGCTCCATGCGTAGGCGCGGATCAGCCCTTCCGCAACCAACTCCTCGAGCACGTCGCGCACCTCTCCCGCGGCGACGGGCTCGTACTCGGAGAGATGAAACTGGTACAGGTCGATGCGGTCGGTGGCCAGGCGCTGGAGGGAGGCCTGGCACGCGCGGCGGATGTACTCCGGCGTGGCGTCGCTGCCCGTGATCTCGCGCGTCGTCTCGTCGAAGGTGTTGCCGAACTTCGTCGCGATCACGACCTCGTCGCGCCGGCCTGCAAGCGCGCGGCCGAGAACACGCTCGCTGTGCCCCGCGCCGTAGACATCGGAAGTGTCGAAGAAGGTCGCGCCGAGGTCGAGAGCGCGGTGGATCGCCCGCACGGACTCTTCGTCGTCGACCTCGCCCCAGCCGATCGGCTTCCCGTCGGCCCAGAACGGCCCTCCAATCGCCCAGCAGCCGAGGCCGACCGCGCTCACGCGGAGCTCGGTTCGGCCCAGCGGTCTCGACGAGAGGATCGTGTTCAGGCGGCCGCCGGCGCGCGCGTGCCGGCCTCGAGCGAAAGCCCGGTTGCTGGGTCGAAGAAGTGGAACCGTGCGTGGTCGACCGCGAACTCGATCGACTCTCCGACGCGGACCACGCGCCGGGCGTCGACCGAGGCCGTGAAGACCGCCCGCTGGTCGTCTGCGAACAGCGTTCCCTCGTCTTCCGTCTCGGCCTCGGTTGCCGCGCGCACCGCCTCCGCACTCACACGCGGTGCCTCGATCGGGAAGACGACGTGCGTCTCGGCGCCGAGGTCCTCGACGACGTCCGGCTGCACGCGGATACGGGGGAGCGTGGGATCCGCGGCTGCGCTGTGTTCGAAGTCGGTTGGCCGGATGCCAAGCACGACGCGGCGATCCAGGCCGACGAGCGGCGAGCCCTCCGGCAGCGCGAGGCTGAAGTCGGCGAAGCGGACGGAGTCGCCATCGAGGTGCGCGTCGACGAGGTTCATCGCCGGAGAGCCGATGAACGCGGCGACGAACAGGTTTGCCGGGCGGCGGAAGAGCCTCTGCGGCGAATCGACCTGCTGCAGCACCCCGTCCCGCAGGACTGCGACGCGCTGGCCGAGGGTCATCGCCTCGACCTGATCGTGCGTGACGTAGACGGTCGTCACGCCGAGCCGCTCGTGCAGCTTCGCGAGCTCGGCGCGCATGGAGACGCGGAGCTTTGCGTCGAGGTTGGAG
>DASYUZ010000033.1:0-20432 GCA_036000665.1 Gaiellaceae bacterium
TTCTCGGCGGAGCTCGAGCGGGGTGTGGAGTACCCGCACTACACGCGTCCGGCAGAGTTCCGGGGTTGGCCCGTCCCGGATGTCCTGTTATCCGGAGATCACAAGCGAATCGAAGAATGGCGACTGGAACAGAGCAGGCTCCGGAGCGTCGGCCGGTGAGAAACCCGATCGAGCGGCTCGGCCTGCCGCATGCCTGGACCGTAGCGCTCGACTGGTTCGTGACGATCGTGGGGGCGATCGCGATCGTGCTCGCGATCAAGGCCTGGGTCGTGAACCCATACCGGATCCCCACCTCGTCGATGGAGCCGCGGCTCCACTGCGCGCGGCCCTTGCCCGGCTGCCTCGCGCGTTTTTCGGACCGCGTGCTCGCGAACCGCTTCATCTACCACTTGCGCGATCCGCACCGCGGCGACATCATCGTCTTCAAGACTCCGCCGAAGGCCGCGATGCACTGCCCGCCGGCCGGCACCTTTGTGAAGCGGATCATCGGGCTGCCGGGGGAGACGTGGGAGCAGCGTGACGGGGACGTCTACATCAACGGCCGGAAGCTGATCGAGCCCTACATCCCGAAGGACCGGCAGGACTTCCAGACCTTCCCGAAGCAGAAGATTCCGCCCGATGCGTACTTCGTGATGGGCGACAACCGGACCCAGTCGTGTGACTCGCGGGTCTGGGGGACGGTGCCGAAGGGAAACATCATCGGCGAGGTCTTCTCGACCTACTGGCCGCCCAACCGGATCAGCATTCGCTAACATCGGCCGTCGGCCTCGCGGCCGGCCCTTGTTATGAGCAACGTCATCGAGTCCATCGAGCGCGCCCAGATGCGCGACGGGATCCCGCAGTTCAAGGCGGGGGACACGGTGCGCGTCCACTTCCAGGTGATCGAGGGCCAGCGCCGCCGTGTTCAGGTGTTCGAGGGGATCGTGATCAAGCGCCAGGGCGCCGGGGTGCGCGAGACGTTCACGGTGCGCAAGCAGTCGTTCGGCGTCGGCGTCGAGCGGACCTTCCCGCTCCACTCGCCCAAGATCGAGCGGATCGAGGTCGCGGCGATCGGCGACGTCCGACGCGCGAAGCTGTACTACCTGCGGGAGAAGGTCGGCAAGAAGGCGCGGGTGCGCGAGAAGCAGCAACGCCCGGGCGCGGCTGCGGCGGCGCGCGGAGTCGAGGTCTCCGAGATCGTGACGGAGGAAGCTCCGGGCGCGACCGAGCCCGCCGACGTCGAGCGCCGGGTTGCCGCGGCTCCGGGGGCCGAGTCGGGCGTCGAGGCGCCCGTGGCGCCGGTCGAGGCCGAGGCCGAGAAGGCCAAGACCGAGGCGTAAGACCTTTTCCACAAGGTCGGAGCTCCGGCTGAGCCCCGCGCTATCCTCGCCGCGTGCCACCGAGTAGCGGACAGCGGCTCCTTCGCTTCGACCGGAAGCTCGGCGTCCGCTACGTCGCCGGGGTGGACGAGGCGGGCCGGGGCTCACTCGCCGGGCCGCTGGTCGTGGCCGGGGTCCTGCTCGACTACGAGTGCTTGCGCGATCACCGCGTCCGGCCGCTCGCGCTCCTGAACGACTCGAAGCAGCTGACGCCCGAAGAGCGGACGGAGCTCTTTGCCGCGGTCGTCGGCTGCGCGTCGAAGATCGCGGTGCGTGTGTTTTCTGCGCGGGAGATCGACCGGAACGGCCTGCACCGCTCTAACCTCGCGGGCATGCGGTCGGCGCTCGCGGCGCTGATGCCGCCCGCCGAGGTCTGTCTCGTGGACGGCTTCCGTCTCGGCCCAACGGCGCCCCCGCACACGGCGATCGTCGACGGCGATACGAAGAGTGCGGCGATCGCCGCAGCGTCCGTCGTCGCAAAGGTCGTGCGCGACCGTGCCATGCGCAGGATGGACGCCGTCTTCCCGCACTACGGGTTCTCCTCGCACGTCGGCTACATAACGCCCGGCCACTCGGCGGTCGTCCGTGAACGCGGGCCGTCGGCGGTGCACCGGCTCTCGTTTCAGGCGCTCTGCTACGCAGACGATGCCGAGGCCCGGCTCCGGGCAACAGGCTGAGCGTCGCGCCGAGCGGCACTTTCGCGTGCGCGGCTACCGGATCCTGGCCGCGAACGTCTGGAGCGCTGGCTACGAGCTCGACCTGATCGTCCGCCGTGGCCGGCGGCTCGTCTTTTGCGAGGTGAAGTCGAAGGGCGGGGCCGCGTTCGGGGCGCCCGAGGAGATGGTCGACCGCGAGAAGCAGCGCCGGCTGTACCGCGCGGCGGAGGCGTGGCTCGCGGCGCATCCCGAGACGGCCGGCCTGGACGTCGCGTTCGCCGTCCTCGCAGACGACGGCGGGCGCCTGCGGCGGCTGCCGCTAGGAGATCCGCTCTAGAGGCCGAACTCCCTCGGGGCCATGGCCCCGACGCAAGACGTGCTCTACGACGAGATCGATCTCGAGCTGTCGTGGTCCGAACGGGACCTGCCCGAACGCGAACGCACGAAGCACGTGCATCGCCTGCACCCGTACCTGGGAAAGTATCCCCCAGCTCGTCGAGGCACTGCTCGCGCGGTACGTCCACAAGGGCGGTCGCGTGCTCGACCCGTTCGCCGGCTCGGGCACGACCCTCGTGCAGGCGCTCGAGAGCGGGCACAGCGCTACGGGCGTCGACGTTGCCGCCTTCAACGCGCTCCTGATGCGGGTCAAGACCGCGCGCTACAACCTGTTCACGCTCGAGCGGGAGCTCCGCGACGCATGCGGGCGGCTGGAGCGCGGCGACGTCGACGGTTCCGTGCAGCACTCCGCGTACGTGCAGCGCTGGTTCGCCGCGCGAGCGTCGGCCGACCTACTCGGTTTTCGTTCGCTGATCGCGGACTACGAGCACGCGGATGTTCTGCGCGTCGTGCTCGCCCGTGCCGCAAGGTCGGCGCGCAGGACGACGCACTTCGATCTCGACTTCCCGCGCGCGCCGCAGCGCAGCCCGTACTGGTGCCACAAGCACAAGCGCGAGTGCAGGCCCGTGGAGCGCGCAGACCACTTCCTGCGCCGGTACGCGCTCGACACGGTTGCGCGCGTGAAGGCGTTCGCCCGTGTCCGCGCACCTGGGCGGGCCGCGGCTGTGCTGCACGGCGATGCGCGGGAGCTCGACCTCGGCGGTCCCTACGACGCCGTTCTCACGTCCCCGCCGTACCCGGGCTTGATCGACTACCACGAGCAGCATCGGTACGCGTACGAGCTGCTCGGCCTCGAGCGGCTGGAGTCGCAGGAGCTCGGGCGAGGCTCGACGAAGCGCGCGATCGAAGACTACGTCGAGGGCGTCGCTCGAGTTCTCGAGCGCTCGGCGGAACGCCTTCGCCACGATGGGCGCGTGCTGGTCGTCGTCAACGACCGCCGGGACCTGTATCCGGCGATTCTCGAACGTGCAGGGCTGGAGTTGGAGCATCGGTTGCGCAGACATGTGAACCGACGCACCGGACGACGTGCGGGCGAATACTTCGAAGACGTGCTCGCCGCGCGCAAGTTGTCACACAATTGACACAGAGCTGACACAGACACGTGACACGTCGCCACCTACCGTGGCAATGTGCTCGCACGCGCGGTCACCCATGCGCTCGTAGGTCTCGAAGCCCGTCGGGTGGAGGTCGAAGCACACCTGCAGGGCCAGGTTCCTGCTTTCACGATCGTCGGGCTGGCCGATCGCGCCTGCCAGGAGGCGAAGGAGCGTGTGCGGAGCGGCGTTCGTTCAGCCGCCTGCGAGTGGCCGAAAGGACGAATCACGGTCAATCTCGCCCCGGCATCGCTCCGGAAGGAAGGCTCCTCGTTCGATCTGTCGATCGCGCTCGCAGTCCTCGCCGCCTCGGGCCAGGTTCCGTGCGACGAGCTCGAACAGCTCGCGGTGCACGGCGAGCTCGCGCTCGACGGCCGCGTCCGCCCCGTCGCAGGCGTCTTCGCCGTCGCGGACGGTGCACGGACCGCCGGGCTGCCCAGGATCATCTGCGCCGCCCGCTCCGCGCCGGAGGCCGCACTCGCAGGCGTCGACCCCGTACCGGTGTGGCACCTCGCCGAGGCGGTCGCGTACCTGCGCGGAGAGCTCGACCCTGAGCCCGTTCCAGCCCGGAACGGGTGGAAGCCGCCGCCCGCGCCCGATCTCGCGGACGTGCGCGGCCAGGAGCGGGGACGCCGCGCGCTCGAGATCGCTGCCGCCGGGGCCCACCATCTGCTGCTCGCAGGGCCGCCCGGCACCGGCAAGACGATGCTCGCGCGTCGGCTCCCCGGCTTGCTGCCGCCTCTCGAAGACAGCGAGGCGCTCGAGGTCACGCGGATCCATTCCGTCGCGGGAATCCTGCGCGCCGAGCACCCGCTGATCACGACGCCGCCCTTCCGTGCACCCCACCACACCGCGTCGGCACCGGCGATCGTCGGCGGCGGCCGCGGACCGCGGCCGGGTGAAGCGAGCCTCGCGCATCGCGGAGTGCTCCTCCTCGACGAGCTGCCGGAATTCGTCCGCCCGGCCCTGGAGGCGCTCCGACAGCCGCTCGAAGACGGCCTGATCAGCGTGGCGCGAGCGGAGGGCACCGCGCTCTATCCGGCCCGCTTCCAGCTGGTCGCGACGATGAACCTCTGCCCCTGCGGAGCCCGCGGTGACCCCGCGCTCCCGTGCTCTTGTTCGCCCCAACGCCTTGCGGCCTACGCGAACAAGCTCTCGCGGGCGCTGCTCGACCGCTTCGATCTCGTCGTCACCGTGCCGCGCCCGCGCGCGCCCGAGCTCGCGGGGGCGCCGGGCGAGCGTTCGCGGACGGTGCGGGAACGAGTCGTTGCCGCGCGTCGCCGGCTCGCCGAGAGCGTGCCTGCCCGGACCGCGGCGGCGGACGACCTGCTTACGCGTGCGGTCGAGCGTCTACCGCTCTCGGGCCGCGGCCGCGCGCGCGTCGCACGTGTCGCCTCGACAGTCGCTGCGCTGGCCGAGTCCGATCGCGTGGAGGGAGAGCACATCGCGGAGGCGCTCTCGTACCGCGCACCCGCGGGGCTGACGACGTGAGCGAGCTTGCGCTTGCGGCGTTCGCCTCCGAGCGGGGTGTGCATCCTCCGGCGCCAGGCCGGGACACTCGGTTCGCAGCCTTCGCGCGCACGTTCGACTCCCTCGCGTACCTCGCGGCCCTCGAGCGTCGCGGTGTCCGCTGGCTCCCGCGTTCGGATCCCGGCTTTCCGCCCCTTCTGCGCGCGGTTCACGACGCGCCGCCCGGGCTCTTCGTTCGCGGTGGACGCGACGCACGAGTGCTTTCTCGGCCCGCCGTCGCGATCGTCGGTGCTCGATCCTGCTCGCCGTACGGCGCCCAGGTGGCGCGGACGCTTGGTCGGGAGTTCGGAGCGGCAGGGCTCGTCGTCGTCAGCGGACTTGCTCGCGGGATCGACGGCGAGGCGCACCGCGGTGCGCTCGAGGCGGGAGGCGTTACGGTCGCCGTGCTCGGTTGCGGAGTCGACCGCGACTACCCGGCGTCACACGCGGAGCTCGCCGGCCGGATCTCCGCGTCCGGACTCGTCGTCTCGGAGTATGCGCCGGCAGTGGAGCCCGCTCCGTGGCGATTCCCTGCACGCAACCGGATCATCGCCGGCCTGGCGCAGGCGACCGTCGTCGTCGAGGCGGGGGAGCGCAGCGGCGCGCTCATCACGGCAGATTTCGCGCTCGAGGAGGGGAGAGAGGTTTTCGCCTGCCCAGGCGAAATCACGTCGACGCTGAGTGCCGGCACGAATGCGCTGCTGCGGCTCGGCGCGACGCCCCTCACGGAGGCCGCCGACGTGCTCGAGCTCTATGGGTTGAGGGCGCCGGAGGAGGCGGAGGTGGACCTGACCGGGCCGGCCCGGGCCCTGCTCGAGCGCCTGGGCGCGCCGGCTACCGGCGACGAGCTCGTCCGTGCGGTCGCGCTCGATCCCGGAATGGCTGCCGCCGCGCTCTCCGAGCTCGAGCTCGCGGGCTTGGTCGCGTGCGCGGACGGCGTCTACCGCAGGACGAGGGCGTGACTACGATCGCCGCATGGCCTCGTACTGGCTCGAGGAGCCTGCGGAAGCGCTCCCGCGCACCGCCCCGAGCGCTCGTCCCGAGGTCGAGATCGTCGGCGGCGGCGTCACCGGCGGCGCGTGTGCGCTCGTTCTGGCGGAAGCAGGCGTGCGCGTACGCCTGCACGAGGCGCGTGAGATCGCCGGCGGCGCCAGCGGGCGAAACGGCGGCTTCGCGCTGCGCGGGGGCGCAATGGCCTACGACGTGGCCCGCCGTCGGCTCGGGCCGACCCTCGCCCGGGAGTACTGGCAACTGACAGAGCGCTCGCTCGATCGGCTCGAGTCGCTGGCGGGCGACGCGTTCCGCCGCGTCGGCAGCCTCAGGCTGGCGGTCGACGAGTCCGAGCGCGACGACCTGCGCGCGGAGTACGACGCGTTGACGGCCGACGGCTTCGCGGTCGCGTGGCGCTCCGGCGACGAGCTGCGGCCACCGCTGCGTGGCGAGTTCGCGGCCGCGCTGTTCCATCCGCCCGACGGCGCGCTCCAGCCTGCGCGCTGGGTACGCCGGCTCGCGCGGAAGGCGGCGGCGGCCGGCGCGGAGGTGCGTGAGCACAGCCGCGTGGAGTCGCTCGCGCAACTCGAGGCGGACCGCGTCGTGATCGCGACCGACGGGTACACGGACGGACTCGTCCCGGAGCTCGATCAGCGGATCCGCGCGACCCGCGGCCAGGTGCTCGTGACCGAACCGCTCCCCGAGCTGCTCTTCGACCGCCCGCACTATGCGCGCTACGGGCTCGACTACTGGCAGCAGACACCAGACCGGCGGCTGGTGATCGGCGGCTGTCGAGATGCATCGCTCGAGGAGGAGTGGAGTGCCGAGGAGGAGGTGACGTCACCGGTCCAGGAACGCGTAGAGGCGTTCGTGCGGCGGTTGATCGGGACCCTCCCGACGGTCACCCATCGCTGGGCGGGCATCTGGGGCGCAACCGAGGACGAACTGCCGTTGGTCGGCGCCCTCCCCGGTCAGGACCGCGTCTGGGTCGCGGCGGGCTATTCAGGGCACGGCAACGTGCTCGGCCTTGCCTGCGGGGAGCTCGTCGCGCGCGCGCTCCTGGGCGATCGCGATCCCTTGCTCGACCTGCTCGACCCGGGGCGCATCTAGGGCTGGAACCGGGGCAGATCGAATTCATCGGTGCGCTCGAGCGCCGCGAGCGCGATCGCCAGGTCCTGGATCGCGAGCCCGGTCGAGTCGAACACCGTCGCCTCTTCCGGCGACTGCCGCCCCTGCGCCGAGCCTGCCAGCACCGCGCCCAGCTCGGTGACGTCGTTGCGCGCGAGCACGCCGGCCTCGACGGCGTGTACGAGATCGCCGTTGTGGCTGGCCTGTTCCCAGTCGTCGCAAAAGACGCGGACTCGCGCGAGCTCGGCGGCGGCGATCTCCTGCTTTCCGGGGCCGTCTGCGCCCATCAGGGAGGCGTGCTGACCCGGGCGGAGCGCGCCCTCGCCGAGCAGGACCTCGCGGCCCGGCGTCACCGTCACGACGAGGTCCGCGTCGAGCGCCTGCTCCCGCGACGGCGCGATCTCAACCCCGAGCTCGTCGGCGACGGCGCGCGCCCGCGACTCGTCGACGTCCCAGAGGACGGCGCGCCGTCCGCGTGCGACGAACGTCCGCGCCACAGCCCGTCCGTTAATGCCCGCCCCAATCACCGCCGCTGACTCCGCGCCCTCGCGCCCGAGCGTCTCGGCTGCGAGCACAGCCGCCGCCCCCGTACGGAGCGCTGTCACGGCGCCCGCGTCGAGTACCGCGCGCAGCACGCCGTTCGACGCGTCGCTCAGGAGCACGAGACCCATGACCGTGGGGAGGCCCGCGCCCGGATTGCCGGGAAACGACGTCACCCACTTCAGCAACGAATGTCCGCCGCCGAGCGCGGGCATCGCGCGGAAGTCACCCGCCGGATATGCGGGCACGTAGACCTTCGGCGGCATCGTCCACTCGCCGCGCGCGTATGCGATGAACGCCTCGCGCACCGCGTCGAGCGCCCGCTCGGGCGACACCGCCCGCTCGACCGCCTCCAGGCCGAAGAAGGGAACGCTCGGGACGCTCAAACGGACTTGACGGCCGCGACGAGCCGCTCGAGCGCCGACTTCGCGTCGTCGAACAGCATCACCGTCTTCGGATCGTAGAAGAGTGGGTTGTCCACGCCCGCGAATCCGGTCGCCAGCGAGCGCTTAATGACGACGACGTGATGCGCCTTGTCGACGTCGAGAATCGGCATCCCGTAGATTGGGTTGCCGGGCTGGTTGCGCGCCGCCGGGTTGACGACGTCGTTCGCGCCCACCACGACGACCACGTCCGTCTGCGGAAACGCAGGGTTGATCTCCTCCATCTCGAAGAGCTCGTCGTAGGGCACGTCCGCTTCTGCGAGCAGGACGTTCATGTGTCCCGGCATACGGCCCGCCACCGGATGGATCGCGTAGCGAACGTCGACGCCCTTTCGTTCGAGTACTTCTCCGAGGTTGCGCACACCGTGCTGGGCCTGCGCGACCGCGAGCCCGTAGCCCGGGACGAAGATCACTCGCCGGGCATACGCAAGCATGAAGGCGATGTCCTCCGGTGACGCCGTTCGCACGCTGCCTCCGTCTGCGCCGGGGGCGGCCATCAGCGCCGCGCCCGAGGGTGCCGCACCGAATGCGCCGAACAGCGTCTGAGCCAGGGGCCGGCCCATCCCACGCCCCATCAAGATCGTGAGCAGCGTTCCCGACGCGCCGACGAGCGTGCCGCCAATGATCAGCGCCGTGTTGTCGAGCACGAAGCCCGTGGCTGCGGCCGCGAGGCCCGTGCACGCGTTCAGCAGCGAGATGACGACGGGCATGTCGGCGCCGCCGATCGGGAGCACGAAAAGCATGCCGAGCACCGCCGCGCCGGCCAGCAGCAGGACGAGCCAGATGCCGTCCTCCGTCGTCGCGCTCAGCGCGACCAGCGCGATCAGCGTCGCGCCGAGCAGCGCGTTGAAGAAATTCTGGCCCGGAAAAACGAGCGGCCGGCCCGGCAGCAGCTCCTGCAGCTTCCCGAACGCGATCAGCGAGCCCCAGAAGCTGACCGAGCCGATCACCGCCGAGAAGACGATCCCGACCAGCACGTCGCCGCCGAGGTGACCTGGATCGGGAGCGTGGCGATGGAACTCCGCGGCGGCGATCAAGGCGGCCGCTCCGCCGCCGACGCCGTTGAACAACGCCACCATCTGCGGCATCGCGGCCATCTTCACGCGACGAGCCGAGATCGCACCGATCACGGCGCCGACCGCGATGCCGGCGAGCATCAGCCCGTAATCGTCGATCTCCTTGATCGCGAAGGTGAAGCCGACGGCGATCGCCATCCCGAGCGCCGCGATCCAGTTGCCCGAGCGGGCCGTCGCCGGGTGCGAGAGGCGCTTGATCCCGACGATCAGGAGGATCGCCGCGACGAGGTAGGCGACGTCGATCCACGTGCGACTCATCCGCGGTCCTCGTCGGGCCGACGCTTGAACATCTCGAGCATCCGGTCGGTGACGAGGAAGCCGCCGACGACGTTGATCGTGCCGAACACGACGGCGACGAACGCGAGCGCCTGCTCGAGCGTCGAGTCGGCGGTGCCCGCGATCAGCATCGCGCCGATCAGGACGATGCCGTGGATCGCGTTCGTGCCGGACATCAGCGGCGTGTGCAGCATTGTCGGCACCTTCGAGATCACCTCGAAGCCGATGAAGATCGCAAGCGCGAACACGGTCAGTTCCGAGACGAGCTGCACGTTCACGCGACGACTTCCTCGCGCCGCGTCACGCAGGCACCCGAGGTGATCTCGTCCTCGAAGTCCAGCGTGAGTTCGCCTTCGGGCGCCAGATGCTGAAGGAGGGCGCTCACGTTGCGCGAGTACAGGCGTGACGCGTCGAACGCCATCGTGCTCGCAAGGTTCAGCAGGCCGACGATCGTCACGCCGGAATCGACGACCTCCTCGCCGGGCGTCGTGAGCTCGCAGTTCCCGCCGGTCTCGGCGGCAAGGTCGACG
Organism: Gaiellaceae bacterium; assembly: GCA_036000665.1. Taxonomy (GTDB): domain Bacteria; phylum Actinomycetota; class Thermoleophilia; order Gaiellales; family Gaiellaceae; genus JACCTU01. Next base: position 9,997 of record DASYUZ010000033.1, read on the forward strand.
ATCACAGACCCCGGCCGCATCGCGCGCACCGCACCAGCGGGGATGAGCCGCGGCGCCGGCCGTCCAGGGACCGCGGCCGTCGTGATCACGACGTCGAACTCAGGGATGCGCTCCTCGAGCGCGGCCTGCTGGCGACGCTGTTCCTCCTCGTTGAGCTCGCGCGCGTAGCCGCCCTCGGTCTCCTCGCCGACGACGCCCAGATCGAGGAACGAGGCACCGAGCGACTCGACCTGCTCGCGCACCACGGGACGCACGTCGAAGCCGGAGACGACGCCGCCCAGGCGGCGCGCAGTCGCGATCGCCTGCAGCCCGGCGACTCCCGCTCCGAGCACGAGCACCTTCGCCGGCGGGACCGTGCCTGCGGCGGTCATCAGCATCGGAAAGAAGCGCGGGAGGCGATCGGCAGCGAGCAGCACGGCCCGATACCCGGAGACCGACGCCTGCGAGGAGAGCGCGTCCATGGATTGCGCGCGCGTGATTCGCGGGATCGACTCCATCGCGAACGCCGTCACGCCGCGCGCGGCCAGGCGCTCGATGCCGTCGCGGTCGGTCAGCGGCTGCAGAAAGCCGATCAGCACCTGACCGTCGCGGAGGCGCGCCACCTCCTCGGCGCTCGGCTTCTGCACCTTCGCGACGACGTCAGCGTCCCAGGGTGACGCGAGCGTCGCGCCGGCATCGCGGTAGAGATCGTCCGGGTACGACGCGGCCGCCCCCGCGCCGGGCTCGACGACGACGTCGATGCCCGTCTGCCCGAGCCGCGTGACCGAATCCGGAACGAGCGCCACGCGCCGCTCGTCCGCCGCGGTCTCGCGTGGAACCCCGACTCTCACGGCGCGGATCCTATGCACGCGGAGTGGGCAGGGATGCGATGCCCTGCGAGGAATGGGGGTGCTCCATGCTCGTCGCGCTGACCCGCGCCGTGGAGACCAGGCACCCGTGGATGCGAGGTCACGGCAACCGCGTCACCGAGCTCGCGCTTGCCGTTGCGCGCTCGCTCGGCTGGGAACAGCGTCGCCTCGACGCAATCCGGCTCGGCAGCCTGCTGCACGACGTGGGCAAGCTCTCGCTCTCGAGAGAGCTGCTCGGAAAGCCCGGCCCGCTGACGGCGACCGAGCTCGAAGAAGTTCGGCGGCATCCGGCGTCGGGCGCGCGCCTGGTCGGAACTCTCGCCCGCGCGCACCCTGCGCTCCCTTGCGTGCGCTTCCATCACGAGCGCTGGGACGGCTACGGCTACCCGGATGCGATCCCCGGCCCGGCGATCCCCGTCGAAGCTCGCCTCGTGTCGCTTGCAGATGCGTTCGACGCGATGACATCGCTGCGTCCGTACAGTGCCGCCCTCGCAGTGGATACAGCGCTGGACGAGGTCTCGCGCTGCGCCGGCACGCAGTTCGACCCGGTTCTCGCCAGCGCGTGCGTCGAGGTATGGGCGACGCAGGCGAAGATCGCGGTGTAGATGCGGGACGGAAAGCGGATCTTGCTGGTCGCGGCGCTCGCGTCGCTCTCTGCGACCGCCGCGATCGCGATCGCGGTCCTCCTGTTCGGCGACTTCGGCGAGACCCAGTGGCGCATCCTCGGAACGACGCTTGCGATCTCGCTCTACAGCCTGCTCTCGCTCCCGGGCGCCATCCTCCTGGAGCGGCGCGTCGCCGAACCACTCGCCTGGGCGACGATCGCGCTCTCGGGAGCGGGTTTCGTGCTCGCACTTGTTGCGATCTGGGGGGCTGACGACTCGGAGACGGCCTGGAAGCTCGTCGGCACCACGACGGCGTTCGCCGCGTCCGCGACGCAGATCTCGGCCTTGACGAGCCGCCGCCGCGACGACGACACGCCCGCGCTCCGCGGCGTCTACGTTGCCGCCGTCTCGCTCGCGGTGCTCCTGGCAGTGCTCGCCAGCTACGCGATCTGGAAGGAGATCGACTCCGAAGGGTTCTTTCGGGTGCTCGGCGCGCTGGCCGTGCTCGATCTGTTCCTCGTCATCCTGCAGCCGCTCGTGCGCCGCCTTCGCGGCCCAGGCGCTGCGACCGCTCGCGTCGTGCTCGAAGGCACGACCGAGCAGATCGACGATGCGCTCCGGCGCGTCGAGGGATCCGGGGTGCGCGTCCGCCGCTAGAGCGTCGCCCAGACCTCGAGCTTCGAGCGCACCCGGCGGATCACCTCGTCCGTGAACTCCGTCGTGCCGAGATGTCCGCCGAGATCGGCGGTCCTGTGCCCGTCCGCGACTGCCTCGAGGCACGCCTCGCGGATTGCGCGCGCCGCCTGCTGCGCGAGTTCGTCGCCGTGCGTCAGCAAGGCGGCGCCCGCGAGGATCATCGCCATCGGGTTCGCGATGTTCTTGCCCCGCAGCGCGGGCGCGGTCCCGTGGGCGGCCTCGGCCAGCAGCGCGCGCGGGACGTACTGCTCGTCGAAGGCGACGAGCAACGACTCGGAGCCGGCGATCGAGCCGAAGAGCGGCAGCACGAGGTCGGAGAGGATGTCGCCGTCTCGGTTCAGCGAGGGGATCACGAGCGGCTCGGACGCGCGGGCGAGCAGGAGCGCGAACGTCGCATCGATCAGCTGCGGCTCGTACGGCACGTCCGGGTGGCGCTCGGCGGCGGCGTCCATCTCCTCCTTGAGCATCCCCTCGTACGTCGGCGAGACCGTGTACTTCGGCCCGCCGAAGACTCGCGCGCTCGAGCGCTCGGCAAGTCGGAAGGCGTATTCGGAGACCGCCCTGCAGATGCGCCGCTCGATCCGCTCCGTCCGGAACGCGACCTCGTCTTCGCCCTCGCCCTCGCGCCACTCCTGTGCACCGTAGGCGTCGCCGACCGCCATGCGGACGACGGCGATCGGCGCGAACACGCCCCCGACCGGAACGACGCCCGGGATCCGGCGGCCCGTGCGCACGATCACCTGCCCGCCGATCTCCTCCCGCAGGATCCGGTTCGGGGAGCCGACGTCGTCGCGCCCCTCGGGCGTGATCGTCGCCGCCTTCAACCCGAGCCCGTGCTCGCGGACCGCGCGCGCCGCCTCGTACACGACCTGGTTCTTGGTCTCGCGGCGATGGCCGAGCGAGAGGTCGAACCGGGGGAACGAGAGCTCGAGCCCGACCACGTCGGCCGTGAGCACGCGCAGTGCCTCCTCGAGCAGCTCCTGGCCGGTCTCGTCGCCCTCCAGCACCACGATCGTCCGCTCGTCCACGGCGGCCGATTCTATGGAGGGATTACGGCCGCGCGTCCCGGGTTACATGGCGCCCGTGGCGAGGAAAGGGGGTTGGCGCCGCCGCGGCTCGAAAAGCCGCGGCTTTCGTTACTACGACGGCAAGGGTCGGGAGATCACCGACGCCGAGAAACTCGAGCGCATCGACAAGCTGCGCATTCCGCCGGCGTGGCGCGAGGTGTGGATCTCGCCCCGCCCCGGCGCAAAGCTTCAGGCGGTCGGGCTCGATCGAGCGGGGCGGCGGCAGTACCTGTACCACCCCGAGTACCGCGCTCAGCAGGAGCAGGCGAAGTACGACAAGCTCGTCCGCTTCGGCGAGAAGCTGCCCGAGATCCGGACCGTGATGGCCGAGCACATGGACCGGCCGCATCTCGACCGCGAGCGCGTGTGCGCACTCGCATTGCGCCTGATCAACCTCGGTTGGTTCCGTCCCGGTTCCGAGCGCTATGCGAAGACGTCGCGCAGCTACGGCATCACGACGCTGCGCAAGGGTCACGTCAAGGTGCGCGGACATCGGATCGCGCTGGACTTCCGCGGCAAGAGCAAGGTCTGGGTCCGAACGGCTCTCGTCGACGCCGAGCTCGCCGATGCGATCAACGAGTTGCTCGCGTTGCGGGGCGGGACCCGCCTCTTCCGCTACGAGAACGAGGGCGAGCTGGTCAACCTGACCGACCGTCACCTGAACGAGTACATCCAGACGTTCATGGGCGACGACTTCACCGCCAAGGACTTCCGCACGTGGGGGGGCACGCTGCTCGCGGCGATCGGGCTCGCCGAGCACGGCGAACCGCAGTCGGAGACGGCGGGGAAGCGCGTGGTCGCCGGCGTGATCCGTTCGGTCGCCGAGAAGCTGGGAAACACGCCGGCCGTCTGCCGCGCGTCGTACATCAGCCCCGCGGTCGTCGAGCAGTACATGGACGGCCGCACGATCGACGACTTTCGACCGCGGCATTTGCGCGTCGTCTCAGCGCGGGATACCGGACTCGATCTCGAAGAGCAGGCGCTGCTCAGCTTGCTCCGTTCGTGGCGAATTCGGCAGGCGCGCCAGGCGGCATAGATTCGCCCAGGCAATTCCGATAGTTTGGGCCTCCCCGTCTGCGCTCGAAGGAGGAAACGTTGGCCCGAAAGACCGTGCTTGTTTGCGACAACTGCAGCAAGGAAATCGACGAATCAAAAGGCGCCGTGATGCGCATCAACTTCAACGACGCGCGCCGCGGCTCGAAGCAGGCCGATCTCTGCGACACCTGCGCGAGCGGGATGCCGGGCCAGCCGGCGGCGCGCCGCGGACGCCGGCCAAAAGCGGCGTAGCTCTGGAGGGCGGGGCGACCCGCCCTTCGTTTTTCCCGCTCGCAGCGCGAAGCGGGGCCCGGGATCGTCCGAACCGGACACTACGATGAGTCGGTTGTGGGTCTGAGCCTGCTCGTCGGCCCTGCGAACGCAGGCAAGGTGACACTGCTTCTTGAGCACTACCTCGAGACGCTCCCTCGAGAGCCGCTCCTCATCGTGCCGAACCGGTCGGACGTCGACCGGGTGGAACGGGAGCTGGTCGCGCGCCGAGGCTGCCTGTTCGGCGGCTCGATCAGCACCTTCGACGACGTCTTCGAACGCCTCGCCTGGGGCGACACGGAGCGGAAGCCGCTCGCGACCGAGGCGCAACAGCATCTGGTGCTGCGTCGTGCGGTCGCGCGCACGTCTCTGAACGGCCTGACGCGATCGGCGCGGTCGGCGGGGTTCGCGGACACGCTGCGCGACGCGATCCGCGAGCTGGGAGCGGGACTGGTCGAGCCGACGCGACTCGACGGACGCATTGCGGACCTCTATGCGGCGTACCGCGACGAACTCGAGGAACTCGGCCTCTGGGACCGCGACCTGCTCCGCGCGCACGCCGTCGACCGGCTGCGCCGCGATCTCGACGCGTGGCACGGGGAGCCGGTCTTTGCGTACGGCTTCGAGGACCTGACCGCAGCCGAGTGGGCGCTCATCGGGACACTCGCCGGCCGGACCGACGTGACCGTCTCGCTGCCGTACGAGCCCGGCCGCACGGCCTTCGAGTCGCTGCGCCGCACGGCCGACGACCTGGCCTCGCTCGCCGGCTCGATCGAGGAGCTCTCCACACATGCGACGTTCGACGTGCATCCCGCGCTCGCGTATCTCGAACGAACGTTGTTCGACGCGCCCTCGGTTGAGGCGCCGGCACTCGAGGGCGCGATCCGCTTCCTCGAGGGCGCGGGAGTGCGCGGAGCGCTGGAGCTCGTCGGCGAGGAGATCCTCCAGCTCGTGAGAGGCGGCATCGCCCCCGACGCGATCGGCGTCGTCTGCTCGTCGGTCGAGCGCGTACGAGCCGCCGTCGAGACGGCGTTCGGCTCGCTCGGCATCCCGTACGGCGTCGAGGCTCACGTGCCGCTCGGGCAGACGGCGTTCGGCCACGCGCTCATCTCGCTGCTTCGCTACGCGTGGCTCGGCGGCACGCGGAGCGACCTGTTCGCGTTTCTTCGTTCGCCGTACTCCGGACTGGCGCGCTCGAGTGCCGACTTCGCCGAGGGCAGGCTGCGCGGACGGGCGATCGCGGTACCCGAGCGCGTCGAGGAGATCATGCGCGAGGTGCGCGGGGCGACCGTGCCGCCTCTGGACGCGCTGCGCGCAGCCACGACGCCGCTCGTCGGCGTCCGGGATCTCGCCGGGTCGATGTTGCGTGCGGCACACGGGCTCGAGCGGCCGCCCGCCGGCCAGGAGGCCGTACAGGATCTCCGTGCCCACGAGGCCGTGTCGCAGCTCCTCGACGAGCTCGAGGACTGGGAGGGGACCGCCGGCCGGCTCGGCGTCGAGGACCTCGTGGCGGCGCTCGAGCGGACCACGATCCGCGGGCGCGCGGTCGAGCCGGGCCGCGTCGCCGTGCTCGGGCTGGAACGCGCTCGGACGCGTCTATTCGACGTGGTCTTCGTCCTCGGGCTGGAGGAGGGAAGCCTGCCGCGCCGTGCGACCGGCACACCGTTCCTCGACGACGAGGCGCGCGAGCAACACGGTCTGCACCGCGCGGATCCGGTCAGCCGCGACCGGTATCTGTTCTACACCGCGTGCACGCGCGCGTCGCGACGCCTCTACCTCGTCCGCGAGGCCGCCACGGACGAGGGCAGCCCCAAGGAGGCGAGCCCGTTCTGGGACGAGGTCACCGCGCTCTTCCCCGGCGACGAGGTCGCGCGGTGGACGCAGCGCCGGCCGCTCTCGCATCTGACCTGGCGGCTCGACGACGCGCCGACCGAGCGCGAGCGCCTGCGTGCGCTGGCGGCGCTCGCCGCCGAGCCCTCACAGCTGCCCGAGGCCGACGCGCTCGCGCGCGCCAACGGGTGGGAGCGTCGACTCGACCGGGCGAGGGGAGCGCAGCATCGGCGCACTCGGCTGCGCCACCCGCTCGTGCTCGAGCAGCTGGGCGCACGCACGACGTTCAATGTCACCGAACTCGAGCGCATGGCCGACTGCTCGTCGGCCTGGTTCGTCGACCGCCTGATCGATCCGAAGACCATCGACGCCGAGGTCGACGCGAAGCTGCGCGGCCTGGTGGCGCACAACACGCTGCACAAGTTCTTCACCTCGCTCCCGAAAGAGGTGGGCGCCGATCGCGTGAACGAGTCGAACGAGGAGCGCGCCGTCGCGCTGATGCGCCACTGCCTGACGCAGGCGCTCGAGGGCGTGCGGATGGAGATGACGCCGCTGCAGCGCCGCGAGCTCGATCAGGGTCTGTGGCGCGACCTCGAATCGCTCGTGCGTGACGAGGTGCGCTCGGAGTCGCCGCTCGTCCCGAGCCGGTTCGAGGTCTCGTTCGGGATGGAGCGCTCCGCGCAGGAGCTGCAGCGCGGCCTCGACCTCGGCGACGGGCTCACGCTCTCGGGCAAGATCGACCGGATCGACGTCGACCCGTTCAGTGCGCGCGGGATCGTGCAGGACTACAAGGCGGGTAAGGGCGCACACTCTGCGAGCGCGATCGAGAAGGAGCTACGGCTCCAGATCCCGCTCTACATGCTCGTCCTGCGCGACCTCGTCGGGATCGAGCCGCTCGGCGGCGTGTACCGGCCGCTGGCCGGCGACCGCAGGGCGCGCGGCCTGCTGCGCGAGGACGCCCGCGAGAACGCGCTGCCCGGGTACGTGAAGACCGATTACCTCGACGACGAGGGGTTCTGGCGCCAGGTCGAGACCGCGCGCGAGACCGCACGGACCTTCGCGCAGCGCATCCGCGGCGGCGACGTGACGCACGACCCGCGCGGCGGGGAGTGTCCGCAATGGTGCGACCTCTGGCCGATGTGCCGGGTGAAGCGCCCATGAGCGTTGCGCCGAACGTTGAGCAGCGCGCCGCGATCGACGCAGACGGCCGCGTGTTCGTCTCCGCGGGAGCGGGAACCGGCAAGACGGCGGTCCTCGTCGAGCGTTTCGTGCGTGCCGTCTGCGAACGGGGCGTGGACGTCGGCTCGATCCTCGTACTCACGTACACGCGCAAAGCCGCCGGCGAGTTGCGCGCACGTATCCGGCGCGAGCTCCGGGCGCGCGGCCGGCTCGATCTCGCGCGCGAGCTGGACAGCGCGTGGATCGCGACTATTCACGGCTTCTGCAACCGGCTGCTGAAGACGTACCCGTTCGAGGCCGGGCTCGATCCGCGGTTCCGGGAGCTCGACGAGCCGCAGGCGGCCGTGCTTCGAGGGGAAGCATTCGACCGCGCGCTCGACGAGTTCTGCCGCTCGGAAGAGCCCGAGCGCCTGCAGCTGCTCGCAACGTACGGTGCGCGAGCGCTGCGCCGGATGCTCACCGGGATCTACGAGACGCTCCGGTCGGCCGGGCGGCCGCTGGTGCTCGAGCTCGGCGACCGCCCGCCGCTCGCGGAGCGCGTCGAGCGGCTGCGCGACGCTGCGCGCTGTCTCACCGGCGACGCCGACGCGACCGAGCTTGCGCGCGCGAACGCGAGCCGGCTGCTCGAGGCGATCGAGGGGGAGCCGCGCGCCGACCGGCTGGTCGACCTTTCCGATCACCGCGCGCGCGGAGAGCGGGCCGCGACGTACGAGGAGGCGAGGCGCGGGGTCGAGCAGTCGGCGCTCGACGAGCTGGCGATGCGCGACCGGGACCTTCTCCAGTTGCTGCTCGAGGGCTTCGCGGAGGCGTACGCCGACGCGAAGCAGCGCGAGGGCGCGCTCGACTTCGAGGATCTCCAGCTCGCCGCGCGCGAGCTCCTGCGCGTGAACGCGGCCCTTCGGGAACGTGAGCACCTGCGCTTCCGCTCGATCATGGTCGACGAGTTCCAGGACACGAACCGCCTCCAGTGCGAGTTGATCGATCTGCTTGCGGACGGACCCTGCCGACCGGAGCTCTTCTTCGTCGGAGACGAATTCCAGTCGATCTACGGGTTTCGCCATGCGGATGTCGAGGTCTTCCGCGAGCGCCGGGCACAGGAGGGCGGCGGGCTCGCGTTGTCGCGCAACTACCGCTCGCGACCCGAGGTGCTCGCCGCGGTCAACTTCCTCTTCCGGGAGGAGTTCGGCGAGGAGTTCCAGCCGCTGGCAGCGTCCGGGGAGTTCCCCGACCCCGTCTTCGGCCACCCCGTCGAGCTCTTGATCACCGACAAGGCGAGCTACGCAGGCAGCGGGCTGCACTGGCGGCGCGCCGAGGCGCAGCAGATCGCGCGGCGCGTCAAAGACCTCGTCGACAGCGGTGCCGCAACGCCCGGCGAGATCGTGTTGCTCTTCGCCGCCGGCACCGACGCCGAGTGGTACGAGGAGGAGCTCCGGCGCGCCGGCCTGCCGACGTACCGCGCGACCGGGCGCGGTTACTTCGGCCAGCAACAGGTCGTCGACCTCCTCGCGTACTTGCGCCTGCTGCGGAACCGCTACGACGACCAGGCGCTCGTGAGCGTCCTGGCGTCGCCGTTCGTGGGCGTGTCGAACGACGCCCTCGTCTTGATTCGGCGCGCCGCCTCGAAGCGGCCGCTCTTTGCGGGGCTCGAGAAGGGGCCGCCGCCGGAGCTCGATGACCGCGACACGCGTCTGCTGCGTGCGTTTCGGCAGCGCTACGACCGGCTCGTCGCGCAGCTGCCGCGGCTCTCGCTGGAGCGGCTGTGCGAGCAGATCGTGGCCGAGCACGACTATGACCTCGCCGTGCTCGTCCAGTGGGACGGACGCCGACGCTATGCCAACCTGCGCAAGCTGGCGCGGCTTGCCCGCTCCTACGAGGAGCTGCGGGGTCCTGACATCGAAGGCTTCGTCGGGTTCGTCCGCGACCAGGAGGCGGTCGGTGCGAAGGAGCTCGAGGCCGTTGCGGAAGAGGAGGGCGCGGACGCGGTGCGCCTGCTCACGATCCATGCCGCGAAGGGGCTCGAGTTCAAGGTCGTGGTCGTCGCCGACGCGGGGCGCGACCGGCCGGGCACCGGCGGCGACGAGATCCTCGCGCTGTCGGACGGGCGGTTCGGGTTCCGCGTCGTGGACCCCGTCACCAGCAAGCGTCGAGGGGCGTTCGACTACGAGGCCGTGCGCGCGGCGCGCGATGCGGAGGAGCGCGCCGAGCGGCTGCGCCTCTACTACGTCGCGATGACGCGCGCGATCGACCGGCTGATCGTCTCCGGTGCAATCGACCGCGAGAGCGCAGTCGACGCGTCGACCCCGATGGGCTGGGTCCTCGGGCGCTTGAACACGGACGACGAGCTGGCGGCCGCGAACGGTGCGCCGCTCGAGCTCGAGCGCGGCGACGCGCGGCTGCTCGTGCGCGTCGATCGCTCCGTCCCGCAGCCGGAGGTCGAGGTGGAGCAGCTCGGCGGCGGACAGCTCGCGCTGTTCGAGGAGGGCTCGGCGCCCACCCTGGCGCCTCCCGCCCCGACGCTGCCGCCCCTCGCCGTCGTGCCGGAGCCGCCGCTCCATCACGTTCGCCGACTTTCCTTCACGGCGCTGTCGCTCTTCGAGACGTGCTCGTACCGGTACTACGCCGAGCGAGTCGCAGGGATGCGCGCCCGCCCTCCCCAGCACGGCGATCTGGAAGGCCTCGCGGGGACGGCGATCGGCAGTGCGGTGCACAAGGAGCTGGAGCTGATGGACCTCGCGGCGCCCGCAGTCCTCGACGGGCTCGAGGAGCGCGTGCACAGTGCGTACTCCGCGGCGGGGGCCGCGGAGGTCGCGCTGATCCGCTCGCTCGTCGAGGCGTACTGCTCGTCCGAGCTCGCCGCGCGCGTCGCCCGGCTCGACGGCGTGGCGAAGGAGCGCCACTTCACGTTC
>DASYUZ010000034.1:0-15987 GCA_036000665.1 Gaiellaceae bacterium
GCTCGACCGCGTCGGCGTAGCGGCGGATCTCGCGCTGCGCGGTGTCGGCGGCGCGCAGGGAGACGAAGTTCATCAGGGCCCGCGCGTTGACCGTCCAGTAGAACTCGGTATAGGCGCCGACGGGGAGCACCGCACGCGCCAGCTCGCGGGCGACTCCCTGCTCGACGAGCCACTCGTACGTCGCGTAGGCCGTCTCGTACACAGCACGCAGCTCTTCGCGCGTCGCCTCCGCGAGCTCCGGTTCGACCGGATCGAACGAGTACGCGCCCGGCTTGCCGACCTGCGTGCGCACGTCCTCCGCTTCCGGCACGTAGAAGTCGTCGGTCGCGCGCGCATATCTCATGCTGAACTCATTGAAGGAGTTGTGGACCACGACACCGTTCGCGACAAAGTTGTGCCAGGAGCCTTCGACGCATAAGTCGTAGGTCTCGCGCACACCGACGTACGCGATACCCACGATGTCGACGGCGCGCGCGGTCAGCTTCCATCCCGCTGTGCTTCGAGGAGTTGTGGGCCTCGGGCGAATCTCGGGCCGATACTCGATCGCGAACGCCAACTCACTCTCGCGCGTGCGGTGGATCCGTCGATGGCAAAGGTCACAGACACTCACAAGATTCGAAAACTCCCACGCGAGTTCCGGCGCCCTCCAGACCGGCACGACGTGGTGGACGTGGAGGACACCGCCGCGTTTCGAGCACGACTGACACGTGTAGTCGAAGGTCGCATGAACGCGCGGCGCTTGTTCTCGTGTCCATCGTCCGATCGAAGCTCGCTCCGTGCTGATCCCGCCGCGCCAGAAGTTGCTCCTCGACCCCGAGCGAGCACGACGAATGGCCCTCCGGTGAGAGTCCGACAGCGTCCTCCCGGTGCGGTACCTGAGCCCACGGTTCCACGGCGGACGACCACGTGTTGCCTCTCCGGGCTCGAATCGAAGATCGTGGAGAGCGAGCCACTTACGAATCGTGTGATAGCTGCACCCGGCCAACTCAGCTATCTCGGCAACCGACTTCCCCTCGCTGCGTCGCGCCCGGAGCCAGTCGTAATCCTGGTGCGCAGGCTGGCCGTTGGTAAGCAACGAGCAGCGCGTCGTCATCCGCGCATCCTCCCGATCTCCGACCAGTCCCACAGCCTCGCGCATCGTCTTCCACCCGTCGGCGGTGAGAACGTGATGATTCTCTGTCAACGCCAGGTGTTTTCCGTCTGCGAGCAGCAGGTGATAAACGGGCTGAGGGCCCTTCGCGACAACGTCAGCGATGTGCCCAATCTCGAATTCACGCGTCTCCTCGTTCAGGACGCGGAGTTTCATTCGGCGTAGGCGAGAACGCGCACTGCGATAGCCGGTTCCTCCGTTCAGATGGCGAGCGATCGCCCGGCGTCCGCGTCCGACGCGCCGGCTGATTTCTCGAATGCTCAGCCCGTCAGCGTGGAACCGCTCGATGTCGTGTCGCTCCGATTCTGAAAGCGCGTGACCATCGATCTCGCCGACATGCCACATGCGCCACAGATCGGCCATCGTCTTGCTCAGCTGTCGATTCGAATGCCCGTTGGCGTCGACGAACGTGACGACTGTGTCGCCGGTGAGACACCCGATTCTGTGCCTAAACCACTCGCGCGCAACGAAGAGCGGGCAGCGGATGTGGAAGCGGAAGGCATTGTGCTCGAAAGGTGTGCCGTGCCTGTCACGCATGAGGAAACGGATCAGGCCGGCATCCGCCTCGCTCATCTCGGTGACGCGACGGCCGAAGCTGACCCGCGCCGAGTTGACGACCGAGAGGTCATCCGCCATCGCGTCGTCGAGCCGGACGAAACCGTGGTCGAGAACTGGGATTGAGCCGTCAGGCAAAACTTCAGGCATGACCGCCACGTCGCCGAGGGTAACAGGGGCGTATGTCGGAGCCTCCGGCTTCTCCTACCCGAGCTGGAAGCCCGGCTTCTACCCGCGTGAAGCGAAGCCTGACGAGTTTTTGCCCCGGTACGCGGAGCAGCTGCCGTCCGTCGAGCTGAACACGACTGGATACCGTCTCCCGAAGGAAGAGAGCTTCGTCCGCTGGGCCGAGCAGACGCCGCCCGAGTTCCGCTTCGCGGTCAAGCTGCCGGGCCACTTCGCGCGCCAGCTCGGGACGTTCGAGGAACGGGTGTCGCTCCTGGGCGAGCGGCTCGGCGTGATCCGCGTCGTCGTGCAGCAGGCCGCCGACCCGGGGTTCCTGAAGCTGCTCTTCGGCTCGCTCGACCCGGAGCTCCGGATCGCGTTCGACTTCCGGCACGACTCGTGGCACGACGTCGACGTCGCGCCGGGCGTGCGCGTGGATGACTGGGAAGCGGACGCGCCCTTCCGCTACGTTCGCTTCCGCGAGCCGCCCTACGGCGATGACGACCTCGAGCGATTCGCCGCGCGCATCCGCCCGCTACTCGATGAGAGTGTCGACGTGTACGCCTACTTCCGGCACGAGGACGAGCCGACGGCCCCCGCGTACGCGCAGCGTCTGCTTGCGTTACTCGCCGGCTAGGCGCGCGACGACGTGCTCCGCGTCCTCCCCGACGCCCAAGAGGAGCGCTGACTTGCGCTTGTGCATCCAGTTGAGGCCGACGAAGTAGAGGCCCGGGTGGGCGGTCACGCCGCGCTGCTGCGCCGGCCAGCCGTAGCCGTCGTCGAGCGGGACGCCGATCCAGCCGAAATCGGGCCGGTAGCCGGTCGTCCAGAGAATCGTCCCGACCTCCGCGCCACGGAGATCCAGTTGCTCGATCCGAGGCGGAGGGACAGGCTGTTCCACGGTCGCCGCGTCGTCCTCAGGCGCGTCGGTCCCCGACGTTTGCAAGTACTCATCGATCCGCGACTTGAACTTGGCCTCGAACTCGTCGCCCTTGGCGAGGTTCTCCTCGACGCCGCGCTGGAACGAGACGCGGGCAGCATCGACGCGCTCGACGCGGCCGACGAGGATGGCGCCGGCGCTCGCGAGCGTGCGCGGGTTGCAGTCGTGGCCGTCGTCGTTGCCGGACAGGGCGGGATTGCACGCAAGCCTCGCAGCCGGTGACGGGAGGGTGTCGACGGTCTCGTCCATCAGCCCGATGTCGATCGCCCAGCCGACCAGGTCGCGGCCGCGATACCGGCGCGGGAACCACGGGCAGGAGCCGATCGACAGGTAGACGGTGCGCCCGGCACCGAGCAGCTCCTCGGCGATCTGGCAGCCGGTCTGGCCGCTGCCGACGACGAGTACTGCGCCCGGCGGCAGCTGCTCGGGACGGCGGTAGTCGACTGCGTGCAACTGGAACACGTTCGTGTCGCCCACGACGGGAACGTGCGGCCGCTGGAACGCGCCCGTCGCAACGACGACGTTCGTCGTCTCGAGCGCGTCGCCGTTCGCCTCGACGAGCCATCCTCTGTCGCCCCGCGCGCGTATCCCGGTCACTTCGACGCCGGTTCGCACGGGAGCGGCGATCGCACGTCCGTAGGCCTCGAGATAAGCGATCGCGTCGGCGAGCGGCGCGAACCGGTCCGGTTCGGGGCCGGCGTAGTGGTGTCCCGGGAGCTGCAGCGACCAGTTCGGCGTGTTGAGGTAGAAGCCGTCCCAGCGCTGCGTGCGCCAGGTCTCGGCAATCTCGCCCCGCTCGAGGACGACGTGCTCGCGACCGCGTTGCGTCAGGTGGTAGCTGACCGAGAGCCCCGCCTGGCCTGCGCCGATCACGATCGTCTCCACCCGCTCCGGCATCGGGTCGAGCTTAACGCCGGTGTGACGGCGCTAGGCGAGCGCGGCTGCGCCGTGCTTCTCGCGGAGGTACTTGAGATACGGATCGGGGTCGATCGTCGACCCGACCGCGCGCTCGAGCGTGTCCTGCGGGCCGAACTTGCGGCCGTGGCGATGGATGTTCTCGCCGAGCCACTCGCGCAGCGGCGCGAACTCGCCCCGCTCGATCTGGTCTTCGAGGTCGCCGATCTCCTCCTTGAGCTTGTCCCAGATCTGGACGCTCATCACGTTGCCCAGCGCGTAGGTCGGGAAGTAGCCGATCGTCCCCGTGCCCCAGTGCATGTCCTGGAGTACGCCGTGCGCGTCGTCCGTCACCTCGACGCCGAGATAGTCGTACATGCGCTGGTTCCACTCGGTCGGCAACTCGGTCAGCGGAACGGTGCCCGCGAGCAGGTCCTGCTCGAGCTCGAAGCGGAGGATGACGTGCATGTTGTACGTCACTTCGTCCGCCGCGATCCTGATCAGCGAGGGCTGCACGCGATTGACCGTGCGATACCACGTCTCCTCGTCGACGTCCGCGAGCTGCTCGGGGAAATGCGCCTGCAGGCGCGGGTAGAAGAAGCGCCAGAAGCCGCGGCTGCGGCCGACGAGGTTCTCCCACATGCGGCTCTGCGACTCGTGCAGCCCGAGCGAGACACCTGACCCGAGCGGTGTGCGCTCGAGCTCGGGCGCGACCTGGTGCTCGTAGAGTCCATGCCCGTACTCGTGCATCGTCGCGAAGAGGGACTCGAGCCCGACCGGCTCGTACTTCGTCGTGATCCGGATGTCGTCGATCCCGCCGCCGGAGGCGAACGGGTGCAGCGTGGGGTCGATGCGCCAGGCGTCCTTACGGTGGCCGAAGAGCTCGACCACCTCCGCGGAGAGCGCGACCTGTGCGTCCTTCGGGAACGACCGTCCGAGCAGGCCGTCGTCCGCGCCGTACGCCTGCGAGGCCTCGGCGATCAATGGGACAAGCTCTTCCTTCAGCCGCTCGAAGACGGCGCGGACATCCGCGGCCCTCATCCCGCGCTCGTAGTCGTCGAGGAGGACGTCGTACGGCTCTTCGGCAGGCGGGAAGCACTCGACGTAGCGCTGCCGAAGCTCCATGTGGTGCTCGAGGTACGGCCGGAACGCTTCGAAGTCGTTCGACGGCTTCGCCTCGCGCCAGGCCTGGAAGCCCTCCGTGGCCGCCCTGACCATCTCGCTGCGGAGCTCGACGGGGACACGGACGGCCTTCTCGTAGTCCTCGCGCGCGACGCGGATCAACGAGGCGTCGTCGGAGTCCCGGTCGAGCGAGTCCTCGTAGGAGCGGAGCTGATCGAGCAGCCGCCCGGTCTCAGGTGAGGTAAAGAGCTCGTGCGCCACGCGGTCGATGGTGGCCTGCTGCTCGGCGCGCGTCGTGGCGCCGGCCGGCGGCAGAAGCACCTGCATGTCCCACGCCAGCAGCCGCTGCACCCGCCGCAGGTCCGTGACCTGGCCCAGGCGGATCTTCAGCTTGTCAAAAGCCTTCGGCGCCCCCACGGCCCCTAGCCTAGCCACCGCTAGGCGACGAGGGGCTCGATTGTCAGCTCCTGGAGGGCGTGGGTCAGCTGGGCGCGCGTGAACGGCTTTTGGAGGAATGACGTGCCCGGGCTGATCTGACCATGCTTCTCGATCGCCTCCGCCGTGTACCCCGAGACGAAGAGGACTCGCAGTCCAGCCCACCGCTCGGTCAGGTGCTCGGCGAGCTCCGGGCCGCTCATCCCGGGCATCACGACGTCCGTCAGGAGCACGTCGACGCGGTCCTCGGTGTCGGCGTAGGCAATCGCCTCCTCCGCGTCCTCGGCCTCCAGGACCCGGTAGCCCGCATCGTCGAGCATCGTCGCAAGCAGCCTCCGCACGATCTGCTCGTCCTCCACGAGGAGAACGGTCGCAGCCCACGGCGCCTCGGATGCGGCGGCCTGCTCCTCGATCTCCGCCGGACAGCCGCCGGCGAGCGGCAACAAGACCCGGACCGTCGTCCCGACACCCGGCGCGGACGAGGCGACGACGTCGCCGCCGCTCTGCTTGACGATCCCGTAGACGGTCGCGAGGCCGAGGCCGGTTCCCTCCCCCAGAGGCTTCGTCGTGAAGAACGGCTCGAAGGCCTGCTCGAGGGTCGCATGGTCCATTCCCATGCCGTCGTCCGCGACCGCGAGCTCGACGTAGTCGACTCCGTCGACGGTCACGTTCGCGGTCGAGATCGTCAAGCGCCCGCCCCGCGGCAGGGCGTCACGAGCGTTCAGTGCGAGGTTCATGACGACCTGCTGCAACTGGCCGGGATCGGCCTTCGTCTGCCCGACTGCGGGATCGAGGTACGTCACGAGCTCGATTTGCTCGCCGAGCAGCCGGTCGAGCAGGCCTTCCAGGTCGGCGATCGTCGCGTTCGGATCGACGATCTCCGGCTGGAGCACCTGGCGGCGGCTGAACGCGAGCAGCTGCTTCGTCAGCGCGGCCGCGCGGTCGCCGGCGCGCTTCATCTCGAAGACGTGCTCCCGGACCTCCGGCTCCTCGAGCTTGGCGAGCGCGAGCTCCCCGTAGCCCGTGATCGCAGTGAGCAGGTTGTTGAAGTCGTGCGCGATCCCGCCCGCGAGACGGCCGACCGCCTCCATCTTCTGAGACTGGCGAAGCTCCTCCTCGAGGCGGCGCACGTCGGTCGAATCGATGCCGAACGAGATCGTCCCGCGCAGGTGTCCGTCGACCGTGAGCGGGCTGTTCCGCCAGCTGACCAGGCGCTCCTCGGCGTCCTTTGTCAGGATCGCGCCTTCGAACACGTCCGGGATCTCGCCGCTGGCGATCGCGCGTGCGAACGCGGCCCAGGCTTCGGGGTACCGCTCTCGTGGGACGACGACCTCGAACCAGTTCTTCCCGAGCAACTCGTCGGCGCGGTAGCCGGTCACGCGCTCAGCTTCGTGGTTGAACACCTCGACGTGACCCTCCTCGTCCAGACCGACGACCATCGCGTTCGCGCTCTCGATCAGGCACGCCGAGTAGTCGCGCTCTTCGCGCAGCGCGGCGTACACGCGTGCGTTGGCGAGTGCGAGGGAGGCGAGCTGCGCGAAGCGCTCGAGCAGCGCCCGCTCGGCCTTGTCGACGCTTCGCCCCGGCTCGGTGTACCCGACGCCGAGCACGCCGACGATCTCGTTGCCAACCTTGAGCGGGAAACCCACGGTGGCGCCGAACGCGAAGGCCTCGAATGCGGCGGCGTGGCTCCCCCACTCGGCGCAGTCCTCGACCACGACGGCCTGACCGTCCTCGAGCACGCGTCCGGCAAGGCCTTCTCCACGTCCGACGTGCGCGCCGCGAAAATCGCCGAAGTTCCCGAGGGCGACCGCAAGCTCCAGCTCGTCGGGGTCTTGCGTGCGTAGGTAGAGGAAGCCGTTCGGCGTACCGAGGAGCGAGCACGCGCGCGCGACGATCGCCTCGAGGAGCGTTCCGGCCGTGGGGCGCTCGATCAGCGCGAAGGTCGTCTCGTGCAGTGCCTCAAGCTCTCCCGTGCGGCGCTCGAGGGCAGCGACCTGGCGAGCCGACTCGACCGCCGTGGCAGCCTGGTTGGCGAACATCCGTAGCGCCTGGAGCTTGGGGCGCGATGGGAGCAGGCGATCGTCCGGGTCGTCGGCCCAGATGAAACCAAGGCGCTCCCCGGAGCGATCTTCAAGCGGCACCATCAACCAGTGCCGGTCCCAGGCCTGGACGCTCGTCCCGTTGAGGCTCGAGCGGAACGACGTCGGCTCGACGGCAACACGCTCCAGCGCCTGCTCGCGCGAGAGCAGATAGCAGCCCTCGACCTCGACCTCGCGGTCGAACAGCGCGTCGAGCGTTGCGATCGACGTGTCGAGCTCGAGCTCGCCGGGCTTGACGTCCGCACCGGCGGCGGCGAGCGGAACGTAGCGGTCGCGCTCGTGATCGGCGAGCTCTACGACGACGTGCTGGAAGCCCAGCGCCTCGTGGACCGCTTCGCAGACGGAGTGGAGCAGCAAGTCGACGGTGCGCGCGCTGGTCAGCTCCGACGAGACGCGCAGCAGGAGCTCGAGCGCGCGGCGGTGACGGATCGTCTCGGCCGCAGCATCGGCTGACTCGACCGCGCGCGCGGCGTAGGCGGCCACCGCGACGAGCGCGTCGAGCTCTTCGTCGCCCGGCCGCTCGCCTCCGGCCGGCTCCTCGACGGAAAGGATTCCGATCAGCCGGCCGTGGGAGTCGCGCATCGGGACGAACACGGCCTCCTCCCCTTCCTCCTCCGACGGCTCGTCGGCCGAGGACAAATACGCACCGCGCCGGTAGAAGCGCTCGACGAACAGCGGCTCCCACTGCGCGATCGTGGTCGTCGTGCCGAGCATCAGCTCGACCGCTTCGGGCGGGCCGTGGACTGCCACGACCTCGAAGTCATCCCAGGCGGGCCGCACGAGGTTGATCGCGACGGTGCCCCAGTCGAGCGCCTCGGCGATCGCCTCGGCGACCGCGCCGAGGGCGTCGGCGCGGTCCTCGGGCGCGCGCGGGAGCGCGGCTACCTCGAAGAGCCCGCGGAGGCGGGCGAGCAGTTGCGGCAGTTCGTAATGCACGGTGGCTGGGCCGTTCCTTCAGTTGGAGCATCGGCCGATTCCGCGTTTCGAACCTCCCCTTTTTGGGTGAGGCGTTTGCCCATTTGGCAGCGCGCTCCCGAGGCCGACCCGACTAGCGTTTCTTGATGAAGCTCACCGAGCCGTTCGCCTCGAGAATTGCCCACTCGACCTCGTCCAGCGATCCGATCTGCTGCGCTCGCATCTCCTCGGCGACCTCGTCTTCGGTCATCCGCTCGCGCCTGAGGTTCTCGTCGACGAGCTTTCCACGCTCCACAAGCACGATCGGATGGCCTTCCAGGACCTTGCGCGCCTTCTCGGAGCGAAAGCTCAGGTACGAGGTAAGCACCTGCATCGACGCGATCGTGGAGACCGCAATCATCGCCCCGGTCACTGAGTAGTCGTCCTGAGTCAGGCCCTGCTGAACCGCGTCACCGAGGATGATCACGAGGACGAGGTCGAACGGGCTCATCGACGACAACTCGCGCCTGCCGATGATTCTCATCACCAGCACGATGAAGAGGTAGAGCACGACGGCGCGAAGAGCGATGTCCATGGTTACGGAAAGACTGTGATCGAGCGATCGAGCTCGAGGAGCGTCTCGTCGTCGTCGAGGAGCGTGACGGAAGCCGAGCGATGGCCGACGTTGGTCGGGTTGACCTGGAACGACATGAACAGGAGGTACGAGCGGCCCGACGGGATGTGGCCGAGCTCGAGGCTGAGCTCGCCGTCGTCGCTCGCCTCGCTCACGGGCGACGGCTCGATCGTGTTGACGGTCATGCTCTCGAGCCAGCCCGGGCCGAGGACGAGCGTGGCGTTCTTCAGCTCCGCATGCGCGGTGACCCGAAAGCGAGCCTGATAGAGCACGCCGCTTCGCACGCGCGTAGGCGCGTAGAGCTTCAGGGTTGCGGCGGCGACGGTCTCCCTGGTTGTCGTCGGCCGCTGGCCGAACACGTTCAGGAGCGCGAGCACGGCCACGATCGGAAGCAGCGAGAAGAGGCCGCGCCGGATCCAGATCTCGTAAGCGCGACCAGCCAGGTCGCGGTCTCGCTTCAGGACGACTCGGTCCGGGACGTCCGCCACGACGGAGGTCTACTCCGCGCGTGTGCACGCGAAACTTCAGGTCGGCGCCTGGGCGATACTCGGTCGCGTTTCCCACGCGCTCGAGTACCTCGTGCTGTTCGCACTTGTCGGCGGCGAGTCCGCCGGACTGTTCGTGCCCGGCGAAACCGCGCTGATCGCGGCCGCTGCCCTGGCCGCGCGCGGGCGGCTCGATCTGCCCGTCGTGATCGCCGTTGCGGCAGCGGGCGCGATCGTCGGCGACAACATCGGCTACGTCGCCGGCCGGCGAGGCGTTCGGCGCCTTCTGCGCAGGCGGCAGCGGCTCGTCGAGCAAGCCGAACGGTTCTTCGAGCGGCACGGGGCGCCTGCGGTTTTCCTCGCGCGCTGGATCACCGGCCTCCGGGTCGTCGCAGCGTGGGTCGCGGGAACGAGCGCGATGCCGTGGCGTCGCTTCGTGCTCTGGAACGCGCTCGGCGGGATCGCGTGGGCGATCAGCGTCGGCGCCTTGGGATACGTGCTCGGAAGGGCTGCTGCGCGCGTCCTCGGCGCGCTCGGCGTGGGCCTTGCGATCGCCGTCGTCGCTGCTGGGCTGGCGCTGCTCGCCTGGCGCAGGCGCGCTAGCTGAGCCGCTTCAGGAGGCCGAGCGCCTGCTGGTTCCAGGGCACACGGTGCGTCACCCCCGCTTCCTTCAGGTCCGCGCGATGCGCGAGGTACCAGTCGTAGGTTCGGGTCAGCGCCTCCGCGTTCGAGAGGCGGGGTTCCCAGCCGAGCAGGCGCTGCGCCTTCGAGACGTCCACGAAGGAATCGCGGTGCGCGGTTCTGTAGTGCCACTCGGCGAGCGGAGAGACGCGAGCGAGCTCGAGCGCGCGCAGCACGATTTCCGCGGGGCGCGCCGGAACCGGCCGGAGCCGCGACGACGACCCTGCGTGGTCGATCAGGGCCTGGAGGTCCTTGCGCACGGTGCCGAACTCGGTCGCGCCGACGTTCAGGACCTCGCCGGCCACGTCCGCGTCGGCGCAGCGCACGGTCGCTTCCACGAGATCCTCGACCGCGAGCAGCTGGTAGCGGTTCGAGCCGTCGCCGAGCACGTAGATCTTCCGCCCTTCCCGGATCCAGTCGAAGAGGATCTCGAAGACGCCGAGCCGCTCGGGCCCCACGAACGTCTTCGGTCGCACGATCACGGTCTCGACGTCGACCTCGCGGCAGGCGCGCTCGGCCTCGATCTTCGACTCGCCGTACCACCCGACGCCGTGCAGCGGCGCGTCCTCGGGGATCGGATGCACCTTCGGAACGCCGTAGACCGCGGTCGACGAGACGAACACGACGCGCTTCACACCGGCGTCCCGCGCCGCCTCGAGCACCTTCCGCGTGCCCTCGACGTTGACGGAGAAGATCTCGCTCCGGCGCGCCCGGATCGGCAGAGCCGCCGCCGCGTGGACGACGACGTCCGCGCCTTCGACGAGCTCGCGCACGACGGCGCGGTCCCGCACGTCCCCGCGAAGCTCCTCGACGGCGCCCTCGAGCTCGGCGTCGTCCAGGGGGACGAGGTCGAGGGTCCGGACCTCGTGCCCTTCCGCCAGCAGGCGCCGGGCCAGGTGGAGGCCCAGGAAGCCGGCGCCCCCCGAGATTCCGTATTGCACCGGAGAACCGTACAATCGCCGTGGGTCGTGACGAACCAGGGGGTTCACGAAGGGCTCCGCGAGCCTCCGGTTGCCGGGGTGGAGCGGAACGGAGAGGCCGTGGTCGTCCGGCTTGCGGGCGAGCTCGACCTCTACAACGCCCACGAGGTGCGCGAAGCGCTGCTCAGGGAGTGCCTGCAGGGGCCCGAGCGGCTCGTCGTCGAGCTCTCGCAGGTCAGGTTCATCGACTCGACGGCGCTCGGCGTGTTGATCGAGGCGCGCTCGAAGCTGCCCAACCGGCGCGCCTTCCTGCTCGCCGCCCCGCCGCTCGAGACGAGGCGCGCGCTCGAGATCTCCGGTCTCGACCGCCACTTCGGCGTCTACGAGACGCTCGAGGACGCGCTCGGCGCTAGCGTCTAGCGGTCCAGGCGAGGCGCGCGACGAGTGCGATCGTCGCGGCCGCAGCTGCGAACCCGACGACCTCCTCCGCGAGCGAGCCGCCGGAGGCCGCGGCAGCGGCGAGCAGGAGGACGCCGAGTGCGGCGGCAGCGGCCCCGAGGACCGCGAGCAGCGCGGCCCCCCGGGCGAACGAGCGCCGGGTCGCGGGCGGCTCGAGCGCCGCGTAGCCGAGCTCGCCGGCGACGAGCAGACCCGCCGCGAAGAGCGGCGCGCGCGCGTCGACCTCGCCGCGCTCGAGCAGGAAGCCGGCGTACTCCGCGAGCAGAAGCGAGAGCGCCGTCTGCACGAAGACAGCCCAGCGACCGGCGACGCCGACGGCGAGCGAGATGCCCGCCAGCGTGCCGAGCCCCGCGAACGGCACGCCGAGCGCACCCGACGCGAGCGCGGGGTAGGCAGCGAGGACGCAGGTTACGGCCAGCGCGGCCGCGCCGGTCAGCGCCCGCTTCGCGCGAAGCGTCTGAATGCGCGCACCTCCTCGATCGCACCGCCGAGGGAGCCGTCCTCGCGGCAGACGGCGACCGGAACGCCCGCCCGCTCGTACCGTGCTCGCTCCGCTTCGCGCCGCAGCTCCCAGAGCCGGTGCGCGACGTGCTCGGCGGCGCTCCGCCCGGGCGACACGTAGCGAAGCGGAGAGATCTCGACGACCGCGAGGTCGAACCCCCGTGCGCGCAGGTTCAACAGCGCGTCCGTCGCACGCTCGTCGAGGAGCGGCGTGAGCGCGATCACGAGTGCGTGCGAGGGCAGCGTGCCGCGCGGGATCACGTTCAGGTTCCGCCACGCGTAGCTGAGCACGATGCGGCTGTCGAGCAGCGCGTCGATGATCCGGTAGAGCTGGGCGAGGCCCGTCGTCGGCACCAGCCAGTTCAACGTCCCGCCGAAGCTGATCAGGCCGACGCGGTCCTTCTCGCGGAGATAGTGCGCCGCCAGCGATGCGGCCGCGCGCACCGTGTCGTCGAGCGTCGACGCGTCACCGCTACTTGCTTCCGCGAACGCATCGACGTAGATCACGACGTCGGCGTTCCGCTCCGGGTGATACTCGTTCACCCAGAGCTCGCTGCGCCGCGCGCTCGCGCGCCAGTTCACGCGCCGCACGAGGTCACCCGGCGCGAACGGCCGCAGGTCGGCGAACTCGATCCCGTCGCCCTTCGTCCACGCAACCTGGTTGCCCGAGAAGACCTGCGTGTCGCGAGGGCGCGCAAGGGCGCGCAGCGTCTCCTGGCGGGGGAACACCTTGAGCGGCACGTGCTGGTCGAGCCGCCGCTCGTAGCGGACCACCCGCAAGGGGTCGTACGCGCGCACGTGCACGACGCCGGGGACGAACGCTCCCCAGCGCACCGGGCGCAGCCGCAGCGTGCGCTCGTCGTCGCCCGACACCGCGAACGGGTTGTCGCCGTCCACGACGCGCAGGTCGAGCGGGAGCCCCACGAAGATCTCGGCCGGAGCGTTCGCGCGCACTTCGAGCCGGACCTCGACCTCCTCGTCCTCAAGCACGCGGTCCCGGTCGAACTCGACGCGGACGTCGACGTCCGGTGGACGATCGAGCAGGAGCGCGAGGGTGACGAGCACTGCGAACGGCGCTCCGGCGACGACGAGCTCGGGCAGGCGGAGCGCGAGCCCGAGGAACAGGCTCAGCGCGGCGAGGCCGGTGTAGCCCGCGAGCTTAGGCGTGGCGGCGCGCGTCAACGTCTTCCGCCGCAGGCGTCGGGACGGACTCCAGCACCTCGGTGACCACGTCCTCCGGCCGGACACGCCGCACCCAGAGCTCGGGTCGCAGCATCAGGCGATGCGCGAGTGCCGGAACCGCGACCGCCTTCACGTCCTCGGGAGTCACGAAGTCGCGGCCGAAGAGCGCGGCGCGGCAACGCGAGAGCTTCATCACGGCAAGCGAGCCGCGCGGGCTTGCGCCAACGTCAACCTGTCCGCTCGCCCGCGTCGCGGCGACGAGGTCGACGATGTACAGGCCGATCGGCTCGGACACGTACACCTGCTCGATCGCTCGCTGCATCGCGACGAGCGTCTCGCGCTCGACGACCGGGTCGAGCCGGATCTCGTCCTCGCCCCGGTCGAGGCGGCGCTCGAGCATCACCCATTCCTGCTCGCGCTCGGGATAGCCGACGCCGAGGCGCACGAGGAAGCGGTCGAGCTGCGCTTCCGGGAGCGGGTAGGTGCCTTCGTACTCGATCGGGTTCTGCGTGGCGATCACGAGGAACGGCTGCTGCAGCATGTGCGTCTCGCCCTCGATCGTCACCTGGCGTTCCTGCATCGACTCGAGCAGCGCGGCCTGCGTCTTCGGCGGCGCGCGGTTGATCTCGTCGCCGAGGAGCAGGTTTGTGAAGATCGGGCCAGGCCGGAACTCGAAGTCGCTCGTGCGCTGGTCGTAGATCGCCGAGCCGGTGACGTCGGAGGGCATCAGGTCGGGCGTGAACTGCACGCGCGCGAAGCGCATCTCGCACACCTGGGCGAACGAGCGGGCCATCAGCGTCTTCGCGAGGCCGGGGTAGTCCTCGAGCAGCACGTGCCCGTCGGCGAGGAACGCGAGCAGGACGGTCTCGA
This sequence comes from Gaiellaceae bacterium, assembly GCA_036000665.1. GTDB lineage: Bacteria > Actinomycetota > Thermoleophilia > Gaiellales > Gaiellaceae > JACCTU01. The sequence goes on from DASYUZ010000034.1 coordinate 13,990, forward strand.
GCGCGTCGCGCTTGCCGACGATCGCCTTCTCGACCTCGTCGAGGATCCGGTCGGCGTGCTCGCCGACCTGCTCGAGCGTCAGGGCCTGGCTCATCGAGACATTCTCTCGATCTCGGTCACGAGCACGTCGATCCGCGCCAGGGACGGTCCCGGAGCGTGGCGGTCTTCCGGCGGCTCGACGTCGGGGCGCACGACGTCCCACAGTTCCGCCGGGACGAGGGCACGCGCCCGCTCGGGGCTCGCGTCCAGGTCGACGCCGTGCCGGTGCCAGAGCGCGGCGCCCGCCGCTTCGCGAACCGCCGGCCGCAAGCGGATGTGGAAGTCGAACGCGTTCTGGACCGAGAGGGCCACCTGGCGCTCGAGGCGCTCGAGCTCACCCGGGCGGGCGCGGTGGCGCCCGCCTCGCGCGAGCGCGCGCTCGAAGGCGGAGGGCTCCGGACTCGCGGCGAACTCGGTCGCGCCAACCAGCGTGAGGAGGACGAGCGCGCCGACCAGCAGCACGTAGATGCGCGTGGCGAGCGTCGCGTCGACGTCGGCAAAGAGCAGCACGCCGGCGACGACGAGCGTGGCGGTCACGATCGTCGGCGCGCGGCGGAGGAGGACGCGAATCATGCGGCCGCCTTGAGGTCGTCCCGCACGGTCGCGAGCGCGGCGATCGCCTCGTCCTTCATGTCGGAGTCGATCTCGTGCTGCGAGAACCGCGCGCGCTCGAAGAGCTCGGTGAGCGCGTGTGCCGCGCCGGCACCCACGTGCAGCTCGCGGAGAACGCGCGCGAGGTACTCGAGCGGCGCCTCGGACGCGTTCCGTGGCAGGCCGTGGGCCGCGAGCACGATCTCCATGCGCGCGTAGGCGCGGATCACCGCGCGACGTGGATCGGGCTCGGACTCGAGGTCGTCGAGCGTCTCGGTCAGGACCACCTCGAGCTCGTCGGCCAGCTCGCGGTGCTCACTCGGGGGAGGTCGCCGGCTGCGCCGGTACCAGAGGTACCCGCCAATGGCGCCTGCTGCGAGCAGGGACGCGAGCCACCACTGGAACTCCGGGTCGCGCGCGCGCTGCGCGGGACTCTGGCGGGCCGCGTCGGGATTCGGCTTGCGCCCGGTCCACGCCGCGTTGCCGAGCAGCTCGGAGAGGCGGTGGCCGACGTCGGACGTCGCCAGCACGTAGGCGAGGACGAGGGCGAAGGTGACCAGGAAGACCACGTCCTGCCAGGAGCCTGCGTGCTTGAACGGGAATTGCGGCCAGGCGCGGCGAAGGCGGAGAACCAGCGCCAGGCCGGCGATGCACACGGCGACGACGACCAGCGTGTACGCGGAATCGATGACGGTGTGGGGGACCTCGCGCAGCGTGCCGCCGTCGCCCCGCCAGCCTTCCTGCCGGCTGCCGATCGCGGCGAGCACCAGGAGGCCGAGCGTGACTCCGCCGAGCATGGAAACGCGAAAAACCATCCGCATCGTGCTCTTTTAGACGAAGTCCGCGCCTGGACGGAAGGGGCGTTAACCTCGCCCGCGTGGAGATCGTCGAGCACTTCAACGCCGATTTGCTCGTCGTCGCCGTCGCACTGCTCCTCGCGCTGGCCACCTTCAAGCTTACGCAGTGGGTGCCGGTGCCCGCTCCGGCACTGCTCCTGCTCGCCGCCGCCGTCGCCTCCGACCTCTTCCCCGAGCTCAGCATCGACATCGTCACCGTCGAGCGGATCGGCGTCGTCGCGCTGGTAGTGATCCTGCTCGACGGCGGGATGCACGTCGGCTGGAGACGGTTCCGCGGTTCCGCGTACCCGATCGCCGCGCTCGGGATCGTCGGCACGTTCCTCACGGCCGCGATCGTGGCGCTCGCCGCCCACTACCTGCTCGGCTTCAACTGGACGACGTCCTGGCTCCTCGGCGCCGCGCTCTCACCGACCGACCCGGCGGTCATGTTTTCCGTGCTCGGCAACCGCGAAGTCGGCGGCAGAAGCGGGACGATCCTCGAGGGCGAGTCCGGCGTGAACGACCCCGTGGG
>DASYUZ010000035.1:0-10745 GCA_036000665.1 Gaiellaceae bacterium
CCCTCGCGGGCCGCGATGAAGATCGTGTCGTCGCCGGCGACCGTTCCCGCCGCGTCGGCGAGCGCGGCAGCGTCGATCGCGCGCGCGAGCGCCTGCGCGTGGCCCGGCGGCGTCTTGACGACGAGCAGGTTCCCGGTGGGAGTAAGCGTGAGCGCCGAGCGCCGCAGCATCGTCGTCAGCTCGCTCAGCCGGTCGAGGTCGGCGGCGCCCGGCAGCGCGTAGACGAGGCGGCCCTCCTCGTCGCGCACCTTCACGAGCCCGAGCTGTGCGATGTCGCGGGACACCGTCGTCTGGACGGCGTCGAAGCCTTCACGGCGCAGAGCCTCGGCAAGCTCGGCCTGCGTGGCGAGCTTCTTCTGATTGACAAGCCGCAGGATCGCGCCCTGCCGCGCGAACTTCATCATTGGATGACCTCCCGGAGGATCCCGAGGCCGTGCTCGAGCTCCTCGGTCGTCAGGGTCAAGGGCGGCGTGAGCCGAAGAGCCGTCTCGCCGGCGGTGCCGACGAGCAGCCCGCGTTCCAGGCAGGCCGCTACGACTTCGCCCGCGGGTCGTTCCAGCTCGACGGCGAGCAGCAGGCCGAGACCGCGTACGCCCTGCAGCCGCTCCGCGATGAGTGCGGAATGTGTGCGGACTACGGCGAGCAAGTCGTTCGTGATCGCGTCACAGACGGCGACAGCGGCGGCGCAGGCCACCGGATTGCCGCCGAACGTGCTCGCGTGGTCTCCCGGCTCGAACGCCTCCGCCCGCTCATCGCTGACGAGTAGGCAGCCGATCGGGAGACCGTTCGCGAGCCCCTTCGCGAGCGTGGCAGCATCGGGACGCACGTCGAGCTGCCCGAACGCGAAGAACGTGCCGGTCCGTCCGACGCCGGTCTGGACCTCGTCGAAGACCAACAGCGCGCCCGTCTCATCCGCAAGCGCGCGCGCAGCCGCCAGGAACTCGGGCTCGAGCGGCCGCACGCCGCCCTCGCCGAGGATGGGCTCGAGCAGGATGCAACCGGTGTCCGCGCGGACGGCGGCCTCGAGCGACGCCGTGTCGTTCGGCTGCGCAAAGGTCACTCCCGGGACGAGCGGCTCGAAGGCCGTGCGCTTCGCGGGCTGGCCGGTGACGGAGAGCGCGCCGAGCGTCCGCCCGTGGAAGGAGCCCTCCAGGGCGACGATGCCGGGCTTGCCGGTCGCCTTGCGCGCGTACTTGAGCGCGGCCTCGATCGACTCGGCGCCCGAGTTGCAGAAGAACGCCCGCGCGCCGCCGAAGCGTTCCGAGAGCCGGTCGGCCAGCTGCAGCATCGGCTCGGTCCAGTAGAGGTTCGACACGTGCCAGAGCCGCTCGAGCTGCGCCTGCGCGGCGGCGAGCGGCGAGGGGTGACGGTGACCGAGCCCGACGACGGCGATCCCGGCGAGGAAGTCGAGGTAGCGGCGGCCTTCCGCGTCGACGAGCCACGCGCCGTCGCCTGACACGAACGTGACGTCCTGCCGCGCATACGTCGGCAGCAGCGCCAGAGCGGTCGTGACACTCATGCGACCACCGCCGTCTCGCCGATCTCCGCACGCACGCCCCGCCGCGCCGCCGTCACCGCCGCGCGCACCTTCGGAACGATCCCCCCTTCGAGCGCCCCGGCGTCGAGGAGCCGGTCGGCCTCGCGGGCCTCGAGCGTGCGCGCGACCGCTCCGTCCAGCAGCACGCCGGGAACGTCGGAGAGGAAGACGATGCGGTCTGCACCCAGTCCCACCGCAAGCGCGGCTGCCGCCTCGTCCGCGTTCACGTTCAGCGGCCCGACCGCGATCGGAGCGACGACGGGGATCCGCCCCTCCGCGAGCGCGAGCTCGACGGCAAGCGGCCGACAGGGCAGCGGATTTCCGACGAGTCCGAGCTCGGGAACCTGGTCCGCGCGCAGCCCGATCGCGTCACCGATGAGGCCCAGGGCGCGCGGACCGAGCGACCGGCAGAGCGCCGCGTTCACGCGCGCAAGCGAGCGCCGCACGAGCACCACGGCGGCGGGGCTCGTCACGCGCCGCCCGCCGACGAACTCGACGCGGAGTCCGAACCGCTCCATCTCCTCCGAGATCTGAGGGCCCGCGCCGTGCACAACGCACACTTCGTCGCCGAAGGCGACGAAGTCCAGGAGGTGAGCCGCGGCCTCTTTCGCAGTGGCGCCGCCGACCTTTACGATGACGCGGCTCACGTCCTGTAGTCCGCGTTAATCCGGACGTATTCCGAGGACAGGTCGCTCGTCAAATAGCTCGCGGTGCCGCTGCCGAGACCGAGCTCGAGCTCGATCGACACCGTGTCGCCGGCCAGCGCCGGCTCGACGCCCTGCGGAGCGCCACGCTCGAGCACGCGCACGCCGTCGAAGTCGAGGGTCGCGCGTGTGGGATCGAGTTGCGCGTAGCCGCCGTTGTAGGGCGCAGAGCCCGCTGCGGCGAGCACGCGGCCCCAGTTCGCGTCGCGCCCGTGCAGCGCCGTCTTGACGAGCGGGGAGGTTGCGATCCGTCGCGCGATCGCCTTCGCCTCCGCTGCGCTCGCTGCGCCGCTGACCACGATCTCGGCGACCACGGTCGCGCCCTCGCCGTCGGCGACGATCTGCGCGGCGAGCTTTGCGCAGACGTCGTGCAGCGCGCTGCGAAACGCGTCGTCGTCGCGCGGCGCTCCGCTCGCGCCGTTCGCGAGCAGGACGACGGTGTCGTTCGTCGAGCACTCGCCGTCGACGGAGATGGAGTTGAAGCTCTCGTCGACCGCAGGCCGCAGGAAGTCGAGCGCCTCGCCCGGCTCGAGCGGGTAGTCGGTCGTGACGACGGCGAGCATCGTCGCCAGGTTGGGATGGATCATCCCCGAGCCCTTCGCCATGCCTCCGACGACGAAGCCGTCGCGTTGCACCACCGCTTCCTTCGCGGTCGTGTCGGTGGTGAGGATCGCCTGCGCCGCGTCCGGACCCCCGTCGGCCGAGAGCGCGCCGACGGCTGCACCCAGGCAGTGCACGATGTTGGCGACCGGGAGCGGCACGCCGATCACACCCGTCGAGAGGACGAGGATCTCTGCCTGCTCGAGCCCGAGCAGCTCGGCGGCCCGCTCGACGGTCGCGAGCGCATCGGCCTCGCCCTGCGCGCCGGTCGCTGCGTTCGCGTTCCCCGAGTTCACGACGACCGCCTGCGGCTCGGCCAGCTCGAGGTGGCGCTTCGAGACGACGACGGGCGCCGCCTGGACGCGGTTCGCGGTGAACATCGCCGCCCCAACGGCGCGCTCGGTCGAGCGGACGACCGCGAGATCGGTCCGGCTGCGCCGGATCCCGCAGTGCACGCCACTCGCGACGAAGCCCTGCGCGGCCGTGACGCTCACACGAGCACCCCGTGCAGCCGCAGGCCCAGGGTCTCCTCGTGGCCGAGCGCGAGGTTCACGTTCTGGACGGCCTGGCCCGCTGCGCCCTTGCCGAGATTGTCGAGCGCGCAGACGATGATCGTCTTCCCCGTGGCGCGGTCCTCGAAGAGCGCAACCTCCGCGGCGTCGGCGCCGTGCACGCGCGCGAGCTCCGGCGCGATGCCCTCGGGCAGGACGCGAACGATGGTCTCGGCGTAGGCCTCCTCGAGGCGATCACGCACGTCTCCCGTCGCCTCCGCGTAGCAGGTGACGAGCAGGCCGCGCCGCACGGGCAGGAGGTGCGGGACGAAGCAAACCGGGAAGCCGAGCGCCTGCGCGATCTCGGGCGCGTGCTGGTGCGCGCCGATGCGGTATGGCGACAGGTTCTCGAGCACGAAGCCGGCGTGCGAGCTCGCCTTCAGCCCGCGGCCCGCCCCGGAGACCCCGGACTTGGCGTCCACGACGACGCTCGACGGCTCGAGCAGGTCGGCAACGGGGACGAGCGCCAGCAGCGCCGCGGTCGCGTAGCAGCCCGGGTTCGAGATCAGCCTGCCTGTCGGCGGGAAGAGCTCCGGCACGGCATAGCTCCAGGACTCGAGCGCACCGGGATGCGGATGCTCGAACCCGTACCACGCCGGATAGAGCGCCCCGTCCTGGAGCCGGTGCGCCCCCGAGAGGTCGATCACAAGCGCGCCCGCCGGCGGCTCGAGCGCCGCAGCATCCTCGGCCCCCAGACAGCAGAAGATCACGTCGGCACCGGCCTCGAGCGCCTCCGCGTTGGTGACGAACCGCGGCAGATCGCCGTTCAGGCGGACGTCCAGCGCGGAGGCCGCCTCCCCGGCGAGCGAGTCCGAGCCGAGCGCGACGAGCTCGAGCTCAGGATGCGCGAGCACCCGGTCGAGCGTCTCCTGCCCGGCATAGCCGGCGGCACCCAGGACAGCTGCGGTGGCCATTCTGGCATAGTATGCTATCAGAGTGCGTACTATGCCAAGGTGCGTCTACGTCGCCGACCGGTACGAGGAGACGCTCGCTGCATACGAGCGCCTCGGCTTCGAGCGGGTCCGGGCGTGGGATCGCGGCGACGACGTTCGCAGCGCACTCTTCCGCGCCGGGCCTGCCTTCGTCGAAGTGGTCGACGGGCGCCCGGCTAGGCGGCTGCGGTCGCGCCCTGCGGCAGGTACGGCCGCCAGCGCTCTGGAATCTTCGGCGACGCGAGCTGGATGAAGAGCACCGGTGTTGGCGGGCGCGGCGGCATGCGCAGCTCCATCTTCGCCTCGTGTAGGAGCCGGTCGCCCTTCCTGTGGTTGCAGGTCGCGCAGGAGGTGACGACGTTCTCCCAGACCGAGTCCCCGCCTCGCGAGCGCGGGACAACGTGGTCGAGCGTCATGCGGCCGCTGGACGTGCCGCAGTAGACGCACCGCCAACCGTCCCGAGCGAAGAGCGCCCGGCGCGAGATCTTGCGCTGAACCGCCCGCGGCACGCGGACGTAGTGAACCAGCCGGATCACGTGCGGCCAGCGGTAGGTGTCGGTCGCGCTGCGGAGCGGCTTCTCGAGGTGCTCGATCAGCTCCGCCTTCCCCTTGAAGACGAGCACATGGGCCCGCTTGACGGTGGTCACGTTCAGGGGCTCGTAGCTCGCGTTCAGGACGAGGACCTGCTGCATAGGCGACTAAATGTAGCGGAGCGATCCCTCAGCAACCACGACCCAAAGTGAGGTAGTAGGCGCTCTTCGGCCACTCCCAGGCGACCCCGACGGCAAAGTTCCCCGCGGGCGGCTCGGCGGCCTCGACGGCCAGCCGGCCCTTGAAGCAGCGGCCGAAGATGACCCGGCTCCGGCGGACGTGGTAGGTCGAGGTGACGACGACCACCGAGCGCCAGCGGCGGCGCACCGCCTCGCGGGCCGTCCACTCGGCCTCGCCGCGTGTGCTGTAGGGGTCGGGGCGGAAGCAGAGGACGCGAGCCTGAGTGCAGAGCCGGTTTGCCTGCGTCCAGCCGGGCGCCCGGCCGTCCGAGATCGCGAGCGTCGGTGCGACGCCGCGCCGCCAGAGCTCGAGCCCCTTGCCGAGCCGGTGCTCCCGGCCGCCGGCGAGAACGACGATCGCGTCCGCGTGCGCCGGGACGGGATCCGAGTCCGGGACGACGAACAGGAAGACGGTCGCGGCCGCGAACGCGGCGAGGGCGACCAGGAGCAGCAGCGGGAGCTTCCTCAGTGAGCCATCGCCCGCTCGACGGCCTCGAGCTCCTCCGGCGAGAGGGCGACCGACGGGCGACCGCGGTCGAGCTCCTTCATGTAGATGCGTGCGTAGTCGCGACCCTGGATCGCGCTCACGACGACGCCGCTGCGCGCCGCGTTCAGGAGCGCGATCGTCGCGGACGACTGGCCCGCCTTGTCCCGGTACGCGTCGTAGCGCACGATCGACGACTTCGAGACGCAGTCGTCGATGCGTCGGTCGACGCGCGAGAGTGCGGCCGCGATCTCGTCCACTGCACCGCGCAGGTCGTCGATCCGCCCCTGGAGCGACACGGCGAAGTCGACGAGATCGGACTTCCCGCCGCCGAGCAGCACGAGCTGAGCCGCACGCACGCGGCGCACCTTCAGCCACGCGTACAGCGCCACCGCGACCGCGACGACGGCGACGCCGCACGCGCCGATCGCGATCCAGGCGGTGGCCGAGCTCGAGATCTCCACGCGCCCTAGGCTACTTCTCGAGCGAGAACACGACCTGGTACTGCGAAGTGTTGTTCGTCGTTGTCTTCTCGCCGGGCACCGGCTCGACGTCGACCTTGACGGGCGTTGTCCGTCCGAACTCGGGCTGGCCGAGATTCTCGAAGGTCACGCTCTTCGTCTCGCCCGGATTGATCAGCTCGATCCGTTTCGTCTGCGTGATCGGGCTCGGGCTCTTCTCGATCGTCAGCGTGACCTTGATCCCGACCTCCTGCGAGTCGCCGCTGTTCTGCACCGTCACGCGGAAGGCGAGATCGGCCGTCGCCTCGATGACGTTTTCCGAGGACGTCGAGAGCTGTTCGCTGGAGGGCAGCACGATGGTGGAGACGATGCTCGTCCCGTGCAGTCCTGTCGGCGTGCCGCCGGTCGCTGCGTTGTGCAGCCGCTGCCAGAGCGCGACCATCGACTTCTGGCTCGCGAGGTCGGGCGTGATGATGAAGTGCGACTCCGGGACCGCGACGCCGCTGATCCCCTGCCGGTCAAGCTCCTGCTTCGAGGGGTCCTTGAAGAGGTCGTCCCAGATCACGTCGCTCGCGACGAAGCGTTCGGCCTGCGCCGAGAGCAGCTCTCCCGCGCTGCCTGCGTCGCGGGAGGCCTGTGTCTCCTTGAACGCGGCCGCGAGGCCGTTCAGGCCGCTGACCCGGAACTGGAGCGCCTCGACCGCCGACCGGTGCTCGTCGCGGAGCGGGCCAGGGGGATCGATCCCCTCGGCGTTCTTGACCACCTGCTCCTCCCGGCCGGTGAGTCCCTCGACCGCCTTGATCAGGTCGTCCTGCTTGATCCCCGGCGTCGTCAGCTGCTCGTTCAGGTCGCGCGCGATCGCGCCGGAAGAGTTTGCGACCGCGGTCATGTCCTCCATGTAGCCGCGATAGGCGTTGGTCCGGCTTTCGCTGCGGCAGCTCTGGATCCAGAAGACCAGCACGACGACGACGAAGATCGCGAGCGCGATGAGCAGGATCAAGCGCAGGAGCGGCGTGAAGCCCTGCGGCGCCCGGAGCGGCGGGCGGGGCCTTCGCGGCGGACCGCTGCCCGGCCGTCCGGGGGGACGCTGACGGAGCGCGGGCCGACGCTGGGTCGCTTGCTCCGTCTCGGGCTCGTCGAAGAAGTCGAACTCGATGATGTCGTCGTCTCGCTCTGACATGAGCGTGGGTGACTCTAACCCGCGGAGGACTTCGCCCCTGCGCGCTTAACACCTCTTGAACCCATGGCGAACGCCCTGGCCAAGGTCTCCGCGCCCGACCTCGCGCTCGGGCGCTACCGGCCCCTGCGCCCGCTGGGCAGCGGGGGTTCCGGCTCGGTCTGGCTCGCCCGAGACGAGCGAACCGGCCTCGACGTGGCCCTGAAGATCGTCCCCCGGGAGGGGAAGGCGGGCCAGCGGGCCGAACGCGAGGCCGAGGCCGCCGCTCGGCTGCGGCATCCGGGGTGCCTGCGCGCCTACGCCTACGGCCGTGAAGGCGGGCATGTCTATATCGCCTACGAGTACGCGCCGGGGCGGACCTTGCGGGAGGCGCTCCGGGCCGGCGAGCTGCCTGACGCCGACGCGATCGAGGCGTGCGCTCGGCTGGCGGAGGCGCTTGCGCACGCGCACTCCCGCGGCGTCGTGCATCGCGACGTGAAACCCGCGAACGTGCTCCTCGCGGACGGGCCGGCGCTCCAGGTGCGGCTGCTGGACTTCGGACTCGCGGCGTTCGCGGAGGCGGAGACGCTCACCGCCGCCGGCGACGTCCCCGGCACCCTCGCGTACATCTCGCCGGAGCGCCTCGCGGGCGAACAGGGCACGGCCGCGGGGGACGTCTGGGCCGTCGGCGTGGTGCTCTGGGAGGCGCTCGCAGGGCGTCATCCGTTCTGGCGTCCGTCGCTGCTCGCGACCGGGTCCGCAATCGAGCAGGGCGCGCCGCCGCTCGCAGCGGAGCGCCCCGATCTGCCCGAGCGGCTGCTGGCCGCGGTCGATCGCGCGCTCGCCGTCGAGCCGCGCAAGCGTCCGAGCGCCGCCGCGCTCGCCGACGCGCTCCGGGAAGCGAGACCGCGCGCCCGGGGGCGAGTTAGTAACAGTCTGTTACTAACCGCGCCCGCCGCACGCTTTGCCTGGGCGGCGACGGCCGGGGTGATCGCCGGCGGAGCCGCGACGCTGCTGCCGTTCTGGCCCGTGGGGTTTGCGCCGCTCTTCGTCGCGCTCGCGTTCGGCATCGCGTTTCTGCGCCCGAGGCTCGGAATGGCTGCTGCGCTCGGCGCCGCGGTCTTCCCGCTCGGCAACCTCGCACTCGGGCTGGCGCTCGCGTTCGGCGCGGCAGCACCTGCATGGCTCGCGCTCACGACCGCGGGCCCGCGCGCGCTCCGCCGCGCGACGCTGACCGCCAGCGTCGTCGTCGCGGCGCACGGACTCGGTCCCTTGGACGTCGCGGGGGAGGACAGCCCTGTCGCAGCAGCGCGAACGGTCCTCGCCGCGGTGCCGCCCCAGGCGTGGGCGGTCGCGGTCGCGCTCGGCGCGGCCGCGGCAACGCTGCCTCTTGCACGCACGCCCTGGCGCGCGTCTCTCTGGGGCGCGGGCCTCCTCGCGGCGTTGCTCCTCCCGACGGCCCTCCCCACACTGCCGATCGTCGCCGCGGTCTGGGCCGCTTCGGCCGTCCTAGCCTTACGAGCCGCGACTTAGAATCGCGCGCGGGGGAATCCCCCGGGCCGATGGTTCTGCGCGCGATCGAACACAAGATCGAAGCTCTCGTCGAGGGCGTCTTCGGGCGCGCCTTTCGCACGAACGTGCAGCCCGTCGAGCTCGCACGCAAGCTCGCGAAGGAGATGGACGACCACCGCCAGGTCTCGGTCTCGCGCGTGTACGTCCCGAACGAGTACGGGGTCTTCCTCTCCACCGGTGACCGCGCGCAGTTCGAGGGCTACGAGCAGAGTCTCGTCGGCGAGCTGCAGGAGTACCTCTCGGAACACGCGCGCCGCGAGGATTACGCGCTGCTCTCGACCCCCAAGGTCGCGATCGACACCGACGAGGATCTCGAGGTCGGGGAGTTTGGAATCGCGACCCGCATGGTGCAGCCGGAACGGAGCGCCGACGAGGAACGCGATGAACCGGCACCTCCCGTCGAGGCGGGCGCGACGATGATCTACAAGCCGCCGACGCCGCTCGACACGCAAGCCGCTTCGCCCGTCGAGCTCGGCGTCGAGCGCGAGGTGGTCGCACTCGTGGAAGACGGCCGACGCCACGAGATCCGCAAACGGCGGACGGTGATCGGCCGCTCGAAGGACTGCGACATCCAGCTCGCCGACCCGAACATCTCGCGCCGGCACGCGGAGCTCCGGCAGGAAGGCACCGCGTACTGGATCGTCGATCTCGACTCGACGAACGGGATCGAGATCAACGGACACCGGATGAAGCGCGCCAAGCTCGACGAGGGCGACACCGTCACCCTCGGCTCGAGCGACCTCCTCTTTGAGCGCAGGACCGAATGACCTTCGAATCGATTGCGGTCGACGAGGCGCTGCTCGTCCTCAAGATCCTGTTCCTCGTCCTGCTCTACCTCTTCATCTGGCGCATCGTGCGGAGTGCGAGCCAGGACGTGCGCCTGCCGCAGGAGAGCTTCATCCTGCGGCCCGGTGAGGTCGAAGGGCTCGGCGCGCAACCGTCGTTTCAGACCGGGCGCCTGACCGTGCTGAAGAGCCCCGCGCTCGAGGAGGGAACGAGCTTCGAGCTCGACTCGGCGGCGCTCACGATCGGCCGCGGCGGCCAGAACGACGTCCGGCTCGAGGACGACGAGTTTGCGTCCGCCCGCCACGCGCGCTTCGAGCCGCGCCGCGACGGCGTCTGGCTCCAGGATCGCGGCTCGACGAACGGGACCTTCGTGAACGGCATGCGGATCGACCGGCCGCGGCGGCTCACGGCCGGAGACGTCGTGCGCGTCGGCGAAACCGACCTGAGGTACGACCGGTGAGGATCGCGGCCTCTGCGGGCGCGACCGACCCGGGCCGTCGCCGCCGCCGCAACGAGGACTCGTTCGTGATCGAGCCGCCGCTGTTCGCGGTCGCCGACGGCATGGGCGGCGCGCAGGCGGGCGAGGTCGCGTCGCGACTCGCCGCGGGTGCCGTCAAGGAGAGCGGCGCCGACCTCGAGCACCTGATCCAGGAGGCGAACCGCCGGGTGCATCAGCGCTCGCTGGAGGACCCGAATGCCTCTGGCATGGGCACCACGCTCACCGTCGCCGCCGTGGAGGACGCTCTCGTTCGCATCGGGCACGTCGGGGACTCGCGTGCCTACCTCGTACGCGACGGGCAGCTCGAACAGCTCACCCAAGATCACTCGCTCGTCGGCGAGCTGATGCGGAGCGGCAAGCTCTCCGCCGAGGAAGCGGTGTCGCACCCGCAGCGCTCGGTGATCACGCGCGCGCTCGGCACCGACCCGGACGTCGACGTCGACACCTTCGCCGTCGAGCCGCGGCCCGGCGATCTCTTCCTGCTCTGCTCGGACGGCCTGACGACGATGGTCGACGACCAGACGATCCTCTCGGTCGTCGAGGAGCGCCGCTCGGATCTCGACAAGCTCGTCAAGTCGCTGATCAAGGCGGCGAACAGGGGGGGCGGTGAGGACAACATCACGGTCGTCGCGTTCGAGATCGCCGACGGGCAGGCGCCGGGCACGGACGACCTGGAGGAGACGGCGGTCGTGC
>DASYUZ010000036.1:0-2460 GCA_036000665.1 Gaiellaceae bacterium
CCGAAGGAACCGGCCAGGCCGCAGCAGCCCGAGTCGAGCGTCTCGAAGTCGAGCCCGACGCGCGCCAGAAGCTGCTCGACGTCGGTCATCTTCAGCAACGACTTGTGATGGCAGTGGCCGTGCACGATCGCTGTGTGCTCGAGCTTCGGCGGCTCGTAGCCCTCACGCTCGAGGAACTCGGCGAGGAAGAACGTCTGCGCGGAGAGCCGCGTCGCCGCCGGGTCGTCCGGGAAGAGGTTCACGAGCTCGTCGCGGAAGACGGCGACGCAACTCGGCTCGAGCCCGACGACGGGAACGCCGGCCGCGATCGGCTCGCGCAACGCGTCGAGGATCTCGCGAAGCTGCCGCTCCGCGCGGTCGAGCATCCCGTAGTCGTAGAGCGGACGCCCGCAGCAGAGGCGTTTCCGCGGAAGCTCGACGCGGTACCCGGCCGCCTCGAGCACCTCGACTGCCGCCTTTCCCGGCTCGGGCCGGAGGTAGTTCGTGAACGTGTCGGGCCAGAGGAGGACGCGCGGGTCGCCGCCCTCCCGCGGGCCGCGGCGCTCGAACCACCGCTGGAGCGTCTCGCGCGCGAACGTGGGGAGCGGCCGCTCGCCGCTGAGCCCCGCGAGCCGCTTGATTCCACCCGCGAGCGGCGCCGACCCGACGACTGCGTTCGCGACGCGGGGCGCCCGCGACGCGAGGCGCGCCCACCGGTGGAAAAGCCCGAGCGCGTACGCGCTCGGCGGGCGCAGCCTGCCGGCGTAGTAGTGCGAGAGGAACTCCGCCTTGTACGTCGCCACGTCGACGCTGACGGGGCAATCGCCCTTGCAGCCCTTGCACGCGAGGCAGAGGTCGAGCGCCTCCTTCACGTGCGGATCGCGCCAACCGTTCTTCCCGATCGCCTCGCCGTTCAGCAGCTCGAAGAGCAAGTGCGCGCGCCCGCGCGTCGTGTGCATCTCCTCCCGCGTGACCATGAAGCTCGGGCACATCGTCCCGCCTTCCGTGCGACGGCATTTGCCGACACCGAAGCAGCGCTCGGTCGCCGCCGCGAAGCTGCCACCGTCGCGCGGGAACCGGAAGTGCGTCTGCACAGGGCGCGGCCGGTACGCCGCGCCGAGCCGCAGGTTGGAGTCGAGCGGGTAGGGGTCGACGATCTTGTGCGGGTTCAGCTTGAAGTCCGGGTCCCAGATCGACTTGAACTCGCGGAATGCGCCTACGAGCTCTTGGCCGAACATCTTCGGCAGCAGCTCGGCATGCGACTGGCCGTCGCCGTGCTCCCCGGAGAGGGAGCCGCCGTAGGAGAGAACGAGATCGGAGGCGTCCTCCATGAACGCGCGGAAGCCGCGCACCCCCTCGGCCGACTTGAGGTCGAAAGTGATGCGGGAGTGGACGCAACCCTGCCCGTAGTGGCCGAAGAAAACGCAGTAGTACCCGTGGTGGTCGAGCAGCTTCTTGAAGTCGCGCAGGTAGGCGCCGAGGCGTTCGGGCGCAACCGCGGCGTCCTCCCAGCAGGACCAGGTCTCGAGGTCGGGCGGGACGCGGCTGACGCCGATCGACGACTCGCGCACAAGCCAGATCTGCTTCTGCTCCGCGTAGTCGGAGAAGAGCTTCATCGTTGGAGCCCGCGTCTGCCTCCGCACGTCGTCGATCAGCCCGCGCGCGCGCTCGACTGCCTCGTCCGTCGTCGCGCCGCCGAACTCGGCGAGCAGCCACGCGCCCCCCTCCGGGTAGAGCGCGAACGCGTCGAGATTGAAGCGAAGCTTCTTCAGGTTCTCCGTGACGGTCGAGTCGACGGCCTCGAGCCCGAGCGGCCGATGCTCGAGGATCTCCATCACGTGGTCGGCCGCCTGGAACTGATCGGGGTAGCCGAGCACGACGAGCGCGCGCGAGGACGGCCAGTCGACGAGGCGGACCACCGCCTCGAGGACGAGCACGCACGTCCCCTCGGTGCCGGCGAGCGCGCGCGCGACGTGAAAGCCCTTCTCCGGCAGGAGGTCGTCGAGGTTGTAGCCCGAGACGCGCCGCGGGATCTTCGGGTATCGCTCACGGACGAAGTCGCCGTAGCGGTCGCGAAGCGAGACGAGCTCCTCGCGCAGGTCCGGCGTGAGACCTTCGCCGTCACGGCCGACGCGTAGCCGCTCGCCCCGGTACGTGAGGATCTCCAGCTCCTCGACGCTGTCCGAGCTTCGCCCCTCCATGCCGAGCATCGTCGAATGCACGCCGCAGGAGTTGTTCACGATCATCCCGCCGAGCGTGCAGTACTCGAACGTCGCCGGGTCTGGTGCCCAGGTCAACGCTTGCTCGGCCGTCGCGTTGCGGAAATGCATGCCGACGAGACCCGGCTGCACGCGAGCGAGCTTTCGCGTCGCGTCGAAATCAAGCAACCGGTTCATGTACTTCGAGAAGTCGATGACGACGGCGACGTTGCACGTCTGCCCGCCGAGGCTCGTGCCGCCGCCGCGGCCGAGCACAGGCGCC
>DASYUZ010000037.1:0-2820 GCA_036000665.1 Gaiellaceae bacterium
GCGATCGCGCTCGACGTCAAGGTCGGCGACGGCGCGTTCATGAAGACGCTGGAAGATGCGCGCACGCTTGCGGAGGCGATGCTCGAGCTCGGCCGGCGCGCCGA
Organism: Gaiellaceae bacterium; assembly: GCA_036000665.1. Taxonomy (GTDB): domain Bacteria; phylum Actinomycetota; class Thermoleophilia; order Gaiellales; family Gaiellaceae; genus JACCTU01. The sequence continues at coordinate 105 of DASYUZ010000037.1, forward strand.
GCGCCGTGTGGCGTGCCTGCTCACCGACATGGACCAGCCGCTCGGGCGCGCCGTTGGAAACGCGCTCGAGATCCGCGAGGCGGTTGCGACGTTGCGCGGCGAAGGCCCGCCGGACTTCACGGAGCTCGTGCTCCAGGCTTCCTCACACCTGCTGGCGTTCTCGGACCTCGGCGTCGACAAGGCAGAGGGCCGCGGCCGTGCCGAGACCGCAATCGCCGACGGGTCTGCGCTCGCTGCCTACGAGCGCTGGATCCGCGCGCAGGGCGGCGATCCGAGCGAGGACGCGCTGGAGCGTGCACCTGTCGTCCGGGAAGTGCAGTCGCCCGAGGCGGGCCACGTCTGCGAGCTGCGTGCGCTTCGCGTCGGGCTGGCGACGCTCGGTCTCGGCGCAGGACGCAGCCGCAAGGACGACGAGATCGACCACGCGGTGGGCGTCGTCTGCTGGAAGAAGCGCGGCGATGCGGTCGAGCGCGGCGAGCTGCTCGCAGAGATCCACGCGCGCGACGAGCAGACGGCCGCGCAGGCGGCGGAGGAGATCCTCGCCGCGTACGAGCTCGGCCCCGAGCCGCCGCGGCCCCACCCGATCGTGCTCGACGTCCTTGCCTGAGCTTCCCGAAGTCGAGACCGTCCGCGCCAGTCTGGCGCCCGTCCTCACGGGTCGGACGCTCGAGCGGGTCGAGATCCGCGACGAGCGCCTGACGCGTCCGTTCACACCCGACCAGGTCGCGGCCGAGCTCGAGGGCGAGCGCGTCGCCGACGTGGAACGGCGCGGCAAGTACCTCGTGCTGCGGTTCGAGAGCGGTCGCGCCCTACTCGTTCACCTGCGGATGACCGGGAGCTTCCGCGGCGCGGACGAGACCCCGCACGTGCGCGCCGTGCTGACGCTCGACGACGGCGCACGGATTGCCTACCGCGATGTCCGGCGCTTCGGGACCTGGCTCCTGGTCGAGCCCGGGGAGCTCGAGCCCTACCTCGCGGAGCGTCTGGGCGAAGAGCCGCTCGGGCGGCGCTTCGGCCCCAAGGCACTCGCTGCGCGGCTCAAGGACCGTCGGGCGCCGATCAAAGCGGCGCTCCTCGACCAGCGCACTGTTGCCGGACTTGGCAACATCTACGCGGACGAAGCCCTCTGGCGCGCGCGGATCCACCCGCTGACTCCTGCCCGCGAGGTGCCGCCCGAGCGGATCGCGGCACTGCACAAGGGAATCCGCGCTGCCCTGCGCATGGGCATCGCCCGCCGGGGCGCGACGCTCCGCGATTACGCGCAGCCCGACGGGAGCCGCGGGCGCATGCAGCACGAGTTCAAGGTCTACGGGCGCGAGGGCGAGCCGTGCGACCGGTGCGGCACGCCGATCAAGAAAACGCGGGCGGGAGGTCGTGGCACTTGGTACTGCCCGACCTGCCAGCCGCAGGCTTGAGCAGACTCGCCCGGGCGTTTCGCGCAGGTTCTTGACCTCGGGCAGCGCCCCTGCTACCAGTTCCCGCCGTTCTAGAGGGTCTGGGGTCGGAGCCGCCGGCTTTCGCCGGCCCGCAGGCCTGGAAACGGAGGCAGCAATTGCATCGTTTCGTTTCACGCTGGAGGGTGCGCAAGCACCGCATCGCCACGATCGCAGTCGCAGTGACAGCAATGACCGCCGCCGGCGTCGCCTACGCGGCGGTGCGTTTCGAGGTCATTCCGAACGAGTTCGATCCGGGACGTTCGTCCCTCGTCCAGGGCGCGTGGCTCGGCGGGATCGGGTGTCCGACGGAGCAGCCGGCCGGCCAGGTCTTCCAGCCGCCGACGTTTGAGACCACGGCGCCGGAGAGCATCACCGATACCGCGTGCCCGACCGGTGACCCGGGCGACAGGCGGGTCGAAGGCCTGCTGCTCGCCAAGACCGGCCCGACGGCGAACAACGCGTCCGCCTTTGCCGTCGTGACTAACCCGCCGTCGACGATCACTGAGCTCGGCTGGGACATCCGCAAGCCCGGAAGCCCGCTGCTGTCGGGGGACCCCCGCGGCTCGCACTGCGGTGCCGGCGCGCCGCGCTGGAACATCACGACCTCGGACGGAAAGCTCTTCTTCATCGGCTGCAACTCGCCGCCGGCGACGACGCAGACCCCGGGTCAGGCGTTCATCCGGATGAGGTGGGGTGCGGGCACGCTCGCATTCCCGCAGGCGCCCAGCGGCGTTCCGACGGCGCTCGGCTCGCTCGACGTCCGCAGTCTCTCGATCGTGTTCGACGAGGGCACGGACACTGGGCCGGACAACTTCGGCCTGGCGGTCCTCGACAACATCGACGTGAACACCGTGCTCGTCGGAGAGGGTCCGACGGACGCCTCCGGCTGACCCCAACCGCGACGACAAGTCGCGCCCGGGCGTTACGTCACGACCGCGAGGGCCGGGAGACCGGCCCTCGCAGGCGTATCGCCAGCACAGCGGCTGTCGTTCACCGAAAGGTGACGCCGGTGACTGCGGGAGGAGAGAACATGAAGAAGGGACTGCTTCTCGTTGCGGTGCTCGCCGCCGTCGGGACGGCTGTAAGCCTTGGAGTCGGTCGCGCGGCGGCGGACGCGAGCGGGCCGTCGAGCGGCGGGGAGGGCAGCAGCTTCGAGTTGTTCGGAGCCGCGAAGCGCGACCTCGACCCGGAGAACGCGTCCAACGAGGTGATCTCGTTCGATACGACCAACCCGTCCGCGATCGCCGGGGTGGTCCGCGAGCTCGGCAACCGCGTGAAGG
>DASYUZ010000038.1:0-10643 GCA_036000665.1 Gaiellaceae bacterium
CTCGGCCTGCTTGCGCTGCTGCTGCTGCAGGACTCCCGCCGTGAAGCGCGCACGGGCGCACGCGGCGAGCTCGTCCTGCTCGAGGAGCAGGATCGCTCCCTCTGGGACGAGGCGCGAATCGAGGAGGGGCTGCGCGTGCTCGACCGCGCACTCTCGCTCCGCCGGCCGGGGCCGTACCAGCTGCAGGCGGCGATCGCGGCGCTGCACGCGCGCGCGGGTTCGGCCGACGAGACCGACTGGCGGCAGATCGCCGCCCTCTACACCGAGCTCGAGCGCTGGACCGGCTCGCCGGTCGTCGCGCTCAACCGCGCGGTCGCCGTCGCGATGGCGCAGGGGCCCGAGGAGGGCCTCCGCATGACCGAGCGCATCCCCGGCCTGGAGAGCTACCACCTCTTCCACGCAACTCGGGCCGACCTTCTGCGGCGTCTCGAGCGCCATACCGAGGCCGCGGTCGCGTACAGGCGCGCGCTCGAGCTCGCGACGAACCCCGTCGAGCGCGCGTACCTGCAGCGGCGCCTCGCCGAAGTCGCCTGAGGGCGTTCGAGCAGAATGTCTCGGTGAGCATGACCGCGCCCCTGCGCCGCGTCCTCGTACGGCGGCCGGGTGGGCTCGACCGCTGGCGCGAGTTCGGGTGGCGCTCCGCGCCCGATCCGGTCCGGATCCTCGAGGAGCACGAGGCGTTCTGCGCGACGCTCGAGCAGGCCGGCGCAGAGGTCATCGTCGGCGAGCCCCTGGACGGGAACCCCGACGCGATCTACGTCCACGATCCTGCGACGGTCAGCGACGGCCGCGCGATCCTGCTGCAGCCCGGGAAGGAAGGCCGACGCTCGGAGATCGACCCCATCGCCGCCGATCTCGTCCGCGCGGGCGTCGAGGTCGCGGCGCGGCTCCACGGCGACGAGCTGGCCGAGGGCGGCGACCTGCTCTGGCTCGACGAGCGCACGCTCGTCGTCGGCCGCGGCTACCGCACGAACGGCGCCGGGATCGCGGCTCTTCGGCGCGCGCTTCCAGAGGCCGACGTGACCGCCGTCGACCTGCCGCACTACCACGGCCGCGCCGAGGTGATGCATCTGCTGTCGCTGATCAGCCCGCTCGACGTCGATCTGGCGGTGGTGTATCCGCCGTTGCTGCCCGTGCGGCTCGTCGAGCTGCTCGAGCAGCACGGCATCCGCTTCGTCGAGGTCCCGGACGACGAGTTCGAGACGATGGCGTGCAACGTGCTTGCGCTCGCCCCGCGCGTCGCGCTCGCGCTCGCCGGCAACGACAAGACGCGCCGGCGGCTGGAGGCCGCCGGCGTCGAGGTGCTCGTCTACTCCGGCGAGGAACTCTCCCGCAAGGGAGACGGCGGCCCGACGTGCCTCACGCGCCCGCTCGAGCGTGCATGAGGGCGAGCTCGACCGCGTCGGCGGGCGTGGCGGCGCGGGGGATCCCTTCGATCTGCCAGCCGGGCTCGAGGATCACGACGTAGCGTCCGAGCACCTTCGCGAAGCCGATCTCGGCGAGCGTCCCCCAGCCTCCGCCGACGGCGATCGCCGCATCGCTCGACCCGGCAACCACGAGGTTGCGCGCGTGGCCGATCCCGGTCACGACCACGTGGTCGATCCACTCGTTCGCCTCGGTCCGGGACTCGCCGGGAAGGATCCCGATCGTCGTGCCGCCGGCTGACTTCGCGCCGCGCGCTGCCGCGGCCATGACCTCGCCGAGGCCGCCGCAGACGACCGTCGCGCCGCGCTCAGCGAGCAGACGGCCGACCTCCTCCGCGCGGGCTTCGTGCTCGGGGCCGGACCCGATCACGGCGACCTGAACAGCCGTCAGGGTGTCCTCCGGCGGAGCGTGGCCGCGCCGAGGGCGAGCGCGACCACAGTCGTGCCGATGACGATCGCCGCGTCCCGCCCGACGGTTCCAGCGGATCCGCCGGCAACCGCCGTCTGGAGACCTTCGAACGCCCAGGTCAGCGGGAGCACATACGAGAGCCACTGCAGCGCCTCGGCCATCCGCTCCCGCGGAACGAGCAACCCGCAGAGCAACACCTGCGGTAAGACGAACGCCGGCATGAACTGCACCGCCTGAAACTCTGTCTGCGCGAACGCACTGGCGAGCAGGCCGAGCGCGACGCCAAGTAAGGCGTTGCAGACGGCGAGCACGACGACGACCCACACGGACCCCTCGACGTCGAGCCCGAGCAGCCCGAACGCGACCGTCGACGTGATCGACGCCTGCACCGCCGCGACGAGCGCGAACGCGATGCCGTACCCGGCGAGCAGGTCAAGTTTCGAGAGCGGAAGCGTCATCAGGCGCTCGAGCGTCCCCGTCGTCCGCTCGCGCAGCATGGTGATCGACGTGATCAGGAACATGATGATGAACGGGAACATGCCGACCAGCGGTCCGCCGACGCGATTGAACGTCGCCTGTTGCCCGTCGAAGACGTACTTGAACAGCGTCAACAGAAGGGACGGCACGGCGAGCATCAGCACAACAGTCCGGCGATCGCGACGCAGCTGTCGCAGCACGCGCACTGCAGTCGCGAAGGTCACGCGCGCGCTCATCGCCCCTCCACGAGGGCGAGGAACGCGTCCTCGAGGTCACTCTGACCGGTCCGCCGCCGCAACTCGTCCGGCTCGGCCTCCGCGATCACCAGCCCGTCGCGGAGCAGGATCAGGAAGTCGCAGCGCTCGGCCTCGTCCATGACGTGGCTCGAGACGAGCAGCGTGGCGCCTTCCTCGGCAAGCCGGTGGAAGGTGTTCCAGAGGTCGCGACGCAGTACCGGGTCGAGCCCGACCGTCGGCTCGTCGAGCACGAGCAGCTCGGGGCGGCCCAGCAGCGCAGACGCGAGCGACACTCGCGAGCGCTCGCCGCCGGAGAGCGACCGATCGACGACATCAGCGCGTGCCTCCAGGTCGACCATGCGCATGACCTCGGCGACGCGGCTCGTGGGGACGTCGACGATGCGCGCGAAGTAGCTGAGGTTCTCGCGCGCCGTCAGGTCGAAGTAGACGGACGGTGCCTGAGTGACATACCCGACGCGGCGCCGAAGCTCGGTGGACCCCGCGGGCAGTCCCAGGACCTCGACGGCGCCGCTGCGAACGAGCTGGACACCGACGATCGCACGCATCAGCGTCGTCTTCCCGGAGCCGCTCGGGCCGAGCAGGCCGGTGACGCGGGCGTGCGGCACCGTCGCCGAGACCTCGCGGAGCGCATGAGTCGTGCCGCGCACGACGTCGAGCTCCCTGACAACGACGGCCTCCACTGAAAGCCGTCTAGCGAAACGCTTTCAGCGCCTCGGTCAGCTTCTGCTTCTGCGTCAGCACGCCATCGAAGAGGTCTCCGTGCTCGGCGATTCGTCGGAGGACGACCTCCATCGTGAACGCGCGCGCGTCGAGCTCCGCGTTGACTTCCTCCCACCGCAGCGGCGTCGAGACCGGCGCGCCCGGGCGCGGACGGACGGAGTAGGCGGAGGCGATCGTCTTCCCCTCGCCGTTCTGGTTCGCGTCGATCAGGACGCCCCTCCGCCGAGCCTTCGACCATTCGGTCGTCGCGAGCCCGCGATGTGCACGCGCGATCGCTCCGGCGACGATCTCCGCGAAACGGCGCGTGTCCGCGTAGGTGTAGCGGCGCTCGACGGGGACGAGCACGTGCATTCCCTCCGCGCTCGAGGTCTTCGGGAAGCCCGCGAGGCCGAACGCGTCCAGCGCCTGCTTGACGAGCAGCGCCACCTCGACGGTCTCCTTGAAGCCGACGTCCGGCGCGGGGTCGAGGTCGAAGAGGACGAAGTCGGGTCGGTCGGGCTTGTCGACGCGGGAGTACCACGCATTCATGTCGATGCAGCCCATGTTGACCATCCAGAGCAGCGCGAGCTCGTCGTTCACGAGCGGGAAGTTGACCCACTTCTTGCGTCGCGGCGCCTCGCGCGTCGAGACGAGCGCGCGGTAGGTCGGGATCCAGTCCGGCATGTGCGAGGGGGCGTCCTTCTGGAAGAAGTGCTTGCCTTTGATCCCGTCGGGGTAGCGGATCATCGTGAACGGCCTGTTCTTCAGGTGCGGGACCAGCAGCGGTGCGACCGCACGGTAGTACGAGATCAGGTCGCCCTTCGTGATCCTCTCGTCCGGGAAGAAGACCTTGTCGAGGTTCGAGAGCTTGAGCACGCGGTTGCCCTTGCTGATCTCCGTCGGCAGCTCGTCGTCGCGCCGGACCTCAACCGGGCTCTTGTCCTCGCGCAGCCCCTGGTAGGACGGCGCGCGCAGGCGGCCGTCGTGCGTCCACTCGACGAACTCGACCTGCGCGACGAGCTTCGGCTTCACCCAGACGATGTCGCCTTTCTTCACGCGCGGCGGCTTCGGAACCGGATCGAAGGGCGGCTCGTCCGTCTCCTGCGGCTGTAACAGCTTGAGCAGGCGCTCGATTTCCTTCTCGGTGAAGCCGGTGCCGACGCTGCCGACGTACCGAAGCTTGTCGACGCCCTCGTCGTAGACACCGAGGAGCAGTGACCCGAACGAGTTCGCGCGCCTGCCCTCGCCGCGCGTGTAGCCGCCGATGACGAACTCCTCAGTGTTGTGCGTCTTGACCTTCACCCAGTCGCGCGAGCGACGGCCGGGCTGATACGTCGAGCGCCGACGCTTCGCAAGAATGCCCTCGAAACCCTGCTCCTGGGCCGCCTGATAGAGCGCGTCGCCGTCGTCGAACGACTCGGAGAACTGGACCGTCTTGTTGCGCTTGTCGAGCAGCTGCTCGAGTCGCTGGCGCCGGGTCTCGAGCGGTGTCTCGAGGATCGGCTCGCCTTCGACCTCGAGCAGGTCGAACGCGACGTAGATGTGACGCGTGCCCGGCTTCCCTTGCTGCATCGCGGAGAACGTCGCGCGCCCCTGCTCGTCGAGCGCACAGACCTCGCCGTCGAGGACGCAGTTCGGCGTCCGCGTCGCCTTGCCGACCGCCTTCGCGACGTCTTCGAAGCGTTCGGTCAGCGAGTTGTCGTTGCGCGAGACGAGCTCGACGTCTCCTCCCTCGACGTACGCGATCGCGCGGTAGCCGTCCCACTTGACCTCGTAGAGCCACTCGGGGCCGTGCGGGACCTCGCGCTCGAGCACGGCGAGCATCGGCGAGTAACGCCTGCGGGCCTTTCGCGCTCCGTCCTCCTCGCGCTTGCGGACGATCAGCCAGTTCTTCTCGTCGCCGTTCAGGTGCGCGGGGACGAGCGCCCAGACGCCCTGGAGCTTCTTGCCGTTCAGCCGGACGGTGAGGCCGCCGTTCCGCTTCTGTTCGAGGAGCTCGTAGGTCCCCGTGTCCCAGATCTCCACTGTCCCGGCGCCGTACTGGCCCTGGGGGATCTCGCCCTCGAAGGTCGCGTAATCGAGCGGGTGGTCCTCGACGTGCACGGCCAGGTGCTGCTGCCCCGGCTCGAGCGGCACGCCCTTCGGAACCGCCCAGCTCGCGAGCGCGCCGTCCATCTCCAGCCGAAAGTCGTAGTGGAGGCGCCTTGCGTCGTGGCGCTGCACGACGAACATCGGCTCCTTCCCCTGCTTCTTCGACGAGAAGGGCTCGGGCGTCTTCTTCGGGTCCCGCTTCTTGCGGTACTCCCGGAGCTGGCTCACCCCACTAGCTTGCCTTGCGCGCGGGCTTCTTCGTCGTCTTTCGCTTCCTCTGCGACCGCTGCGTGCGCTCGACGGACTCGCGGAGGGCGGCCATCAGGTCGACCACTTCGCCCGGCTCCTCCTCGGTCGGCTCGGGCAGCTTCTGCCCTTTCGCCTTCGCGCGGAGAAGGTCGAGCAGCTCCTTGCGATACGTGTCGTCGTACTTCTCCGGGTCGAACGAGTCGCTCAGGTTCTCGACGAGCGATTTCGCCATGTCGACCTCGGCCTTGCGCAGCTCGCCGCCCTTCGCCTGCTCCGGCTTCCGCACCTCGTCGGCGTAGTACATCGTCTCGAGCACGAGAATGCCGTCGACCGGGCGCAGCGCGGCCAGGTGCTGCTTGTTCCTGATCACGACCTTCGCGATCCCGACCTTGCCCGTTTCCTCGAGCGCGCGCACGAGCAACGCGTACGGCTTCTCGGCGCCCTCCTCGGGCAGCAGGTAGTACGCCTTGCGGAAGTAGATCGGGTCGATCTCGTCGAGGTCGACGAAATCGAGGATGTCGATCGACTTCGTCAGCTCGATGTCCAGGCGGTCGAGGTCCTCGTCCTCGAGCGGCACGTACCGACCCTTCTCGATCTCGAAGCCGCGCACGATGTCCTCGGGATCGACGTGCTCGCCGCTGTCCTTGCGCACCTTGTCGTACCCGATGGGGGACAAGTCGTCCTTGTGGAGGAAGTGGAAACGCAATTCCTTCGACTCCGTCGCGGTGAACATACGCACGGGCACGCTGACGAGCCCGAACGAGATCGTTCCGCGCCAGATCGACCGCGACGCCATGGCGACCTGCTTCCCGCGAGAGCAGGCCGAAAACGCACTGGTTTGGTTTCCTGGCCACCGGCAAGAGGGGGCCGAGAGGCTTCTCTCCTACTGGGGGGTCCGCACTCGAGGCCGGGGCATTTTCCCGGCCTCGAGCCATAAAAGGGGACGGGGAAAACACTGTGGACACTGTGGAAGACGTGGCCCTGAGGCCGCTTTCCTACGCGAAAACCCCGATCGAGCGGAATCGGGCACGACGCCGCCGCGGCAGCTCGTCGGCCGGAATCCCCTCGAGGTCGTCGAGCGCCTCCCTCAGGGACTCCCCCAGCAGACGCGCGGCCTCGTCGTGGTCCTTGTGGGCGCCGCCCTCCGGCTCCGGGACGATCGCGTCGATCACGCCGAGGTCGAGGCAGTGGCGCGCGTCGGGCTTGAAGGCGGCCGCGGCTTTCTTCGCCTCCGACGCGTCGCGCCAGAGGATCGCCGCGCAGCCCTCGGGCGAGATGACGGAATAGATGGCGTTCTCCTGCATCAGCACGCGGTCGCCGACTGCGATCGCGATCGCGCCGCCCGAGCCGCCCTCGCCGATCACACAGCTGATCACCGGGACGCGCAGCCGCAGCATCGTCGCCTGCGAGCGCGCGATCGAGCCGCCCTGCCCGTGCTGCTCGGCGGCGACGCCGGGATAGGCGCCCGGTGTGTCGACGAGCGTGATCAGCGGGAAGCCGAAGCGGTCGGCGATCTTCATCACGCGCGTGGCTTTCCGGTAGCCCTCGGGGTAGGCCATCCCGAAGTTGCGCTTGGTTCGCTCCTTCACGTCGCGGCCCTTCTGGTGGCCGATCAGCACGATCGTCCGGCCCGCGAAGCGGCCGAGACCGCAGACGAGGGCCGCGTCGTCCGCGCGGGCACGGTCGCCGTGCAGCTCGACCCAGTCCTCGATCAGGCGGTCGACGTAATCGAGGGTGTACGGCCGGTCCTGATGGCGCGCGAGCTCGACCGAGCGCCAGATCTCGTCCACGGATGGCTCGGCCGTGATCCGGTCGAGCTGACGCTGCAGCCGCTCCAGCTCGCCCGACAGCTTCGCGCCCCCGAGCAGCCCGATCGAGCGCAGCTTCGAGAGCCGCTCGCGCAGCCTCAGCTCGGCTTCATTTGCCATTGGCGAACAGGCGCAGCAGACGCGCAACGTAGGGCTTCAGCTCGGGCCGCGGGACGATCGCGTCGAGGTGGCCGAAGCGGTAGTTGGATTCGGCGAGGCCGAAGTCGTCCGGGAGCTTCTCGCGCGTCGTCTGCTGCACGACGCGCGGGCCGGTGAAGGAGAGCAACGAGCCCGGCTCCGCGACGATCACGTCGCCCAGCGAAGCGAAGCTCGCGATCACGCCGGCGGTCGTCGGATGCGCCATCACGGAGATCAAGGGCTGACCCGCATCATGGAGGTCCGCAACGGCGGCGACGGTCTTCGGAAGCTGCATCAGCGAGAGGATCCCTTCCTGCATGCGCGCGCCGCCCGACGCCGTGACCGAGACGAGCGGTAGGCCGCGGTCCGAAGCGCCGTCGCAGGCACGCGAGAACTTCTCGCCGACGACGCTGCCCATCGAACCGCCCATGAACGCGAAGTCCATGACGACCATGTGGCACGGGTTCCCGTCGACCGCCGCCTGGCCGACTACGGAGGCCTCGCCAAGACCCGTCTTCATCTCCGCTTCGGCGATCCGCTCGGCGTACGGGCGGAGGTCGAAGAAATCGAGCGGGTCATCCGAGCGGAGGTCCTGCGCCTCCTCGATGAAGCTCCCCTCGTCGGCGAGCGAAGCGATCCGCTGGCGCGCGCGCATCGGGAAATGGTGCGCGCAGTGCGGGCAGACCCAGAGATTCGCGTCCAGCTCGTCGTCCCGGTAGTGGGACTGGCACTTCGGGCACGTGTTCGGGTGGGTCGTCTCTCCCTGCGGAGGGGCTTGGTTCGTCTCGACCCTGACGTCGATGCGAGGCTCCATGCCGCGATCTTAGACCTGGCTTCTTCGGCCTGAGTTACAGGCCGAGGGCGCCGACGAGCCGATGGAGTCGCGGAACGTTCTCCTCGGCAGGAGCGAGGCCCGTGAGCCCGGCTCCGAGGACCGCCGTCCGATCGCTGAGCTCGACGAAGAGCGCCTCGACCTCGTCGAGCCTCAGGCCGTCCGGCTCCGGCATGAACGGCGTCATCTCCGAGGGGTCGAGCGAATCGACGTCGAGCGCGACGTAGACGCAGCTGCAGTTCTCGAGGGCGCGGTCGACGGCACCCTCGCCGGTGTGGAGCCGGCTGGCGGCGATGAAGTCCTGCTCCGGTACGTCGAGGTTGCGCGCGCCCACGAGCGCGACGTTCTCGGCCGAGACGGTCCCTGCATCGATCAGCATCCGCAGCGGCATCCCCCAGGCGTTGCCTGTCGACGAGCTCTCCGCAGTGTTCAGGTCGCCATGCGCGTCGAGCCAGACGAGCGCGATGCGGTCGTGCCGCGCGGCGAGGCCCTCGACGGCGCCGACGTGCGCGCAGCAGCAACCGCCGAGGACGAGCGGGCGGTCGGGGAGCTCGGCGGCGAGCGCGAGGTTCTGGTCGGCCAGGGAGTCTTCAGCCACGACAGCTGCTTCCGGGTAGTCGAGCGGCAGGTGCGCGGCCTGCTCCATCGGCTCCCCGCCGTCGCCCCAGGCGCGCGGAACCCGCACGAGGCCGGCGGCGAACTCACGACCGCACGAGTGGCACTGGTACTCCGGGCCGAGCGCCACCGCGGTATAGGTCCTGCAGTCCGGGCACTTCGCTCGCAGGCGAGACAAGGCGTCAGCCTATCGGGACGAGCTCATCGAGCACGTGCGGCAGCCCGCCGAGATCGCGAAGCTCGCGCGTCGGCCTCGGCAGCGGGCGCTCCCCGAGGCGGTTGATCCAGACCGAGCGCAGACCCAGCTCCGTCGCGGGCGCAATGTCGTGAAAGAGACTCGCTGCGACATGGACATGACCCTCCCGCGGCGCATTCGTGCGCGCGAAGAACTCCTCCCAGTGCTTGTGGCCGGGCTTGTACGAGCCGATCTCCGAGGCGACGACCGTCTCGTCGAACGGAACGCCGATCGCTTCCTGCGAGGCCTCGATCAAATCGCGGTCGGTGTTCGAGAGGATCGCGAGCTTCCACCCGCTCGCGCGGGTCTCCTCGAGCGCGCCACGCACCTCCGGGAACGGCTGCCAGCTCGGAAGCGATGCGCCGAGCGCGTCCTCCTCGCCCGCCGGCACGTCGCCCAGCCGCTCGAGCGCACGCCGCATTACCTCCCGGTAGCTGAGCCCGGGGTGTTGCCGCTCGATCGCCGGCTCCAGCTCGTGATAGCGGTGGAGCAGCTCGCCGCTGTGCTCCGCGCCGAACAGCCGCGCGAGCTCTGCGCGGATACCGCCGTTCCAGTCGATCAGCGTTCCGTAGCAGTCGAACGTCGCCCAGCGCTCAGCCACGCGCGGGACGATACGCAAGCAGCTCCCAGCCGTGAGCGTCGAGCCAGCGCTCCTCGTCCCGGTACGTCGGACGGACGCGTTCGAGGAGCGACCAGAAGCGCTTCGAGTGATCGTGATGCCGCAGGTGGCAGAGCTCGTGTACGACGACGTAGTCGAGGATCACGCGCGGCGCCAGGGCGAGCCGCCACGTGAACGAGAGCGTGCCGCTCTGGGAGCAGGAGCCCCAGCGCGAGCGCGTGTCGCGGATCGCGATTCGCAGGTACTCGACCCCGATGCGCGAGGCCTCCCGGTCAGCGGTTTCGCGGACGAGCTCGCGGGCGATCCGCCGGCCCTCGCGCTCCGTGAGCTCCGGCAGGTCCAGCACAGGCGGCTGCTCGGCGGCGAGCTGCCGACCGAACCACAGCGCGTACGTGCGCAGCGCCGCGTCGATGCGCCGTTCGCTCGTGCCGGCCGGAACCACGAGCTCAGCCGGCGCACCGGGGCGGTAGACCGCGCGCACCCGTCTCGCGCGCGCAGACTCGCGCACGTGCACCTCGACGAGCCGTCCTCCGACATCGACCAGCCGCATGCGTCGAGGGTAGCCCGGCCGGCGGCCAAAACGTCAGCGGCCCACACCCGGACACGTCCCGCAGGGACCGGTCCGGGGTCAGGAGCTCATCTCAGAATGACCTTGTGAGGATGAGGATCATGCCGAGGTGGAGGAAGGCGAGGTAGTTGTCGGCCTTGCGCTCGCGGCGGGTGGCGATGCGGCGTTTTGCTTTCAGCCAGGCGTTGGTGCGCTCAACGGGCCAGCGGTGGCGTGCCTGCG
>DASYUZ010000039.1:0-14274 GCA_036000665.1 Gaiellaceae bacterium
CTGGACGACGTCCTGGCTCCTCGGCGCCGCGCTCTCACCGACCGACCCGGCGGTCATGTTTTCCGTGCTCGGCAACCGCGAAGTCGGCGGCAGAAGCGGGACGATCCTCGAGGGCGAGTCCGGCGTGAACGACCCCGTGGGGATCGCGCTGATGGTCGGGATCCTCGAGTACGCGACGACGCAGGGCTCCTCCCGCATGGACATCGCGGGGGAGTTCGCCCTGCAAATGGTCGTGGGTCTCGTCGTCGGGCTCGTGGGCGGCACCTTGCTCGTACCGTTGGTTCAGCGCGTATCGCTGCCGCGCGAAGGCCTCTACCCGATTCGCGTGCTCGCAGCCGCGGCCGGCGTCTACGGCGTCGCGTCGGTGCTTCACGGCTCGGGCTTCCTGGCGGTGTTCATCGTCGGGATGCTGATGGGCGACGTGCACGCTCCCTACAAGACCGAGATCGAGCGCTTCCACACCGCACTCGCAAGCCTCTCCGAGATCGCCGTGTTCGTGGCGCTCGGGCTCACGATCACCGGCCCGAGCGACCTCTGGGGCGACCTGCCGGAGGGGGTCCTGCTGGCATTCGTGCTCGCCCTCGTCGCGAGGCCGGTCGCGGTCGCGCTGCTCCTTCTGCCCGTTCGGCTGCGACTCGGCGAGAAGCTCTTCGTCATGTGGGGCGGGCTGAAGGGAGCCGTCCCCATTCTGCTCGCGGCGTTCGCGATCATCGCGAACGTGCCCGACGCCTTGTCGATCTACAACATCGTCTTCGCCGTCGTTACGTTCTCGGTGGTGGTGCAAGGCTCGACGATCCCCCTCGTCGCGCGCCGCCTGGGCGTACCGATGCGTGCGGTCGAGCCCGAGCCTTGGGACGTCTCGATCCGGCTCCGCGAGCCCGGGAACGTCCAGCACTACGTCGTCGGCCCCAGCGCGCGTGTCGTCGGAAGTGCGATTCGCGACCTCCCGCTCGGCGAGCGGGCGTGGATCTCGTTCATCGTCCAGGACGGGCAGGCGCGACAGGCCCGCGGCTCGCACGTGCTGCGAGTAGGCGATGACGTGCACGTGATCGGCGAGCCCGAGGACGCTGCCGTCCTGCAGAGGCTCTTCGAGGGCCCGCCTAGCGCACCGCCAGAGTGACGAGCCCGCCGAGCACCGCTGCGCCGAGAACGAGCCACGCGACGTAGTCGCCGACTGCTCCGGTGTGGAGCGCGCGCAGCCGATCGAGCGGCCGCACCGCCAAGCGAGGCAGCGGATGGCCGCGCAGCCCCCAGACAGCGACGGCAAGCGCGCCCGCGAGCGTGACCAGCGAGAGGATTACGCTCTCTGGTTTCGTGTGGTGCGCGCGCAGCGGCTTCGCCTCAGGGGTCTGGCCGCCGAGCACTTCGGCGACGTATGCGGATCGGTCCCGGAACTGCTCCGCACCCGCGAGGGCGCGAGGCGCAAGCCCCGGCGCGAACCCGAGCGCGAGCGCTCCGGCGAGCAGCAGCGCCGCCACGCCGAGGAGGAACGGCGGCCGCGTCGGCTCTTCCTCCAGCGGCTCTTCTTCCTCCGGCTCCGGCGAGAGCAGCCGATCGGCCTCGACGCCGAGCCCGAGGAACACGCGTCCGGCCGCGCGCAGCACTGCGCCCGCGGTGAGCGCCGAAGCGACGATGCCCACGGCGGCGAGCCACCAGAGCTGCTGATTCACCGCGGCCTCGTCGAGCAGTGACTTGCCGAGGAACACGCCGAGCAGCGGCGGCCCGGTGAGCACGAAGCCGCCGACGGCGAACAGCGCCCCGGTGATCGAAAGCGGGCGTCCCGCGCCGCGCAGTCGCAACTCGTCCACGCTCCCGATCTGGCCCAGCACGATGCCGGTGAGGAGGAAGAGCGCGGCCTTCGCGAGCCCGTGCGCGAGCACGTAGAGGGCAACGCCGGCGAGGGCGTCGCCGGTCAGCAGGCCGACGCCGATCACGAAGATCCCGATGTGGCTGATCGTCGAGTACGCCAGCAGGCGCTTGAGATGCCGCTGGAGCACGCACATGACGGCGCCGACGAGCGCGGTCAGCGCGCCGGCGCCGACGAGCACGGCTCGGACGTCGCCCTCGTGCGGGGCGAAGGGAGCTTCGAACATCGTCCAGTACGCGCGCGCGAGTGCGAAGACGCCGAGGTCACACATCACGCCGGCGAAGAGCGCGCAGATCGGCGCCGGTGCGGCTGCGTACGCGTCCGCGAGCCAGAAATGGAAGGGCACGGCGCCGGCTTTGACGAGGAACCCGACCGCGATCAGCGTGAATGCGGTCACGACGAGTCCATCCGCGGGCCGGTCCTGCAGCTGACGGCCGATCTGCGCGAGGTTGAGCGCACCGGTTCGTCCGTACAGGAGCGCGATCCCGGCGACGATCATGAACGCGCCGAGGGAGTTCGTGACGGCGAACGTGAGCGCGCCCTGGATCGACGCCTCCTCCTCGATGCTGTACGCGGTCAGCGCGAACGCCGCGACCGACATCAGCTCGAAGAACACGAACCAGTTGAAGAGGTCGCCGGTGAGCGCAAACCCGACGACTCCGCCCAGGAAGAGCAGCACGAGCGCGGCGAAGAGCGGCCCGGACTGCTCGAAGTAGCGCCAGGAGAACGAGCGCTGCCGTCACGAGCACTGCCGCGAGCGACGCGATCCCCGCACCGAAGCGGTCGACAGCGAAGTCGATTCCCACGGCGACGTTCCCGTCGCGCGGCTCCCAGCCCCCGAACCACTCGATCACGCGCACGTCTTGCGTCAGCAGCGCCACGCAGAGCACCGTGGTCGACGCCGCCGCCGCCGTCGCGAGCACGTTGAGCACACGCCCGGGCGCGAACGGGCCCGCGGCCACGGTGACGCCGGCGCCGAGGAGCGGCACGAGGACCGCGAGCGCGGCGACGCCGCCCATCAGCCGCGGAGTGCGGTCAGCTCGTCCGGGTTCATCGTCCCCTTGTGCACGCGTGCGCGCGAGGCGAGCGTGAGGATCAGCGCGGCAAGCGTTACGCTGACGACCACGTCAGTGAGCGTCAGCGCTTGCACGACCGGGTCGACGGCGCGCGTCCCGACGGGGACGTCCTTGAAGATCGGCGCCGTGCCGCGGTTGCGGTATCCGATCGCGAGCAGGAGAACGTACGTGGACGACTGCGCGACGGCGAGGCAGACGACGAGGTGGATCATGTGCCGGCTCGTGGCGACGCCGTAGACGCCGACCAGGAAGAGCCAGACCGCGACGAGGTACGGGAGCCAGCTCACGAGCCGTCCCCTTCCCGGATCATCACGTCTTCCAGAAACTCCGCGAAGAGCAGCGTCATGGCCGCCGCGACCTCGAGCCCCGCCGCCCAGTTCAGCAGCGGGATCTGGCCTGCGGAGACCAACGTGCCCGGCGTCCCCAAGGGCAGGAAGTTCTCGAACGCAACCCCCGTCGCGACAAGGCCGGCGACGCCGATCAGGACGAAGCCGGCGGCGGCGACCGCCTCTGCGAGGTCGACGAGCGACTCGGGCGTCACGTGCTGGAAGGCGGCATAGCTCCCGGCCCCCCAGACGAGCAGCGCGGCCGAGCCGGCGATCACACCGCCCTGAAACCCGCCGCCGGGCGAGACGTAGCCGTACGCGATCACTACGAGCCCGATCAGCAGCGTCGGCGCGACCGCGCCGAGGCCGAAAAAGCGCAATGCGTCGCTCCGCACCGGATCATCGCGGCGTGCGCGGCCCTCCCGGTGCTCGCGGAGCAGGAGCGCGACGCCCAGCACCGAGCAGAAGAGGATCAGCTCCTCGCCCATCGTGTCGAAGCCGCGATAGTCGTAGACCACCGCCGCGACGACGCTCGTCGCGTGTCGTTCCCCGACCGCGACCTGGTTCAGCACGTCGCCGTAGGGGCCGCGGTAGTGACCGAAGTCCGGCAAGCCGGCGACTCCCGTGACGAGCAGAGCCGCCAGCCCGGCCGCCCCCACCGCGAAGAGCGCGAGCCGGGCCGTGCGCGTCATTCGCGCTCGCGGTCCTTGACGATCGCGGCGAGCAGGATGAGCGGGAACGCTGCGCTTCCGACCACGATCGCGGACAAGGCGACGTCGGGCGCCTGGAGCACGAGGAAGAGCACGATCAGCGCCAGGCCGTACACGGCGTTCACGAGCACCTGGCGCGCGAGGTCGCGTGTCAGGACGACCGAGGTCCCCGCGACGGCGACGAGCAGGAGGGCGACGAGCTGGAGCGGGATCATGGCTCGAGCTCGCGGATCAGCCGAGCGGTCGCGATCGTGACGACCGGCCCGAGCACGACGAGCAGTGCGACCACGAGGATCGTGTTCACGCCCGCCGACGAGACGGACTCCTCGACGAGCACGGCGGCGCCGATCAGGAGCGGGCCGAGCGTCGTT
This sequence comes from Gaiellaceae bacterium, assembly GCA_036000665.1. Lineage (GTDB taxonomy): Bacteria > Actinomycetota > Thermoleophilia > Gaiellales > Gaiellaceae > JACCTU01. The sequence goes on from DASYUZ010000039.1 coordinate 4,351, forward strand.
CCCGCGCCGGCGAAGTGCAGGCGGTCGATCGCGGAGCGCCTGAGCAACACGCCGAGGCAGCACGCGAGCTCCACGCCGACGCCGAGCGCGAGCAGCGCACCGATGATCATCGCAACCGCGCGAGCAGGCGCACGTAGACGAACGCCCCCACGAACGACATCACCGCGAGAGCGAGCGGCACGACGAAGTACACCGACCGCTGGAACCCCTCGGCGAGCAGGAGCAGCACGAGCGCCGTGACGGAGCCGGCGAGCTCGACCGCGGGGAGTGCGTCGAGCGGCGGCGCGCGCACGCAGACGACGAGCAGCGGAACGAGGCCGAGCAGGAGCACGGTGGCCGCCCAGAGATACGCGTTCACGGGATCGAGTTCCTCGCGCGCTTCGGGTCGAGATCGTGGACGAGCGCGACGTCGCGGTCGCGGTCGATGTCGACGACCACGGTGTTCGGCCCGAGCGACCCCGCCCAGGCGTGGAACGCGCGACGTCCCGCGGAGGCCGCGTCCGCCCCGCCGGCGGGGAACGGGCGCTCGCGCCAGAGACTGCGAGGCCCGCGCGCGAGAGCGGCGAGGACAACGACCGAGTCGCGCAGGACCTGCCACGGGGCCGCGCGCGCGTCGAGCAGCCAGCGGGCGCGGAAGCCGAAGCGGAAGAGTCGCTGATGCCGCACGACGAGCATCGACGTCGCGGACACCGCTCCCGCGAGCAATCCCGCAACGAGCTCGGTGCGCGTCAGGGCGCCGACGGCGAGCAACCAGAGCGCCGTGAGCGCGCTCCACCAGGCGGCGAAGACGATCGCCCCGCGCGCCACGCCGCTAGTGGTTGCGGATGGAGCGGATCAGCTCCTCCTTGCTCATCTCGGAGCGCCCCTCGATCCCCAACTCCTTGGCTCTCTCGAGCAGCTCTTCCTTCGTCCACTCTTCGTACGGCGGAGCCTGTCCGCCCCGGCGGCCGACCTCGGAGCGGCCCTCGCGCGCAGCCTCGTTCGCGATCCGCGCCGCCTTCTCCTTGCTCGCGCCCTCCTTGCGCAGCTCCTCGTAGAGCTCGGCGTCCTTGACGGACGGCCCGTGGTCCCTTCTCGGCATGGCGCCTCCATTCGTCGGACTCGCGTCCGCCTTTCCGGGCCGCCCGCTCCTAAACGTTCGCTAGACCCCTGGTACCGTGGCCGCTCGTGGAGGCGCCACCCTATTCGACGGACTCCGTCGAGGTGACTCGGCTGCCGGACGGTGCGACCGAGCGCGATCAGGTGGCCGTGGAGGAGCCGCTCGAGATCCGCATCGCCGGCAAGCCGGTCGCGGTGACGATGCGCACCCCTGGGCACGACGAGGAGCTCGCGCTCGGATTCGCGCTCACCGAGGGACTCCGGCCACGGGCCGCACAGCTTCCCGACGATCTCGCCGCGAACGTCGTCGAGGTGGACGCCGACGGTGAGATCGCGGCCCGGAGCTTCTACACGACCTCGTCGTGCGGAGTGTGCGGCAAAGGAGCGCTCGAGGCGGTGCGCGTCGAGGCGCCGCCGGTGGAGAGCGAACTGCAGCTCCGCAGTGCGCTCGTCGCGGAGCTTCCCGACCGCTTACGTGCCGCACAGGCCGCGTTCGAGGCGACCGGCGGGCTGCACGCGACAGGTCTCTTCGACGAAAGCGGCGAGCTGCTCTGCCTGCGCGAAGACGTGGGCCGCCACAACGCAATGGACAAGGTGATCGGCTGGGCGTACGGCGAGGGGCTCGTTCCGCTCACACGGCACGTCCTCTGCGTGAGCGGCCGCCTCTCGTTCGAGCTCGTCCAGAAGGCCGCGGTCGCGCAGTGCCCGATGCTTGTCGCCGTCGGCGCGCCCTCGAGCCTCGCCGTCGAGCTGGCGCAGGCGCAGCGGATCACGCTCTGCGGCTTCGTCCGCGGCGGCCGCGTGAACGTCTACTCGGAGCCCGGCCGCGTGACGCTTCCTTAACAGGGACTGTCCCCGATCCCAACCGGGGACAGTCCCCACAGTTCGGCCCTCCGAGGGGCATGAGCTTGACGCGGGAGGTCGGGACTGTCCCTGTTTGCAACTGGGGACAGTCCCCGTTGTTCAACCTCTAGTCCTGTCCGGAAGGGCCATCTTCTGCCTGAAAGCCGCCGGTCGGCGTGCGCCGCACGACCGTCGCGACGGGCTCGCGGAGCGGGTGCAGCTCCGAGGCTGCGAACTCGCGTGCGACGACGTAGGCGAGGCGTGCGACGACGAGCGGCATGACGAACAAGGCGACGCGGAACGTCCAGATCTGCCATGTGTAAGGGATCCCGACCTGGAGGAAGACCCGGTCGGCCGAGCCCGCGAAGAAGACGAGCGCGACCCACGTGAAGAATCCCGCGCCCACGGCCGTCCGCCACGGGTTGTCGCGCGGCCGGTCGAGCAGGTTGTGCCACGCGTGGTCGCCGGTGGCGCGGCGCTCGATCGTCGGCCAGAGGAACAGGAAGCCGAAGACCAGCAGCGGGAAGAAGGCGCCGCCCCAGAACGCGTTCGGGATCAGCGTGACGTCGCCGATCGTGACGTCGAAACCGGGCATGACGCGCAGCGCGCCGATCAGCCAGCCGAGGTACCAGTCCGGCTGCGCGCCGTTCGTCGAGAGCCCGGTCTCGAACGGCCCCCACTCCCAGATCGGGTTGATCTGCACGAGTCCGCCGAGCAGGAAGAGCACGGCGGCGGTCCCGAAGAAGACGCCCAGCGTGCGCGGCACGTAGCCGGGCCACAGCGGGACGCCGACGACGCGCTGCTCCGTCTCGCGCCGCTGGAGGAACTGCGTGTGGTGGCGCATGACGAGGAAGCCCAGGTGCGCCGCGATCAGCAGCCCGATCGTCACGGGGAACAGGAGCACGTGCAGGATGTAGATCCGCTGGGAGAATTCCTCGGCGCCCGGGAACGGCGCGCCCCAGATTGCGAGCGCGATGTTGCCGCCGACCACGGGGATCGACATGGCGACCGAGTAGGCGATCGCGAGTCCCATCCCGGACATCAGGTCGTCGACGAGCGAGGAGCCGAGGAAGCCCTCGAGCACGGCCAGCACCACCAGGGCGACGCCGACGTAGTAGATGAGGTCGCGCGGTTTGCGATAGGCACCGGTAAAGAACACGCGCAGCACGTGCAGCGTGATCGCGACGAGGAAGACATCGGCCGCCCAGTGGTGCGTCTGCCGCAGCAGCAGGCCCGCCTTGACCTGAAACGAGATGTCCATCGTCGAGCGGAACGCGTGCGAGACGGTCGCGCCGCGCAGCGGCTCATACGAGCCGCGATACGTCGTCTGGGCGAGGCTCGGCTCGAAGAAGAGCGTCAGGTAGATGCCCGTCGCGACGAGGATCACGAAGCAGTAGAGGGCGATCTCGCCGAGCAGGAACGACCAGTGGTCCGGGAAGACGTAGCGGAGCAACTTCCGGACGAGCGGAGCCTGGCCGGTGCGCTCGTCGAGGAAGCGAACGAGACGGCGGATCATCGGGTCACCTTTGGCGGGCTCCCCACCACGACGGACCGACGCCCTCGGAGAAGTCGCCGCCGGCGACGAGATGGCCCTCGTCGTCGACGCGGAGCGGGAGTTGTGGGAGCGGGCGGCCCGCCGGTCCGAAGATGACGTCCGCGCCCCGCGCGACGTCGAAGGTCGAGTAGTGGCACGGACAGACGAGCGCGCGCTTCGGCGACTGTGGCGCGAAGTTCGGCGAGCGGTAGAGCGAGACCGCGCAGCCCGCGTGCGTGCAGATCTTCGAGTACGCGACGCGGCCGTCGGGCGCCCAGTCTTCGCGGCCCGGCGGCAGGTCGAGCTCCTTCACCGGGACGCGCACGACGACGACCGGCGAGCCGATCAGCTTGTGGTCGGCGCCCTCGGGGAAGGCCGTCACGAACGAGCGCTCGGTGATCTCGTCCACGCGGATCGGACGGCCCTGAGCGTCGACGAGCCGGCGGCCGGATCGCCACGGCGTTCGGAAGAGCCGGTCCGTGTCGAGCACCGGGCCGACGGAGAACGCCGGCACGACCAGCGCGGCGCCGAGGGCAGCGCCGGCACCGCCCGCGGCGAGCTTCAGCAGGCGTGACCGCGTGATGGTCTGCCCGCTCTCGTCGAGGAGCCGCTCGATCTCCTCGACCTCTTCCGGATGCGCGGGCGCCGAGTACTCCTCCTCGTCCTCCTCGTCGGGCAGGAGCTTTTTCGCCGTGACGACCGACGCTGCGCAGAGGCACGCGAGCGAGCCGCCGAGCGTAAGCCCGAACAGCTGCGTGTTCGCGTTCGTGGCGTAGACGACGACGAAAGCGAAGGCGAGCGCAGCCGCCGCTCCGAGCAGCGCGACCACCAAAAGCTCCGCGCGCGGCGAGGGCGGCTTCGGCTCGACGATCCGCCCGTGCTCGTCGAACACGGGCTGTCGCTTCCGCTTGGCCACCAGGTACACGAAGAGTGCGATCAGCCAGCGCCTCACGGCTAGCGCTCCAACCGCTTCCCGATCACGCGTGCAACGAGAACGAGCGCGATGCCCGCGAGCAGCCAGGCGACCATGCCTTCCGGGATCGGGCCGACGTTCCCGAGCGACCAGCCGCCCCTGTCGTCCGGGTCGCGCGCGTACAGGATGTACCGGATCACGTCGTTGAGCTGCCGGTCGTCCAGCTGCTCGGCGTCGAAGCGCGGCATCGCCCAGGGGCCGGACCGCACCGCCTCTGCGATCTGCGTGGGCGTCGCTTCGAGCAAGGGCGGGATGAGCGCTCGAGGCATCGCGCCGCCGCGCGCGACGACCTGGTGGCAGCCGGCACACCACTCGGTGTACAGCTTGAACCCGCGCGCGACGTCACCGCGCGCAGGGTCGGGATGCGGGATCGGCTCGTCGCTGCCGAGGTACGCGACAAGCGCGGCGATCTGCTCGGGCGGGTAGATCGGCTTCCGCCGCAGCGGCTGGTTGCCGGGCTTGTCGAGCGGCATGCGGCCGGTCGAGAGATAGAAGTCGACGGTCCCCTGGCTCACGTTCTGCAGCGAGGGTCCGATTCCGTCGACGCCCTCGCGCGAGAGCCCGTGGCACTCGACGCAGCCCTCCTCGTAGAGCGCCCGCCCCTCGCTCGCCGGCGCGGGCGCGGCGAGGACGAGTGCCGCGAGCAGGGCCGCTGCGGTCACCGGCGCCTCCTCTGCACCGCGAGCTCGCGCGCGAGGCCCGCGAGGCCGACGAGCGTCACGAGTCCGCTCAGGAAGAAGTTCCAGTCGCCGAACGTCGAGCCGGCGATGAGCCCCGCGATCCCGAAGGCAAGCACGATCGTCGAGACGCTGAGCTCTGGGACGACGCGCGCGCGCGGCTCATGTGGCCGCCACGCGACGAGCGCGAGCGCGACGATCACGACGACCGCAGCCCAGAAGAGGCCGTTTGGGAGCGGCTTCTGCCACCACAGCGTAAGCAGCAGCGCAAGCGCCGCGTTCAGTGCCGCCCAGGCGAGGATCACTTTCACCGCCTGCCCTCCTGGCGCAGGTCGAGCAGCGGCGCAAACGAGCGGATCGGCGGCAGCGCCTCGACGAAGTTGAAGCGCGGCGGGGGCGAGCTCGTCGCCCACTCGAGCGTGTGTCCCCCCCAGGGGTCTCCTGGCGCCTGCTCGGGCCGCCGGAGCGACACGGCGACGTTCCAGACGAAGACGAGGATCCCGAGCGCGAGCACGAGGGAGCCCGCAGTTGCGAGCACGTTGAGCCCCGTCCAGCCGTCGGCCGACGTGTAGTCCGCGATCCGGCGCGGCATGCCTTCGTAGCCGAGGAAGAACATCGGGAAGAAGGTCAGGTTCGTGCCGACGAACAGGAGCGCGAACTGGAGCTTGCCGAGCCCGTCGCGCAGCATCGTCCCGGTCCACTTCGGCCACCAGTAGTAGAACGCGGCGAAGAAGCCGAACAGGCTGCCGCCGAAGAGCGTGTAATGGAAGTGCGCGACGACGAAGAACGAGTCGTGCACGTGGTAGTCGATCGGGGGAGACGCGGTGATGATCCCGCTCAGCCCGCCGAAGAGGAAGAGGAGCACGAAGCCGACGGCGAAGAGCATCGGCGCGCGCAGCACGATCGCGCCGCCGATCATCGTCGCAATCAGGTCGAAGTACTCGACGCCCGCGGGCACGACGAGTGCGGTCGAAGTGAGCGAGAAGTACTCGTTCACCACCTGACCCGTGGTGAACATATGGTGCGCCCAGACGCTCATCGAGAGCGCGGCGAAGAGAAGGAGGCTGAGGACGAGCGCGCTGTAGCCGAAGAAGCGCCGGCGCGAGAAGACCGAGACGACCTCGGCGACGGCGCCGACGAACGGAAAGAAGACCACGTAGACGACCGGATGGCCGTAGAACCAAAACAGGTGCTGGTATGCGGCCGCACCGCCCGCGCTCTCGAACACGCCGCCGCCGCGCCGGTCGATCTCGAGCAGCGTCAGCGCGACGATGAGGGCGGGGAAGCTCGAGAGGACCATCAGGCACGTCACCAGCGCCGTCCAGCAGAAGACCGGCAGGCGCATCATCGTCATCCCGGGCGCGCGTAGGCGCAGCAGCGTCGCCAGCACCGAGAACGCCATCAGGATCACGCCCGAGGTCGCGAGGATCGTCCCGAGCGCCCAGAGGTCGGTTCCGGTTCCGGGTGAGCTCTGCAGGTCCGAGAGCGGCACGAACGCCGTCCAGCCGGAGCGCAACCCTCCTTCCTGCGTGAAGTAGCCGACGTAAGTCGACAGCGCGCCGAGCGCGAAGAGCCAGAAGCCGAGCTGCGGGAGGCGCGGCGCGAAGATTTCCGCGGCGCCGACCTGGAGCGGCACGAGGTAGACGAGCAGGCCGAGCGCCAGCGGCGTGAAGACGAGATAGATCATCCCGGCGCCGTGCGCGGTGAACAACTGGTTGTACCCGTCGTGCGAGAGCAGCTGGAGGCCGGGCAGCGCGAGCTCGAGCCGCATCACGATCGCGAACGCGCCGCTGAGCAAGAAGAGCGCGAGCGTCGTCGCGAGCGTCAGCGTGCCGACCTTCTTGTGGTCGGTCGCTCCCAGCCAGCTGACGACTCTTACGTTTCCGCTGCGCGGAAACGCTACGGACCTCGTGCTCACCGGCGCCGCCCTGCGAGCCAGGCGCGGTACTCCGTCGGCGGCACGGCGCGGATTCTCAGCGTCATCTCTGCGTGGTCGAGGCCGCAAAACTCCGCGCACCGGCCCGTGAAGCTGCGCGGCTCGTCGAACACGAGATCGAAGCGCGTCGTCCGGCGCGGGAAGGCGTCGCGCTTGAAGCGCAGCTCGGGAAACCAGAGCGCGTGGATGACGTCGCGCGAGGTCAATGTGAAGCGGACCGTCGTGCGGGTCGGGACGACGAGCTCGGGCGTGTGCGTGCGTGTGCCGACGACGGACGGGACGCCTTCGCCCCGATACGAGATGCGCCATTGCCACTTGAACGCAACGACGTCGATGCGTGCGCCGGGGGTCGCCGAGACTCGGTCGACGCGGTGCTCTGTCGTGAAGGTCTGCCAGACCAGGATCGCGGCGACCGCCGCCAGCCCGAGCGCGTACAGCGACTCCGCGACCTTCGCGTCGCTCTTCGTACTCGGGACGCGGCCGCGGCGCGCGCGGTAGCGCACGAGCGCGAACGTCACGACGCCCCAAACGACCACGCTGACGACGATCATCAGCGGGAGGTAGAGGTCGAGGAAGAGTTCCTCGAACTCGCTGCGCGTGTCGATCACCGGCGGGCGCGCGCTTCCACGCGGCGGCGCTGCGGCACGGTGTCCTTCGGATCGCGCGCGGACGCGAAGCCGGCCTTGAAGATCGACCAGCGCCGGCTGACGCCCCCTCCCAGCAGGAGCGCTCCGCCCGCGCTCGCGCCGGCACGGCGCCGGCCGAGCAGCCAGCAGCCGACGGACATCGGCGACGTCACCTTGAACACGCGGAACATGATCGGCCGCCCGTAGTACGAGCGGACCTCGGTCACCGGCTCCCCCACGCGAAGAACGCGCCGAAGCCGCCGACGCCGTCGTTCAGCTCGTGTCCGTACAGGCGGGCTTCCTCGACGCCCTGCTCGTGCAACTGTTTCTCGCGCGCGCGCGCGCGTGACTAAACATCGTCCACCACATCGTCCACCGGACCCCACTGGATCGATTTCGTCGGGCACGCCTTCGCGCACGCGGAGCGCGAGCGGATCGCCCTTCAGCTGGCGCAAGACCGGCCACCGCGAGACGAGCCTGGCGAGCTGCATCCGGAAGCAACTTACGCCCAAGCCCGGCGCGCTAAACAAGATCGGGACGCGATATGGTGCCCGGGTGCCGCTTGCGCGCGAAGACGTGATGCGCGTCGCGGAGTTCCGGGTCGCTCTCCGCCGCTTTCTGCACGCCGGCGAGTTGACCGCCCGGGGGTGCGGGCTCACGCCGCAGCGCTACCTCCTCCTGCTCTTGATCAAGGGCGCGCCGGACAGCAGCGAGAGCTCGACGGTGACCGAGCTCGCGGAGCGCCTGCACCTCGCACAGAGCACCGTGACGGAGCTCGTCGCGCGGGCCGAGGACGCGGGGCTGATCGAGCGCGAGACGGCGGAGTACGACGGACGAGTCGCGAATCTGCGCCTGAGCCGCGAGGGCGAGCGGCGGCTCGAGTGCTCGTTCAGCGCGCTGCGCGACGAGCGCAGTCACCTCCGCGAAGCGGTGCAGAACCTGCTCGGACGCGTTTGACGCCTCGCTCAGCTGGAAATATGGATTGCAGTACGTAGGAGGTGGGTCTGTAAGCGGGTTCGGCGGCCGAACCCGGCGTGAAGGGTGAAGGGGGTCAAAGCTCCGGGGGCGCGTCTGCGGCCGATGCGTCCCCGGCTTCACGGCTGACGCGGTCACAATCGCCCGTGTCGGTTCGCGACGCCCGCGGCGACGAGACCGAGCTCGTCCGGGAGCTCTTCCTCGAGTACGCCGGGACCCTCGGCGTCGACCTGGCCTTCCAGGAGTTCGAGCGCGAGCTCGCGGAGCTGCCCGAGAATTACGTCGCGCTGCTGCTCGCCGAGGTCGGCGGTGCGGTCGCGGGGTGCGCGGGCGTGCGCGAGTTCGCCCCGGGGGTGGGAGAGCTGAAGCGCCTGTACGTGCGGCCCGCGTTCCGCGGCGGCGGCCTCGGGCGCGCGTTGTCCGAGGAGAGCATCGCTCGTGCGCGTTCCGCGGGCTTCCGTTCGCTCCGGCTGGACACGCTGCCCACGATGGCGGCTGCGACCGCGCTCTACCGCTCGCTCGGCTTCCGCGAGATCGAGCCCTACCGGCACAACCCGGTCGCAGGAACGCGTTTCTTCGAGCTCGACTTGAGCTAGAGCCGGTGTCCCGTCTCGGGGTCGAACAGCGTCAACGCGCCGGGCTGGATCGCGACCTCAACGGGCTCTCCCGCGCGCACGCGCGTGTGCGGGTGGAATCGGCCGACGAACGTCGCCTGACGGGTGTCGCGCTCGAGCTCCTCCAGCTGCGCGGGATCCTCGATGTCGTGCGCGAGATCGCGGACGTGGCTCGCGAGTCCGCGCGAGCCCTCGACGGCGAAGTAGACGAGCGCGTCGGACCCGAGCGCCTCGCGCAGCGTGACGACGCCGCGGAGACGCCGGCCCTCCGGTGCGTCGGGAACGAGCGCAGCGTCCTCGAGGCTCTCGGGGCGGATCCCCGCGACGACTGTGCGGCCGGCATAGTCCTCGAGCGCCGCCGTCTCGACCTCCTCACCGAGCGCGACCTGCCGCTCGCCGAGGGTCAGGCGGAAGCCGCCGTTCGCGCGCGACAGCTCGGCCTCGACCAGGTTCATCGGCGGGCTCCCGATGAAGCCGGCGACGAACAGGTTGCCCGGACGGTCGTAGATCTCCTGCGGCTCGGCGAACTGCAGCAGCTCGCCGCGGCGCAGGACCGCGACGCGGTCGCCGATCGTCATCGCCTCGACCTGGTCGTGCGTGACGTAGATCGTGGTGACGCCGATCTCCTTCTGGAGCGTCGAGATCTCG
>DASYUZ010000040.1:0-7231 GCA_036000665.1 Gaiellaceae bacterium
GAGCTGGCGCGCCGCGCGTCCGAGGTCGTCGGCATCGACGTGCGCGACCAGCGCCAGGTGCGCGACGGCTACCGCTTCGTGCAGGTCGAGGGCACGGCGCTCCCCTTCGAGGACCGCTCGTTCGACGTCGTGCTCTCGAACCACGTGATCGAGCACGTCGGCCACGAGTCCGAGCAGCTCCAGCACCTGCGCGAGGTGCGGCGCGTGCTCGCCGACGAGGGCGTGGTGTACCTCGCCGTCCCGAACAAGTGGATCGTCGTCGAGCCGCACTTCCGTCTCCCGTTTCTTTCCTGGCTTCCGCAGCGCCTCGCGGACCGGTACGTCCGCTCACGTCACAAGGGCAGCTTCTACGACTGCGACCTGCCGACACGCAAGCGATTCCTGCGGCTGGCCGGCGACGCGGGCCTCGAGGCGCGCGAGATCACGCTCGATGCGATGCGCGTGTACGACCGGCTCGAGTCGCCCAAGGGCCCCCTGGCGAGGCTCCTCCGCGCGCCGGAGTGGGCGTTGAAGACGCTCATGCCCGCGGTGCCGACCCTCGTCTACTTGCTGCGCAAGCGGAAGACCTCGTAGCGCCCGTCGCTGAAGACGTGCCGGAGGCCGAGCCGCGTGCGCGGGTGGCGCCGCCGGTCGACGACGATCCAGTCTGACCTGTACCGCCGCGGGATCGACAGGTCGCCGGTGCGGAAGAACCGCTGCGCGTCCCGCACGCGTTCGTAGGGCCGGTTCGTCTTCGTGTCGGCAGTGTGCGCCGGCGCCGACACGGCGACGTAAACCGGCACGTAGGCCGTGAGCCGGTAGCTCGTCTCGGGGTCGGAGAAGACGATGTCTCCCGGGGCCGCCTCTTGCTTGAGTGCCTCGATCAGCGCCGGGCTCAGCTCGTCCTCCGGAGGCGGCGGCTTGTCCCAGTCCGACGTCGCGATCGCGGTCGGCACGACGAAGAGCGCAACCGCGGCGAACGCGAGCGGCCCTGCGCGCTCGAGCGCGCGCCGGTAGCGCAGCCCGAGCACGAGCGCGGCCGTACCGCCCACGACCGCGATCCAGACGGGCAGGACGGGTCCGCCCGTGCGCAGGAAGTAGCCGAAGTCGCCGGGGTAGTGCCGCTGCAGCAGCACGCCGGCTGCAAGCGCGAGCGGCACGACGCCCAAACCGATGAGCCGCGCGAGCACGGCGGCTCCGCCCGCGAGCGCAAACGCGAACGGGATGAACCCGGCGAGCCGCCGCGACTGCGAGAGCGAGACGGCGTCCGAGAAGAGCGGGAAGACCCACGGGATCAGCAGCACGGCGAGGCAGGCAAGCGTCGAGCCGAGCACGAAGGCCGCCCAGCGGCGGCGCAGCGCGAAGAACGCGAGCGGAACGGCCGAGAGCGCGGCGATCGGAACCGTCCCGGCGCGCGTGACGACGCCCGCGGAGAGTCGGTACCGATGGGTCGACTCGTAGACGACCTGACCCGTGTAGCGCTCCCTCGAGCTCGCGAGCGCGCTCCGTGCCGGGCTGTGCGCCGACGTCTCGCGCACTGTCGGCAGGAGCCAGAGGACGAACAACGCCGCCGGGATCGCGAGCGCCGCGAAGCCGGCGGCGATGGGGACGAGCTCGCTGCGCGCGACGGCGAGACGCACGACGAGGAACCCGGCGACGAGCAGGAGCACGAAGAGCGCGTACGTCGGGTGAACAACGGCGAGCGCGACTCCGGCCGCGGCGACGCAAGCGAGACCGCCGCGGCTGCGGTCCCGGACGTACGCGAAGAAGAGCGCGAGCGCAGCGGGAACGAGCAGCTGCCGACCGCCTGCCGTCGCCGGCAGCGAGAGCAATCTGAATGCGCCTCCCGACCCGGACGCGAACGCGGTCAGGCCGAGCGCCGCGACGAGCGTCGCACCGCCGAGCCAGCGGGAGACGAAGAGCCGCTCGCCCGCCTCGTAGACGACGAGGAAGGCCAGCGGCGCGAGCACGGCCGCCTCGTGGGTAACCACGAGAGCGGGATCGACGTGCGCCACGCGCGACACGAGCGCGAGGAAGCCGTGCCAGAGTGGAAACGCGTAGCCCGGGTGCAGACCGCCGCCCGCGAGCTCCGACACGCGGAGCGGCGAGAGGTCGTCGAGCTCGAGCAGCTTCCGCACGCGCCCGAGGTGGAAGACCGCATCACCGCGGACCGGGGGCAGGAAGCGCCACAGGAGCCATCCGAACGCCGTCCCCGACGCGAAGACCACAGCCGCAGCGCGGTCGGGTCTGCCTCGCCGAAGAGCGAACGGAAGCGCAACCACGCCTCCGACCGCAAGCACCACGAACGCGGGCGCCAGCGCCGACGAGAGCGCGAACACGAGCAGGAGCCCGCCGAAAACGAGCGTCAGCCCCGACGCCAGGGTCCCCGACGCACCGCCCCGACCGAGCGCGCGCGCGACGAGCGCCCCCGGCAGCAGCACGATCGCGGTCGCTCCGGCGAGCCGCAGGTACAGCTCGATCCCGCTCACAGGTCGCGCGCGCGCTGCGATGCGAGCCGGCGCGCCGCCTGCCGGTAGCTCGCGCCGCGCTCGCCGCGGAACGCGAGACCCCGCACGCGCAGCGCGAGCAGCAACAGCCGCCGCGCGACCTCTGCGCGTCGCAAACCGTGGTGCTTGGCAAGGAAGCGCACGTGGCTCGTGACCTGCTCCGAGAACATCCGCCCCCACTCGCGCTGTGTCGCCCCGCCGCCGACGTGGACGACCTCGGCGCCGGGGAAGAAGAGCACGCGCCAGCCGGCCGCGCGCATCCGGTACTGCCAGTCGGACTCCTCGTTGAACATGAAGAAACCCTCGTCGAGCCCGCCGACGTCCTCGACCGCCGCACGCCGTACGAGCATCGCCGCGCCGCACAACCACTCCGTCTCCCGCTCTTCCGAGTGGTCCCAGTTCGCGGCGTAGAGCGCGTTCAGCGCCTGCGAGCGCGGAGCGAGCTTGCGCAGGAAGAAGTACTCGGTTGCGAGCCGCCACGTCGTCGGAAAGCCGCGGGCGGAGCGCTGCAGCGTCCCGTCGACGTTCAGCAGCTTCGGGCCCACGAGCGCGGCATCCGCATGCGCGTCGCCGAACTCGACCAGCCGCGCCAGCGCGTCGCCGAGCACCCACGCGTCGGCGTTGAGCAGGAACACCCACGGCTCGCTCGTCTCGGCAAGCCCGCGGTTCCAGCCGGCGCCGACGCCCCTGTTCTCCTGCTCGACGACGCGAACGTGCTCGAAGCGCCGCGCGGTCTCGAGCGTCCCGTCGGTCGAGCCGTGATCGACGACGACCGTCAGGTGGCCGCGCACGCTCTCCAGACAGCGTTCGAGCCAGGGCTCCGCGTCGTAGGTGACGACGACGACCGCGACGTCGCTCATCGTTCCTCCGCGCGCAGCCGCGGTGCGTGACCGCGCACGCTCTCGATCGCGACGATCACGAACCCGGGCAGCGCCATCGCGACGGTGATCAGGAAGAAGAGCAGCCCCGTCGCGAGCCCCTGGTCGGGCGTCGCGCCAACGCCCGAGAGGAAGTTGACGAAGAACGCCTCGCGCACCGCGAGGCCGTTGATCGTGAACGGGACGAGCATGACCAGGAACAGCAGCGGCCCCATCACGTAGTAGACGCGCGGCGAGAGGTCGATCCCAACCGCCTTGCCGGTCGACCAGATCCCGAGGATGCGGATCGCCTGCAGCACGAGGGTGAGCGCGAAGACGCCGAACAGCAGCGCCGCGTGGTCGCGGAAGCCGTGGATCCCCTCGTAGACCGCCCGGATCGGCCGTTCGACCCGCAGGAACCGCAGCAGCGGCTGCGTGCGCGCGAGCAGCGGGCGCGCCGAGCGGGAGAAGAGCGCGACCGCGAGCACGACCGTCGCGGCAACGAACACGCCCTCGATCCACAGGTAGGCGCCGACGTCGTAGCGCCCGACGGCGAGCGCGAAGCCCACGGCGGCGAGCGCGAGCGTCGCCGCCCCCCCGAGCGCGCGCTCGAGCAGGATGATCCCGGCGACCGGCCCCGCCCGGCCCGGGTGGCGCCGCGACGTCTCGAAGATCCGCAGCGCGTCGCCGCCGACCGCCGTGGGCAACACCTGCCCCGCGGAGTACGAGACGAAGTACGCGCGGAGCAGCCACGGAAACCGCTCCTCGATCCCCCGGGCGCGCAGCAGCCGCTGCCAGCGCCAGGCCATGAAGGGGACGGTGCCGATCGTGAACGTCATTGCGAGCGCGAGCCAGGCGGGATCGGCGTCGCCGAGCAGGGCGCCCGTCTCGGAGATGTCGACGCGCGAGAGGACGTACCAGGTCCCGAGCGCCGTTACGACGAGCGTCGCCACGATCCGGACCGCCTTCCGGTTCATGCGGTGAAGCGCTCGTGCACGCGCCGCAGCGCGGCGATCGCGTCATCGACGTCGGCGTCCGAGTGCGCCGGCGAGAGCGGCAGCGACAAGACCTCGGCACCCGCGCGCTCGGCGACCGGGAGCGAGACGTCCGGGTAGCGGTCGCGGTACCAGGTCAGCTGATGCACCGGCAGAAAGTGGATCGAGGAGCCGATGTTCTCGTCCGCGAGCGCCCGCTGATACTCGTCGCGCGTGGCGCCCGCCCGCTCGGGATCGATCCGCACGACGAAGAGGTGCAGCGCGTGCACGTCGCGCGAGTCGCGCGCGAGCGGCGTGATCCCGTCCAGCTCCGCAACCGCCGCGTCGTAAAGCGTGACGTGCCGCTCGCGGATCTCCCGGTGCCGCTCGACCTTCGCGAGCTGCACGAGCGCGATCGACGCGAGCACGTCGCTCAGGTTCGCCTTGTAGCCCGGCACGCCGATGTCGTAGAGCGACCCGTCGCCGCGCCGCATCAGCCGCCGGTCGCGGATCGCTTCCGCAACGTCGTCGCGGTCCGTCGTCACGAGGCCGCCCTCGCCGGCCGCGATGTTCTTCGTCGCGTAGAGCGAGAAGCAGGTCGCGTCGGCGATCGAGCCGACCTTCCGTCCGCGGTAGACGGCCTCGGCCGCATGCGCCGCGTCCTCGATCACCGGCAGCCCAAGCGTGAGGAGCGGATCGAGATCGCACGGCTGTCCCGCGAGATCGACGGGCATGAGCGCCTTTGTCCGCTCGGTGACCGCGTCGCGTACGCGTGCGGGATCGATGTTCAGGTCGTCCTCGAGCACGTCGACGAAGACGGGCGTCGCGCCCGCGTGCACGATCACGTTGGCGGTCGCAGGCCAGGTGATCGGCGTCGTGATCACTTCGTCGCCGGGCCCGACGCCGAGCGCGAGCAGCGAGAGATGCAGCGCCGCCGTCCCGCTTGCGAGGGCGATCGCGTGCTTCGCATCCACGTACTCGGCGAAACGCTCTTCGAGCTCTGCTGTGCGAGGACCGGTGGTGAGCCAGCCCGAGCGGATCGTCTCCGCGACGGCCTCGACCTCCTCCTCGCCGACGGCGGGCGGCTGGAAGGACAGGAAGGTTGCCCGCCTACGCGAGAGCTTTGGCGTCGACATCGGCGGTGACGAAGCGTATGCGCTCCGCCGCGGCAGCCGCCCGTTCCAGCGCCTGCTCCCGCGAGTCGCCGACTGCCTGCACCGCGCCCGCGCGATCGGCTCCCACCCGGAGCGGGCCGAAGCGCCAGCCGGGCTGCCGGTACACGCGCACCCGCGCCACGCCGTCGACGCCCTGCGCCTCGTCGACGCCCTCGACCGCCTGGAGCTCACCTCCTTCGGCGGTCAGGAAGCGCGTCACCGCCCCGCCCGCAGGATCGACGGGTGTCAGCACATGCGGAGGGATGGGCTCGCCGAGCGCAGCCGCGAGCGCGAGCTCGTTCAGGTCGATCCCGAGCGCGAGCTCGCAGAGCTCCGCGTCGTGTCCGCCGCCCAGCCGCGCGGCGAGCTCGACGACGCGCACGTCGCCGTCGCCGACGACGACCTGCGTATAGGTCGGACCGTTCTCCACGCCGAGTGCAGCAGCGGCCTCGCGGGCAGCCTCGACTGCGGCGCCCACGGCCGCCGGCTCGAGCGCGCTCGGCCACACGTGCGCGAGCGCAACGCCGAACGCCGGCGGGTCCGCACGGACGCGGTCGGTGACCGTCAGCGGGTAGAAGCGCCCGTCGATCGAGAACGCGTTGACCGTCACCTCCTGCCCCTCGACCAGCTCCTCGACGAGGCACGAGCTCGAGCGCGATTCCTCGAGCGCCGACGCGACCGCCGCGCCGAGCTCGCCCGCGTCGGCGACCAGTGCGAGGCCGCGCTGGCCCTGGCGGTCCGGCGCTTTCACCACGCAGGGGAAGCCGAACTGCTCCGCTGCAGCGGCCGCCTCCTCGAGGCTCTTGCACAGCTTCGACCCGGGCTGCGGCACGCCCGCCTGCGCGAAGCGCTCGCGCTGCCGGACCTTCGACGTCGCGAGCTGCGCGGTCTCCGTCGAAAGCGGGTGCGGGAGCGCGAGCCGCTTCGCGATCCGCGCCGCGACGCCGACCGGCCAGTCGATCCCCGGCGCGATCGCGCCGTCGATCCGCTCCGCCTCTGCGAGCCGCTCGATCGCGGGCTCGTCCTCGGTCGAGATGATCGCACGCCGGTCCGCGAGCGGGAAGCCGGGCGCCCCGGCGTCGCGGTCGACCGCGATCGTGAACAGGTCGAGCGCGCGCGCCGCCTCGAGCAGGCCGAGCTGCGCGGCGCCCGCGCCTAGGACGAGGAGGCGCCTGCGACGCCGCTCGCCCGGCCCAAGACCTCTTTCCACCACGCCTCGTTCTCGCGGTACCACGCGACCGTCCGCGCGAGCCCCTCGTCGAAGCTCGTCCGTGCGCTCCAGCCCGTCAGCCGCTCGAGCTTGTCGGTCGAGCCGATGTGCCGGTCGACCTGCCCGAGGCGCTCCGGCACGTGCGCTTTCAGCGACCGCGGCTTGCCGAGCACGTCGAGCACGCGGTCGGCGACGTCCGAGATCGAGATGTCGACGCCGGTCGCGACGTTCAGCACCTCGCCTGCGACCGCGTCGAGCGGCGCCGCGATGATCGCCTCGATCGCCTCGGCGTCGTCGTCGACGTAGAGCCAGTCGCGTGAGGCATGACCGTCGCCGTGGATCGTCAGCGGCTCGTCCCGCAGGGCCTGCGTGACGAAGCGGGGAATCGCCTTCTCGGGATGCTGGCGCGGGCCGTAGTTGTTGAACGGCCGCACGATCACGATCGGCAGCCCATAGGTGACGAAGTACGAGTACGCGAGCCGGTCGGCGCCCGCCTTCGTCGCCGCGTACGGCGAGCGGGGATTGAGCGGATGCTGCTCGTCCATCGGCG
>DASYUZ010000041.1:0-6799 GCA_036000665.1 Gaiellaceae bacterium
GGAGGACATCACGTACCAGTTCCGGTTCAAGACGCAGGTCCGGAACGGGAACACGTTCCTCTACAACACCGGCCCGATCACGTCGCTGTCGGACGAGGACTGGAACGTCCGCCAGACGTACTCGGTCACGCGCGTCATGCATGACGGCGGCGACGAAGACGAGGACGCTGAGACGCTCGGAAGGAACCTACCCACGCCGCCGGTGAACATCGGCCCGCGGTCGACGCCGAGCTACGAGGCGCTCGCGAGCGCCGCGGTCGCCGACCTGCCCGGCGGGATCAAGGTCTTCGCGGGACAGCGCGACGACCCGTTCTACGTCGACCTCGGCTCGGTCTTCGACCTGGCCGGGCTGCGACCGTTCAACCCGTTCCACATCATCCCGCTGCCGGCGATGGCGGGCGTGGACGGCGTGGCGGGCTTCAACACGCACTCGATCGTGCTCCAGGTCCCGACGGCGCAGCTCACGGCGTTCGGGCGCCCAACGATCGGTGTGTACGCGAGCGCGAGCCGGCAGAAGGTGACGATCGTCCGCGAGGACGGCACGCGGGACGCGAACGGGCCGTGGGTCCAGGTGTCGCGGCTCGCGGAGCCGCTCGTGAACGAGGTCGTGATCCCGCTCGGTCAGAAGGACCGCTGGAACGGAGCGGAGCCGGAAAACGACGCCCAGTTCGCCTCGCGCTACCTGAACCCTGAAGTGACGGCGCTCGAGAACCTGCTCTACCCGATCCTCAGCGACGCGCCCGAGCACGGACGCGCCGATCTGGTCGCGGTGCTGCTCACCGGCGTGGAGGGCCTCAACCGCACGGGTGACGTTCAGGCCGATCTGATCCGGCTGAACACCTCGATCCCGCCCACGGCACCTGCGGGCGCGGGGAACAGGCTCGGCGCTCTGATGGGCGACTTCGCCGGCTTCCCCAACGGCCGGCGGCTCGAGGACGACGTCGTGGACATCGAGCTGCGCGCGTTCGCGTGCGGTTACGGGCCCATCGTCGGGCCGCTCGTCCAGGCCCCCTGCGGCGGCGACGCGAACCGCACGCCGAACAACATGCTCGGCGACGGTGTCGACAAGAACGAGAAGTCGTTCATGACGACGTTCCCGTACGTCGCGACCCCGCACCAGGGGTACGACCACGGGCACCACGGGGCATGAGGCGCAGGCGCCTCTTGACGGCAGGGACGGTGGCGGCGCTCGCCGCCACCGTCCTCCTCTTCGGCGGCGCGCTGCGGCCGGAGGCGGGCGCGCCCGCGCAGCCTGTTTTCGCGGACGTCGCGGTCTCGTCGCTGACCGGCGGCTTCGCGGCCGGCGACACGGTCTCGCTCGTCCGTTCGCTCGAGGGGCAAGTGCGGGCGGAGCCGAAGGACGCGCGCGCACTCGCCTCGCTCGGCCTCGCGTACCAGCAGCGCGCCCGGGAGACTGCGGACGCGTCGTACCTGACGAGGTCGGAGGCCGCGCTCCGCCGCGCCCAAACGCTCGCGCCGGATGATCCGACCGCGATCGAAGGACTCGCCGCGCTCGCGCTCGCGCGGCACCGTTTTCACGAGGCGCTTGCGCTCGCGCGGCGCGCGCGACGGCTGACGCCTGGCGAATCCCGCCCGCTGCCGTTGCTCGGTGACGCGCTCATCGAGCTCGGGCGCTACGACGCGGCGTTCGGGACGTTCGACCGCTTTGCCGCGCTGAAGCCGGGGCTGGCCGCCTACGCTCGGGTTGCCTACGCGCGGGAGTTGCTCGGCGACCGAACAGGCGCCGTCGCCGCGATGCGACTCGCGGTCGGGGCCGCAGCGGGACGGTCCGAGCCGAGCGCGTGGGCGCACGTGGAGCTCGCAAAGCTGTTCTTCGGCCAGGGCGCTTTGGCCCGCGCGGAGCACCAGTACCGCGCCGCGCTCGCCGCGTTCCCCGGCTACGTCTACGCACTCGACGGGCTCGCGCACGTCGAGGCAGCGCGCGGGAATCTCGTCCGCGCGATCGAGCTCGCCCGGCGGGCCACGGACACCGTCCCCCTGCCGCAGCTCGTGACGACGCTCGGCGACCTCTACGCGGTCGCGGGTCGTGACGCGCAGGCGCGAGAGCAGTACCGGCTGATCGACGCGATCCGGCGTCTGCTCGGGGCGAACGGCGTCCGTACCGACCTCGAGCTCGCGCTCTTCGACACCGACCACGGCACCGAGCTTCCGCGCGCGCTCGCGCAGGCGCGGCGCGCACACCGCGCGCGGCCGAGCATCCAGGCCGACGACGTGCTCGCCTGGGCGCTTGTCCGGAACGGGCGCTGTGTCGAGGGCCTGCGCTTCTCGCACCGTTCGCTTCGGCTCGGCACGCGCGATGCATCGGTGTTCTTCCACCGCGGGATGGCCGAGCGCTGCGTCGGGCAGGACGCTGAGGCCCGGCGCTGGTTCCGGCGCGCGCTCGGGCTCAACCCGCACTTCTCGCTGCTCTGGTCACCGTTCGCACGGAGGTACGCGTCATGAAGCGGCTCACGCTCGCGCTCGTGCTCTTGCTCTCGCTGGCGCTCGCGCCCGCGGCCGCGGCGCACCCGCTCGGCAACTTCACCGTCAACCGGTACAGCGAGCTGACCCTCGCCGGCGACCGCGTGTACGTCCGTTACGTTCTCGATCTCGCCGAGATCCCGACGTTCCAGGACGGGCCGCGCGTGCGGAAGCCGGCGTTTGCGCAGGAGGCCGGTCGAAAGCTCGTTCTCCAGCTCGACGGTCGCCGCGTGACGCTGCGGTCGCTCGGCCGCGCCGTGCGAACGCGCCCGGGTGCCGGAGGGCTCGACATCATGCGGTTCGAGGCCGTCTACGAGTCCCCGCGCGTGCGGGGCTCGCAGCTCGAGTTCCGGGATCGGAACTTCGCGTCGAGGAGGGGCTGGCGAGAGGTCGTCGTCACGGCGCGCGACGGAGCGACCGTGCGGTCGTCGACCGCGCCGGCGACGAGCCGCAGCCACGCGCTCACGCGCTATCCGAGGGCCCTGCTCACCGAGCCGTTGCATGTGGACTCGGCCACCGTCTCGTACCGCGCCGGCTCCCGCGCCGGCGATCCTCCGGCCCTGGGAGCGCTCGGACCGGCGGAGCGGGGCTCGGCTGGCTTCGAGCGGCTCGTCACCGCCGATTTGACCCCCGGCTTCGTGCTCCTGTCGCTCGTGCTCGCGCTCTTCTGGGGCGCGGCGCACGCGCTTTCGCCCGGTCACGGCAAGGCGATCGTCGCCGGCTACCTCGTCGGCTCGCGCGGGACGCCGCGACATGCCGTGTTGCTCGGAGGGATCGTCACCGTGACCCACACGATCGGCGTGTTCGCGCTCGGGCTCGTCACGCTCGCGCTCTCCGAGTTCTTCCTGCCCGAGCAGCTGTACCCGTGGCTGAACCTTGTCGCCGCGTTGCTGGTCGTCTGCGTCGGCGTTGGGATCCTTCGCGCGCGCGTGCGTCACGCGCGCGCGCACGCCCATGGTCACCACCATCACGAGGTCCGCGGGTTGGTCGGCGTGGGTATCTCCGCGGGCATCGTTCCGTGCCCCACGGCGCTCGTCGTCCTGCTCGCGGCGATCTCGTTGCACCGGGTCGGCTACGGGCTCGTCCTGATCCTCGCGTTCAGCCTCGGTCTCGCCGCCGCCGTGACCGGGATCGGGCTGGTCGCCGTCACCGCGAAGCGCTTCTTTGGCCGACTCCGCTTCGACGGAATCTTGATCCGCGCGCTCCCGGCTGTGAGCGCGCTCATCGTCATCGGCCTCGGCGTAGTGATGACCGCGCGCGCCTTCCCGCAGCTCTGAAAGGAGATTCCCATGTTCGGACTCGACGACCTGATCGCTTCTCACTCGAGCGGCGCAGGACTGGGCATCGTCGCGCTCGTGGCAATCCTGCTCGGTCTGCGCCACGCGACCGACCCGGACCACCTGGCGGCGGTGACGACGCTCGCGGCGGGCCGTCGCGGCAGCGCGGCGGAGCTTGGCCTCGCGTGGGGTGCTGGGCACGCGCTCACCTTGTTCGCGTTCGGGCTGCCGATCGTGCTCTTCCACGCCTTCCTCCCCGAGCGCGTGCAGCAGGGCGCCGAGACCACGATCGGGCTGGTGATCGTCGCCCTCGCGGTCTGGCTGCTGGTCCGCTGGCGGCGCGGTGACTTCCACGTCCACGCGCACCCGGGGACACACGGCGCGCGGACGCCCGTGCAGGCGTTCGCGATCGGCCTGGTGCACGGGATCGGCGGCAGCGCAGGCGTGGGTGTCCTGCTCGTGGCCTCGATCCCGAGTCATGCGTATGCCGTGGTCGCGCTCGCGTTGCTGGCGTCGTTCACCGCGGTCTCGATGACGGCTCTCTCGACAGGCTTCGGTGCCACCCTCGCGCGCGCGCCGATCGTTCGCCTTGCGCCTGCCCTCGGCTTCGTGAGCCTGGCATTCGGGATCTGGTACGCGCTCGCCGCACTGGCGCTTGCGCCCTACTGGTTCTGAGCGCTTCTATGATCGGAGACTTGGCCGTCTCCGATCTCACGCGCAACGCCGTCCACGTCCTGCCTGAAGGCGAGCTCGAGGCGAAGCTCGCCAAGGGCCGCCCGCTTCGCGTCAAGCTCGGCATCGACGTCACGTCGCCCGACATCCACGTCGGCCGAGCCGTCCCGCTCCAGCGGATGCGCGCGTTCCAGGACGAAGGCCACACCGGCGTTCTGATCATCGGCGACTACACGACTCGCATCGGCGATCCGTCCGGCCGTTCGAGCGAGCGCCCGATCCTCTCCGACGACGAGATCGACGCGAACGCGCAGCGGTACCTCGAGCAGGCGCTCGTCATCCTCGATCGCGACCGGACGGAGGTGCGGTACAACGGCGAGTGGCTCTCGAAGCTCTCGTACGCGGACGTCGTCCGGCTGGCGCGCACGATCACGGTCGCACGGATTCTCGAGCGGGACGACTTCGCCGAGCGGATGGCCGCCGAGGAGCCGATCTCGGTCTCGGAGCTGCTCTACCCGCTGATGCAGGCGTACGACTCGGTCGCCGTCGAGGCCGACGTCGAGCTCGGCGGCACCGACCAGCTCTACAACCTCCTCGCGGGGCGCGAGGTGATGCAGCACTACGGGGTCGAGCCGCAGGTCGTGCTGACGACGCCGCTGCTGCTCTCGTGGGACGGCGAGAAGATGAGTTCTTCGGTCGGCAACAACATTCCGCTGCTCGCGCCGCCGGAGGAGATGTTCGGCCGGACGATGCGGATCCCCGACTCGATGCTGGAGGAGTGGTGGCGCCTTGTCGCCGAGCGCCCGGTGCCGGACGGTGACCCGCTGGAGGCGAAGCTCGAGCTCGCCCGCTTCATCGTCCGCCGCTCGCACGGCGAGGAGGCTGCGCGGGCGGCCGAGGAGCACTTCACGCGGGTCGTCCGCGAGGGACAGGCACCCGAGCAGGTGCCCGAGGTCGCGCTGCCCGAGGGCGATCCGGTCCACCTGCCGGCCGTCCTCACAGGCGCGCTCGGGGTCGCCTCGACGAGCGAGGCGCGGCGCCTGATCGCCCAGGGCGGGGTCAGGCTGGACGGGGAGCCGGTGACCGAGCTGGACCTGCCCCGGGAGCGCCTCGAGGGACGGCTCCTGCAGGCCGGAAAGCGCCGTTTTGCCCGCTTGACAGCCTGAAGAGCACTGCTACACTTCCCCGGCTGCCCACAAGGGGCGGTAAGTGAAAGTTCCTGTCCCGACGACAACTGGAGCGCCTCTCAGCCAATCGGATACGACAGCAGTTCCGACTTCGAGAGGCCCTCTGGCGCGAGTCGGGGGCTTTTTCTTTGCCGGCCGGTGCAGTGCGGTCTTTGAAAACTCAACAGCGTAAACGTCGAGACCTCTCGACCCTTCTTGGGTGGAGAGGCTCAAATCCCGTCTGGACCTAAGGCATCGCTTGCGATGCCGAACAGGAGAGGATGTGGCGGCTTTGCCGGCGCATCCGTTCCAGGTCTAGACC
This sequence comes from Gaiellaceae bacterium, assembly GCA_036000665.1. Taxonomy (GTDB): domain Bacteria; phylum Actinomycetota; class Thermoleophilia; order Gaiellales; family Gaiellaceae; genus JACCTU01. The sequence continues at coordinate 5,919 of DASYUZ010000041.1, forward strand.
TTTGAGCACCAAGCTCAACGTAAGGCTTGCTCCGCGTCGTCGCTTGCGATGACGAAGGGGCAAACACTTTTACGGAGAGTTTGATCCTGGCTCAGGACGAACGCTGGCGGCGCGCTTAACACATGCAAGTCGAGCGAGAACCGGGCCTTCGGGCCCGGGGAAAGCGGCGAACGGGTGAGTAACACGTGAGTAATCTGCCCTCGGCACCGGGATAGCCCGGGGAAACCCGGATTAATACCGGATGGCCTTTCGGATCCTCGGATCCGTCAGAAAAGGTAGCTTCGGCCTCCGGCCGAGGAGGAGCTCGCGGCGGATTAGCTTGTTGGTGAGGTAACGGCTCACCAAGGCGACGATCCGTAGCTGGTCTGAGAGGACGATCAGCCACACTGGGACTGAGACACGGCCCAGACTCCTACGGGAGGCAGCAGTGGGGAATCTTGCGCAATGGGCGAAAGCCTGACGCAGCGACGCCGCGTGGGGGAAGAAGGCCTTCGGGTTGTAAACCCCTTTCAGGAGGGACGAAGCCACTCGGGTTAATAGCCCAGAGGGTGACGGTACCTCCAGAAGAAGCCCCGGCTAACTACGTGCCAGCAGCCGCGGTAATACGTAGGGGGCAAGCGTTGTCCGGATTTATTGGGCGTAAAGAGCGTGTAGGCGGCCAGACAGGTCCGTTGTGAAAACTCGAGGCTCAACCTCGAGACGTCGATGGAAACCGTCTGGCTAGAGTCCGGAAGAGGAGTGTGGAATTCCTGGTGTAGCGGTGAAATGCGCAGATATCAGGAAGAACACCTATGGCGAAGGCAGCACTCTGGGACGGTACTGACGCTGAGACGCGAAAGCGTGGGGAGCGAACAGGATTAGATACCCTGGTAGTCCACGCC
>DASYUZ010000042.1:0-3043 GCA_036000665.1 Gaiellaceae bacterium
TCGCAGTTCGTGCTCTTCGCGATGTGGTTCGACATGGAGTCGAACAAGGACCTCGGCGGTCGCGGTCGACGCCGAACCGACGTCGACCGCTAGACCGAGAAGCTAGACCCCGAACTGAGCCAGGAAGGTGCGGGCCGACGGCGTGTCGAGCCGCGTCGAGTAGTTCGTGCTCCTGCAGGGCTGCGGGGCGAACGAGTTCACCGCGAGGGCGATGTCGCCCAGCAGCACCGGGCCGCCGGAGTCGCCGAAGCAGACCCCGCCGACGACCTTCACGAACTCGTCGCCTAGCACACCCCCGCCGGCGAGCTTGGCGCTCGCGGTCGTGCGAACGCCGATCGACGAGGGCCTGTTGCCGTGGATCTCGGAGAAGCCGTAGCCGGAGACCACGACGCCAGTGCTTGGGTTGAGCGAGTCGACGAGTCCGAGCGACGGCAGCTGCGCGTACGGTCCGGGCAGAGGGGAGAAGAGCCGAACCACCGCGAGGTCGTGGGTCGCGAAGTTGGGCACCCCGTTGCCGCCGCCGGAGAACGCCGGGTCCTTGAAGTAGGCACCCAGCGACACCGGAGGCTTGAGCGGGTCGCGGGGCTCGAATTCAAGGCGCTGGGAGACGATGAACGGCTGCCCGTCCGGTGCTACGCCGTCGATGAGCCCGCAGTGCGCTGCCGTGACGACGATTGTCGGTGCGACGAGCGCGCCGGTGCACCTACCGCGCATGCCGGTCGAGTCGGGTGTGAGACGCCCGACGAAGACCACGTAGGTACGAGTCGCGTCGGGACTGCCGCCGATGATCGCGGTTGCCGACGGGGCAACCGTAAGTACGAGGGCAGCACAAACTACAGTGATGACTAGCCGCAGAGACGCCATGGGCACGTTGTGACCTAGAACGGTAGCCACGGCAATGCCCCTTTAGGGTGAATCACCGGCCACTACATCCCTCGTTCGAGGGTAAGACTTTCGTTAGGAACGGCGGGCCAAACCTACGCCCGTCTCTAAGATCCTCGCGATGCCCACCGCTGTGGTGACCGGCGGCGCCGGCTTTCTCGGCTCCCACCTCTGCGATTTCCTGCTCGAGCAGGGTTTTCGCGTGCTCTGCGTCGACAACCTCGACACGGGGACGCTCACGAACATCGAGCACATCCGCGACGACCGGATGCTGTTCCTGAACCGCGACCTCGTGGAGCACATCCAGATCGAGGAGCCGGTGGACTACGTCTTCCACCTCGCCTCGCCGGCGAGCCCGATCGACTACATGCGGCTGCCGCTGCACACGCTCAAGGTCGGCTCGTACGGAACGCACAACACGCTCGGGCTCGCGAAGTTCAAGCGCGCCCGCTTCCTGCTCGCATCGACCAGCGAGGTCTACGGCGATCCCCAGCAACACCCGCAGAAGGAGACCTACTGGGGGAACGTCAACCCGATCGGGCCGCGCGGCGTCTACGACGAGGCAAAGCGGTACGCGGAGGCGATGACGATGGCCTACCACCGCCAGCAGGGAGTCAACACCTCGATCGCGCGGATCTTCAACACCTACGGGCCGCGCATGCGCCCGCACGACGGCCGCGCGATCCCGACGTTCGTGCGCCAGGCGCAGGAGAACAAGCCCTTGACGGTCTTCGGCGACGGCTCGCAGACGCGGAGCCTCTGCTACGTCGACGATCTGATCCGCGGCCTCTACCTGCTCGCGACGAGCGGCGAGCACCTGCCGGTCAACCTGGGCAACCCGGCCGAGTACACGATCAAGGATCTGGCCGAGGCGGTGATCCGCGTCACGGGCTCCTCGAGCGAGATCGTCTACGAGGCGCTCCCCATCGACGATCCGCAGGTGCGCCAGCCGGACATCACGCGCGCGCAGCAGGTGCTCGGGTGGGAGCCGGAGATCACGCTGGATGACGGACTGCGGCGCATGCTCGACGCGACCACCCCGAGCCGCGAGCCGACGCGTGTCTAACCGGCCGCGCCTCGCGCTGGCGGCGCTCGCCGCCGCCCTTGTCTGCGTGCCCTCCGCGGGCGCGTCGCGCGGGATGCTCGTGGGGCTGCTCGACGAGGCTGCGCTCTACGACGATCCCGCGTACGTCTTCCCGCTCATGGAGCAGGCTCGCACACAGGTCTTGCGGGTCAACCTCTACTGGGGCGGCCGCGTCGGCGTCGCCACCGCGCGTCCTGAGCGCGCGACCGACCCCGACGACGCCGCGTACGACTGGGAGCTCTACGACCGGACGGTCAACTACGCGGCCCAGCACAGGATCCGCCTGCTCTTCTCCATCTACGGGACGCCGGGGTGGGCGAACGGCGGCGCCGGCGTGAACGTGCCGCCGAAGCGGATGTCGGACCTGCGGAACTTCGCCTACGCGGCGGCCAAGCGCTACGGCGGGACGTTCCCGGGCGCGGACGGCCGCAGCCTGCCGCCGGTGCGCTTCTGGCTTGCGTGGAACGAGCCCAACTACCCGATCGGGCTGAAGCGCCAGTACCGGCGCGTGGGCTCGGGCTACGTGGTCCAGAGTGCGATCGACTACGCGAAGATCTGCGCCGCCGTGTACAACGGCGTGCACGCGACGCTGGTGCGGGGCGAGCGCGTCGCCTGCGGCGCGACCGGGCCGCGCGGCAACAACCAGCCGCGCTCCTCCCGTCCGACGGTCGCGCCGCTGACGTTCATGCGCGCGCTGAAGGCGGCAGGGCTCCGCACCTTCGACGCGTACGCTCACCATCCGTACTACGGGCTGAAGAGCGAGACGCCGACGACCCGGCCGTCATCGACCGCAGTCACGATCGCGAACATCGGCAAGCTCGTCTCCGAAGTGACGAGGCTGTGGGGGCCGCGCCGGATCTGGATCACCGAGTACGGCTACCAGACGAACCCGCCCGACTCGGCGTTCGGCGTCAGCTACGCGAAGCAGGCGGCGTACATGCGGCAGGCGTTCGATATCGCACGACGGAACCCGCGCATCGACCTGATGCTGTGGTTCCTGCTCCGCGACGAGCCGAAGCTGGGCGGCTGGCAGTCGGGTCTGATGACGCGCACGGGGAAGAAGAAGCCCTCGTTCAA
>DASYUZ010000043.1:0-2956 GCA_036000665.1 Gaiellaceae bacterium
TTCCAGTTCGCGCTGTTCGTCGAGGGCTTCCGCGGCTGGGGCCGCTCGCTTCGTCGCGCCGTCGGCCATTGGTACGCCGCACAGCCGGTGGACGCGCTCGCCTACCAGGCGGTCAAGTACCGCCAGCGAGCGGGAGTGACACACCGCGACCTGCTCCGCCTAGCCCACCCGGCCGACCGCGTCGGCGCGGGCAACCCGACGCTGGACGTCTCGGACGAGCACGCTCGCCTGTTCGAGTGGATCGTCCGCGGAGGCGAGAGCGACGGCCTGCCGCGCCTGGTCGAGGGCTTCGTCCGCGCGCAGGAGGCAGCGACCTCGCGCGAGACGGCGGCGCTCGTGCGCGAGTACCGTCTGCCGCGCGAGGCGCTCAAGCCGGAGCACCTGACCTCGTCCGAGGTCTGGGAGTCGCTGCTCGATGAGATGCCGATGACGGCGCTGATCCGCAACCTGGCGACGATGACGCGCGTGGACGTGCTCGCGCCGAACTCGGACGGTGCAGCGAAGGCTGTCGCTCAGCTGGCCGACGCGGAGCGCATCCGAAGGGCACGGGTGCACCCGATCGCCGTGCTCGCGGCGCTTCGCACGTACGCGTCCGGCCGTGGCGCCCGTGGTCGCGGCGAGTGGAACCCGGTGCGCGAGATCGTGGACGCGCTCGACGCCGCGTTCTACACGGCGTTCGGCAACGTCGAGCCGGCGGGCACGCGGCTGCTGCTCGCCCTCGACGTGTCGGGCTCGATGACCGGCGGCTGGGTGGCCGGCGTGCCGGCCCTGAGCCCGCGCGACGCATCGGCGGCGCTCGCGCTGGTGACGGCCGCGACCGAGTCGCGGTACGAGGTTGTCGGCTTCTTCGCCGGCAAGGGCGGCTTCAAGAAGCGCGGTCGCCAGGTCTGGTCGGGCTACACCGACGGCCTGACGCCGCTCGCGATCTCGCCGCGGCAGCGACTCGACGACGCCGTGAAGACGGTGTCCGACCTGCCGTTCGGCGGCACCGACTGCGCCCTGCCGATGCTGTATGCGCAGGTGCAGAAGCGGGAGATCGACACGTTCGTGATCTACACCGACTCGGAGACCTGGGCGGGCGACGTCCACCCGGTCCAGGCGCTCCGCGACTACCGCCACGCGTCCGGCATCGACGCGCGGCTGGTCGTGGTCGGCATGGTCTCGAATGGCTTCTCGATCGCGGACCCGGCCGACCCGGGGATGCTCGACGTCGTGGGCTTCGACACCGCGACGCCGCAGCTGATCTCCGACTTCGCTCGCGGCGCTCTCTGAAAACGAGGGCGCCGCCCTTCGAGACAGAGAGGAGGCGGGGATGCATCTCCACCTCGTACGGGTCGCGGCACGCCCGAAGCCGGTGCCGCGTCCTGCCAAGGTCGTACAGCTCGAGGCGCGCCGCAAGGCGCTCGAGGCAGCCCGACCCGAGCGGCAGCCCCCGCGGACGGCTGCGTGAACGACGAGCCGCAAGCGCTGCAACACGAGCCTGCGGCTCATCGTGCGGATGTGGCGGAACCGGAATACGCACCGGCCTCAGAAGCCGGCGGTCGAGAGGCCATGAGGGTTCGACCCCCTCCATCCGCACCTCACTCACCGAACCGATGCGAAGGAGGCGAGAGCGATGAGCAGGAAGCCGTACGACGAGGAGCGCTCCTTTTGAGCCGATGAGCAAGCGGAGGCGCGGGTTATCCCTCCGAGTCGCAGGTGAAGCGAGGCCCGCGCAGCGTGCGCGGCGGCGAGAAGGAGCTGCTCGAGAAGCTCGGCGACAACGACCCGTGCCCGTGTGGATCGGGCCGACGCTTCAAGCGCTGCTGCCGCAACAGCGGCCGCTTTCGACGGCGCCATGAGCGATCACTACTACCGGGAGCGCTAGCCCGCTCCCGCCTGCCTCCGTAGCTCAGTGGAAGAGCAGCGGGCTTCGAACCCGCGCGCAGAGGTTCGACTCCTCTCGGGGGCTCTGACACCGTGGCCGAGCAGGATAGGCGCGCGCCTGCAACGCGCGACACAGCCGTTCGAGTCCGCCCGGCGTCTTGCCGAAAAGGAGAACCGAGATGACGTCATTCGAGATCGTCGAGCAGGGCACGATCCTGCGGGCCACCGTCGGCTCGACCGTGCACGGCCTCCACCACGGCGGCCAGGACGACCGCGACGAGATGGCCGTCTTCATCGAGCCGCCCGAGTACCTGCTCGGCCTTCGGCTGGCGCGTAAGCAGGGCGTGCGCAACCCGTACCGCTTCGAGCACTGGGTCGAGCGCACCCAGCCTGAGGGCGCCCGTTCGGGGCCGGGCGACCTCGACCTCGTCGCCTACAGCCTGCGCAACTACGTGCGGCTGGCGCTCAAGGGGCACCCGACCGTGCTCCTGCTCCTGTTCGTCCCTGACGAGCTGACGCTGATCGAGACCGAACTGGGACGTAGGCTTCGGCAGCTCCGGCCGGCGATCGTCTCGAAGCGGGCCGGTCGTGGCTACCTCGGCTATCTGCGCGGCCAGAAGGAGCGGCTGTTCGGGACGCGGGGACATAGTGAACTTCCCGCGCGGAATTCGCTTCGTCGGGACCCGGTCGAGGTAATCGGCGCCCAGGAGTAGCGGGGCTGGATAGCAACCCTCGACATGCGAGCCGCCGGTCGGGCCAATCGCTGATTGCGACATAACGGCTCCATAGCCGCTCCCCCCCGAACGAGTAGGTGCCCCGACCACCGGCGGGTTTGAGATTCTGGTCTACACCCTCGGCGCGCGAGCCTTCTAGTCTCGGCCGTCGAGGGCAGATGGGGTCATCACGAATCGAGGGGACCGGGGCGGCGGCCGCGCACTGCGCGCGGGCAACGCGATCGGTACGGGGGTTTCATCGACGGCGTCAATCGCCCTCCCGTGTGGGTTCCCGAAGACGCTTGCGCGCGCCAAGGAAGACGCGTGACTGAGGTGGCAGTGTTAGCGTGACGCGCTTGGCGACCTTCGCCGCGGTC
>DASYUZ010000044.1:0-21651 GCA_036000665.1 Gaiellaceae bacterium
ACCCGTGCACGCAGGACCTGCCTTGCCGGTCACTTGACCGCGGCTACCACGCGGCCGCAGACGGCGGCGCCGTGGAGCTTGCGGGCGGCTATTACGGTTGCGACGAGATCACCGCGGATCCCTCGAAGACCGCGGAGGTGGTCTTCCGCTCCACCATGGGGCAGACGGCATGGACGACGTGCGAGCTAAGGATCGCCGCGAGCCATCTCGCGTTCGAGAACATGAAGCTGGCGGGTATCCGGAGCAACTCCGCTCAGTACCTGACGTTGCGCAACGTCGACGTCACCTGCCTCGATCGGGAGCCCTTCAAGCTCTGGGCCGGTACGTGCAGCGCGGGCGTGTTCCTGTTCGCGCCGGCGAGCCGTTTCCAGATGCTCGGCGGCTCGGTCGGCCCGACCTGGGACGACACGTACCACGGCGCTCCGGGCCAGAGTCAGATCGGGATCAATCTCGTGGGCGGCTCCGCGATCTCGACCGACCTCCTGTTCGACGGAGTCCACTTCCACGACAACCGCCGGATCGACGACACCCAGCACACCAGCTGCATGATGGTCGGTGGCGGCGACGGCGTAACGATCCGCAACTCGCGCTTCGACAACTGCGCCATCTTTGACCTCTTCTTCACGTGGTGGAGCTTCGTCTCGCCGCAGTACCCACCGGCAACGAACATCCTGCTCGAGAACAATCTGTTCGCGGAGGCGGTCGCCGGCTGCGCCAACTGCCCGGCGGGCTACGTCGCGGTGGAGTTCGCGGATTACCAGCCGGTGTGGGAGAACGTGACGATCCGCAACAACGCGTCGGCGCAAACGATGGGCTTCGACGGCTTGCAAAGCAACTTCGTCGTCGCAGGCAACGCGATGCCGCAGCCTGGCTACGGCTGCAAGCCCGGCATCGCCTACAGCTCGAACGTCGTCGCCGGCGAGCCATGCGGCTCGACCGACCGGGTCGGGTCGATCGTCGCGACGGCCCCGGCCGGACAGGCGTACGTCGAGCTCTCGGTTGCGCGGGCCGCCCTTCGGTATCAGGCGGGGGGATTCCCGGCGCAGTCGCGCGAGGCGGTGGACAAATCCGTCGCGAGTCTCGACGGCGCGCTCGACCGGGCGAACTGGGCGAGCGACGGTCTTCGGCTCGATGACGTCGGTTACCGGACGCTCGAGCAGATGCGCTGGGCTACCGCCTGGCTCACGTGGGCGGACGCCGGGGTTGCCGGCGCCACGATCAGGCACCAACGGAACATCGTTCACGCAATGGGCTTGCTCGCGCGCACCCGCTTCAAAGAGGTGTGGGCCTTCCAGCAGAAGGCCGGCCAAGCCAACGCCTGGGCGCTCTGGGTCGCGGAGTACTACCTCAACTCAGGGGACGCGCTGGCCCTTGACAGCCCGATGCACGCGGCACTCGACTACGAATCGGCGTGGCAGATGCTGCTCGGGCAACAACCCCTGCAGGCCGAGGCTCCGGCGGCGGTGCAGTAGCCGCCGCCTGACGAACGGACGCCAGACTCGCTATCGTTGACCGCCGCGGGGCGTGGCGCAGCCTGGTTAGCGCGCCAGTCTGGGGGACTGGAGGTCCCGAGTTCGAATCTCGGCGCCCCGACTCGAGAAGGCGCTGGAAGCGGCGCCTTTTCTCATGCGCGTTGACCGCGAGTGCGCGAGAATCCCTCACGTGAAGGAAGACGAGCTCCGGGAGCGAGTGCGCGAGGCGGAGGAAGAGGTCGAGCAGGCCGAAGAACGGCTCGAGGACGTCGAGGCGCAGATCGAGGAAGCGCGCGAGCACGTTGAAGGCGCGCCCGAGTAGGTCGGGCGCTATCGTCGCAGGCATGCTGCCGAGCCTTCGCATGCCCGCCGGCTGGGTCGCCGCTGCGAGCGCTCATTCCCGCGTTCGCCTACTCGAGTGTCTCGTGCGGGGTCACCGTTGGGATCCCGCTCCGCGCGCCGGCGTGCCGATGCTTCGCTGTGTGCGCTGCGGGATGACGGCCGAGCCCGTTTCGGGGCTCTAGCTCAGGAAGACGTCGGCGCTGCAGCCGAAGACGAGCGCGGCGCGCGCGTCCGGCTTGTCGACGCCGTCGAGCTGCGGATGCGAGAGGTCGACCTCGACATCGGGCCATGACGCGAGGCCGAGAGACGCGGCGCCTTCCTCGGTGCCGATACGGAAGAGCGACTCCACCGGGACGACGTTCCGTCGCCCCGATCGGCGGCGCGCGATCCCCTCGAGCTCCCGCAGCTCCTCCAGGGGGTCGATGCGCACGTTCGAGTCGGAGCCCATGCACAGCGGGATCGCGCGTGCGAGCACGCGCTCCACCGGCAGGAACCCGTCGCCGAGGTTGGCCTCCGTCGTCAGGCAGGCGCAGACGCGTGCACCGGCGTCCGCGAGCAGGTCGAGCTCACGGTCGTCGGCGTTCGTCGCGTGGACGATCGTCGTCCGCGGTCCGAGACAGCCGGTGCGGGCGAGGAGCTCGATCGGACGGACGCCGTGCTCGGCGAGGCACTCTGCGATCTCGCGCCACTGCTCGTCGGCGTGCACGTGCAACGGGAGGCCTTCGCGCTCCGCGTACCGACCGAGCTCGTCGAGCCACTCGGCGGGGCACGCGCGCACGGAGTGGGGGGCGATACCAACACGGAGTCCCGCCTCCCGCAGCTCTTCCAGGCCGCGCAGGTATTCGGCAACCGATTCCTGGCGGAAGCGCGGGAGCCCACCGCGCGCGTACGCGGCGTACAGGAGCACGAGCTCGACTCCTGCCTCCGCAGCGGCCTCGGCGGCGGCGCGTGCCTCGGGGAGCCCGAGGTAGTGGAACTCGCCGACGGCCGTGAAGCCGGCGCGCCGCAGCTCGTGATACACGCGCATGTACTCGCGGCGCACCCTCTCGGGGGTCTGGCGTTCCGCCTCGCGGAGCATCAGCTCGCGCCACTCCCAGAAATCGGCGCCCTCGGCCTTGCCGCGGAGCGCGCGCTGGAACCCGTGCGAGTGCGCGCTCACGAAGCCCGGCAGCGTCAGGGTCCCGGCCATGGGGGACGAATCGTCACGAATTCGGCCCACCCGGGTCACACCTGCGTCACACCTCGCTTGCAACCATGGCTTGAGCCCCCCTTGGGAGGGTGGGGGGTGAGTGGGTGGGCCCGGCCCGCCGGGGGCGACCCGGGGCCGAGGTCTATCCTTGCCCCCATGGCCACGCGAGCCGTCTCGCGCCCGCTCGCGCAGCTGCCGAACGCGCTGACGGTGCTGCGCCTGGGCCTGATTCCCCTCTTCGTCGTGCTGATGCTCGCGTCCGACGACGGCTACAGCTGGCCCGCCGCAATCGTGTTCGCCGTCGCAGGCGTCACCGACCAGATCGACGGCTTTCTCGCGCGTCGCTGGCACGTCGAGAGCCAGTTCGGCAAGGTCGCCGACCCGCTCGCCGACCGCCTGATGATCGACGCAGCCGTGATCCTGCTCTGGGTGGAGGGCCGCCTGCCGCTCCTGGCGCTCGCCGTGATCCTCGCGCGCGACCTGCTCCTGATCGGCGGCTACAGGCTCGTCGTGAACCGTGGCTACGAGTTCGAGGTGAACTTCCTGGGCAAGCTCGCCACCTGGGTGCTGTACGGCGCGCTCGCGCTGAGCATGGTCACGCATGAGGGGACCAACTGGCCGCTCTGGCTCTTCTGGATCGGCGTCGGGATCGCGATCGCCGCCGCCGCGCAATACGTGCTCAAAGCGCGGCGTGAGGTCGCGGTATGAAGGCGATCGTCATGGCCGGCGGCGAAGGCACGCGCCTGCGCCCGCTGACGTCCAACCAGCCGAAGCCGATGGTCCCGATCGTCGGCAAGCCGTGCATGGAGCACATCCTCGAGCTGCTCAAGCAGCACGGCTTCGACGACGTGATCGTGACCGTCGCGTTCCTGCCGCAGGCGATCCGCTCGTACTTCGGCGACGGCGAGTCGCTCGGACTCTCGATCTCGTACTCCGTCGAGGAGACGCCGCTCGGCACGGCCGGCTCGGTCCGCCTCGCGACCAGGCGCCTTGACGAACCGGTGCTCGTGATCTCCGGCGACGCGCTCTGCGACGTCGACCTGACGCGCATGATCGAGGCGCACAAAGAGAAGGGTGCGGCCGTCACGATCGGCCTCAAGTCCGTCGACAACCCGCTCGAGTTCGGGATCGTCGTCACCGACGACGACGGGCGCATCGAGCGCTTCCTCGAGAAACCCTCGTGGGGGCAGGTCTTCTCGGACACGATCAACACCGGGATCTACGTGCTCGAGCCGGAGGTGCTGACGCACATCCCCGACGACCGGTCGTACGACTTCTCGAAGGAGCTGTTCCCGCTCCTGCTCGAGATGGGCCGCCCACTGTACGGGCACGTGTTCGACGGCTACTGGCAGGACATCGGGAACCTTGACCAGTTCAAGCAGGCGAACTTCGACGCGCTCGACGAGCGGGTGCGATTGAACGTCCCCGGAATCCGGCTGCGCGGGAACGTGTGGATCGGCGAGGGCGTCGACCTGCACGAGCTCGACGCGGTGCACGGACCGGCGTTCATCGGCAACTACTGCCGCATCGCGCCCGAGGCCGTCGTGGGGGAGTACTCCGTGCTGAACGCGAGCGTCACCCTGCGCGAGAGCGCTCGCACCACGCGCTCCGTGATCGACACGGCCACGCACATCGGCCGCGCGACGTCGATCGAGGGCGCGATCGTCGGCCGCCAGTGCGACATCCGCTCGCACGTGCGGATCGGGGAGGGCGCAGCGGTCGGAGACGAGGTCACGATCGGCGAAGAGACCGTCCTGCAGCCCGGCGTGCGCATCTACCCGTACAAGGAGATCGAGTCCGGCGCGAACATCCACGAGAACCTGATCTGGGAGTCGCGCGTCTCGTCACGGCTCTTCGACCAGTGGGGTGTCGCCGGGCGCGTGAACGTCGACCTGACGCCGGAGACGGCGGTGCGGCTCGCCGCCGCGCTCGGCACGGCGCTGAAAAAGGGCGGGCGCGTCGTGGCGTCCCGCGAGTCGGCGGGCGCTTGCCGGATGATCAAGCGTGCCGTGATCACCGGGTTGATCTCGGCGGGCGTCGACGTTGCAGACCTCCGCGTCTTGCCGGCGGCGGTGAACCGGCACGTGCTGAAGATGCAGGGCTTCGACGCCGGGGTGCACGTGACGACGGCTCCGAACGATCCCGAGCTCATCCGGATCCAGTTCCACGAGCCGCCCGGGATCCAGCTCACCCCCAAGACGCAGAAGGAGATCGAGAAGCACTTCTTGCGCGGCGAGCTCCGCAGGGTGGGCGCCAACGAGGTGGGCAGCATCACGTACCCGGCGCGCGTGCGCGAGAGCTACGCGCAGGACCTGCTCGCAACGCTCGACCAGGAAGCGATCCGCACGCGCCGGTTCCGCGCCGTCGTCGACTACGGCTTCTCGGCCGCGTCGTACGTCCTCCCGCTCGTGCTCGATCCGCTCGGAGTCGAGGTCGTGTCCGCACACGGCTTCTCGACCGACGCGGAGATGCCGCAGACCACCGAGCTGGAGGACCTGCTCGAGCAGACGCGCCGGCTCGTCACGGCGATCGGAGCCGACCTCGGCGTCGTCTTCGACCGGGCCGCCGAGCGGCTCTACCTGGTCGACGAGCAGGGGAGCGAGATCCCGCGCGACCAAGCGCTCTTGCTCTACCTGAAGCTGATCGGCTCGAACGGCCGCCGCGGCAAGCTCGCGTTCCCGGTCACGGTGACGAGCCAGGTCGAGAACCTGCTCCAGGGAAGCGGCCTCGAGATCGTGCGAACGCCCGCGTCGCTCGCCGACCTGACGAAGGCTGCAGCCGAGGACGGCGTCGTGTTCGCGGGCGCGGTCGGCGGGGGGTACGTGTTCCCGCAGTTCCTTCCGGGCTACGACGCGGTCGCGAGCCTGGCCAACCTGCTCGAGCTGCTTGCTCCCGTCGAGCAACCGCTCTCGGCGCTCGTGGGCTCGCTGCCGCACTCGTCGCTCGTGCATCGCCGCGTGCACTGCCCGTGGGGCCTCAAGGGCACGGTGATGCGCGTGCTGCATGAACGCCTCGAAGGGCGCGAGCTCGATCTCACCGACGGGATCAAGGTGTTCGACGAACGCGGCTGGGCTCAGGTGCTGCCCGACGCGGATGAACCGCTCGTGCACGTCTACGCGGAGGGCAGGAACGAGGAAGAGTCCGAGACGCTGCAGGCGGAGCTGAGCGCGATCGTGGAGGAGATCGTCCACGCAGAGGAGTCCGCGCCGCTAGAGTCTGAACTCTCAAGTTCAGGTTGACCCCTACCTGGGCGACTGGTAAATGAGAGCCATGGAACCCCTTCCGGACCTCGCATCCCTCTCCGACGACGAGCTCAGAGCGCTGATCGAAGAGCTCGAGCGGCAGGAGAGCGACATCTCGTACCAACGCCGGCTGCTGCAGGGCCGGATCGACATCCTGCGCGCGGAGCGCACCGCGCGCCTGCGCAAGTCGGTCGGAGCGGGGCAGTCCCCGCTCGCCGACATGGACACGCTCACGGACATCCTGTCCCAGAAGGGAGCGCCGTCCAACAAGGATCCGGCGGCGTGAGCCACATCTACTGTCCGGAGTGCGGCTTCCAGAACCCCGAAGCCGCCAACTACTGCGCGCGCTGCGGTGCGCATCTCGTCCGGGCCGAGGAGTCCGAGACGACGATGACCTTCACGCCCGAGGACGCCGAGGAGGAGGGGCTCGGGCTTCCGGAGGGGATCGGCGGGCCTGCGCTCGTCGTGCGCTCCGGCGGCGGTCGCTCGGGCGAGACGTTCCCCCTCGAGGGCGAGCGCGTCACCGTCGGTCGCTCACCCGACTGTGACATCTTCCTCGACGACGTCACCGTCTCGCGCAAGCACGCCGCGCTCACGAAGGATGGCAACGGCTTCTCGATCCAGGACGAGGGCAGCCTGAACGGCACGTTCGTCAACCGCAGGCGGGTCGAGGGCGCGCAACTGGAGGACGGCGACGAGATCCAGATCGGCAAGTACCGGCTGACCTTCCTCTCGCGATGAGCGCCATCGAGACCAGCCGCGAGGCGAGGCAGCTCACGATCGGGAACGTGTGCCGGCGTCTCAAGGAGGAGTTCTCGGACATCTCGATCTCGAAGATCCGCTACCTCGAGGACCAGGGACTGCTCGCGCCGCGACGCACCCGCGGCGGCTACCGGCTCTTCAGCGAGGACGACGTCGAGCGCCTGCGACGCATTCTCGAGCTGCAGCGCGACGAGTTCCTTCCGTTGCGCGTGATCCGCCAGGAGCTCGCCCGCCCGTCGGGGAAGGAGCGCAAGCGGCGCCGCAGCGCGACGCTCAGCAGCCGCGAGGAGGCGCTCGATCTGGACGCTCTCTGCGAGCGCTCCGGGATCGCGCGCGACCTCGCCCGCGAGCTCGAAGAGTTCGGCTTGCTCGCGCCGCGCGTGGAGGGGGGCGAGAAGCTCTATGCCGCGACCGACGCGGAGATCGCCGCCGCCTGCGGACGCCTCGCGCGGTACGGGATCTCTCCGCGGCACCTGCGCACGTTCCGCACGTCGGCCGACCGTCAGGCGAGCCTGCTCGAGGCGCTCGTCGCGCCGGCGCTCCGGGCACGCAACCCGGAACGTCGCCAGGCAGGCCTGCGCGACCTCGAGGCACTCGCCGAGGCCGCGCAGGAGCTCTCACAGCTGCTGTTCTGGCGCGATGTGCGAGAGTTCGCCGCCCGATGAGCGATCACGACACGTATGCAGTCGACGTCGCCGGCGTCAAGCGCGACCTGCGCCTGTTCGAGGTCGCGCCGGGCGTGCGGATCGCGATCCTGAACATCCTCGGCGACACGGAGCTCGTAAAAGCGGCCGCGGAAGCGCTGGCGAAGAAGCTCGCACCGCTCCAGGCCGATGTGCTCGTCACCGCGGAGACGAAGAGCATCCCGCTCGTGCACGAGCTCGCGCAAGAGCTCGACCTGCCGTACATCGTTCTGCGCAAGCACTACCGCTCGTACATGGGCGATGCACTGGAGGTCGAGACGCTTTCGATCACGACCGGACAGCCGCAGACGCTCTTCCTCGACGAGAAGGATCGCGGGCTTTTGCGCGACAAACGCGTCGTGCTCGTCGACGATGTGATCAGCACGGGCAGCACGCTAGAGGCCATGCGTCAGGTGGTCGACCGCGCCGGCGGTGAGATCGTGGGCGAGGCGGCGATCTTCACGGAAGGCGAGAAGGCGAAGTGGCAGAACATCCTCGCGGTCGGTCACCTGCCCGTGTTCACCGGCTAGCTGCCCGCCGCGATCTCCTCCAGGTGGGGGACTGGTTTCGCGTCCGCTTCGTCGACAACAATGTCGAGGAGACGCGATGTACGACGCACTGACGAGCCGGTACACCTTCTCGTGCCCGGTGCGGGGCGAGACCAAGGTGACGCTGTCCGCCTTCCGGGCGATCGAGCGGCTCCCGGGTGCCGCACATCCCTCCGTCTACCGCGTCACCTTCGGCTGCGGCTGCGGCGGTGAGCACGACGGTCTCGTCACGCACGACGAGCTCGACTGGGCGCCGCTCGGCCTTGCGGAGGGCACGTTCCTCAATCTGATGACCGCGCGCACGCAGGATCTGGCCAGCGAGCTCGGCGACCTCGCGGCGCGGCGCATCCAGGCCGGGGAGTGGCCGTGGAGCTTCTTCTGCTACCCCGAGGAGCGGCCGCGCCCGGTGTTCCCGTCGTCGTTCTTCCTGCTCGCTGCGGCCGACCGGTCGATCGGGATCGCCGTCCGCTGCCCGACGTGCGCAGGCGTGTCGATCAATCTCGTGTCGCACAGCCACGTCGACGTGCCGTTCCACAACGACCAGGAGATCGGCGTCGTGCGACACGTCTTCCCCGGCGACCTGGAGCCGATCCTGGACGAGTTCCGGTCCTTCCTCGGCTCGTCGGACTTCGACGCCCGACGGCTCGACCTTTAGACCCGAGCTAGGGATGGGGCCGGGGGCCGCTCCGCGCCGATACTCGAGACGTGATGAACGCCGCTGAGCCGCACATTCCCTCTCGGGGAGCCGACCTCCTCCTGGAGCACGTCACCGCGCTCGAGCCGGCGGACTACCCGCAGCGCCCGGCCGCGCGCGAGCGTCTGGAGCGCATCGTCGGCGGTTACCTCGCGCGGCTCCTCGTCGGCGCGCTCTCCGGCAGCCGCCGGCCGCGTCGCCACGACCTCGACTGAGCGCCTAGATCTCAGAGCGGCGGGGACGGTCCTCGCCGTAGATCCGCACGAAGAGGAAGATTGCGAACGCGGCCACGAGCGCGATCAGGAACGCGCTTCCCTTGTGCACGCCGACGGCGATGCCGCCGAGCCAGATGTAGAGGCCGAAGAAGAGCGCCCAGAGGAACGCCGTGACGCCCTTGTCGATACTCGGCAGTCGCAGGTGCACGGGCCGCATAGTAATCGGGGAACGTCCGCAGGACGTTCCCCGAAAAAACTCACCGAGCCGGTGGCGCTTTCGTCCACCGTTCCCGCTGGCTTTCGCCTTCCGGCTACAGCCACCGGGAGCGGTTTCGACCTACTCGCGCTCCGTGCTCGGTGCAACAGCCACGCTACTCGCGGCCATGTTCGCGTTCAAGAGGTCGACACACGTCGTGGCCGCAATTTGCACGAAATTCAATTATCCACAATTCCACAGCCAGTCTTCCAACTTGTGGGAAAGTCTGTGGACGGCCGGACGCGGCACTCTACAGCGTTAGATTGCTCGCTGCATGCGGCGTCGCACGACCTTCGTTGCTGCGGGTGCGCTGCTCGTGCTCGCCGCGCTGCTCACGCTGGTCGGCGCCGGCGACCGCGCCGGCGCGTTGCCCGACTGGCAGGCGTTCGTGCTCGGAGTGGTGCAGGGGCTGACCGAGCTCCTGCCGGTGTCGTCGTCGGGGCACCTGATCCTCGTCCCGTGGCTCGGCGATTGGACGTACCTCGAGCAGCACGACGCGTTCAACCAGACCTTCGACGTCGCGCTCCACCTGGGGACGCTCGTCGCCGTGCTCGCGTACTTCCGCCGCGAAATTGTCGACCTGCTGGGCGCGTTCGTCGGGAGCCTCGCCCGGCGGCGGATCCGGACGGCCGACGAGCGAGTCGCGTGGGCGGTGCTCGTTGCGACCGTCCCGGCCGCCCTCGTCGGCGCGGCGCTCGAGGACCCGATCGCGAACCACCTCGGCGAGCCGTGGCAGATCGCGATCCTGCTCGCCGCCTTCGCGGGCCTGCTCTGGGTTGCGGACCGGCGTCCCGAGCGGCGGGGGATGGAGGACCTGTCGCTCCCGCACGCCTTCGCGGTCGGCTGCGCGCAGGCGCTCGCGCTGATGCCGGGCGTCTCGCGCTCGGGGATCACGATCACGGCCGGGCGCGCCCTCGGGCTCACGCGCGACCACGCGGCGCGCTTCTCGTTCCTGCTCCTGGCGCCGATCGTGCTCGGCGCGGTGCTCCTGAAGGGCGTCAAGGACGTCTTGCTGGGCGACCTGCCGCCGGGCTGGCAGGGACCGTTCCTCGTCGGCACGCTCGCGGCAGCCGGGAGCGGGCTACTCGCGATCGAGGCGCTCCTCGGCTACGTGCGCCGGCACGACTACTCGGTCTTCGTCGTCTACCGGCTGGTCGTCGCGGGGGCGGCGCTGCTCCTGATCGCGAGCGGTGTGCGCGCGTCGACCTTCTGATCCTTCGACTTGACAGAACCGGCCTTATCGTGCGGACGCGGAGCAGAGCGGGTTTGGCCACCGGGCCGCTGCGGAACAGCCCTAGCGGTCGTGCCCGTCGACGTTGTGGAGACTCTCCTGCTCGGTGACGAGCTGAAGCCCCTGCTCGAGGCGGCCGAGGCGACCGGGACGATCCGCCGCGTCGAGCTGTACGAGACGCTCGAGCCGCAGGAGCTCGACCCGCTCGAGCTCGAGGCTGTGGAACGCGCGCTCGAGTCGCTCGGCTTCGAGCTGCTCGACGACGAGGCGGAGAAGGCGAAGGAGCCGGCGCCGCCGCCCGTCCCGCCGAACCTCGAGTCGACGACCGACGCGCTGCAGCTCTTCCTGCGCGAGGCCGGCCGGCACGCGCTCCTGACCGCCCCCCAGGAGGTCGAGCTGGCGAAGAAGATCGAGCGCGGCGACCCACAGGCGAAGCAGCGGATGATCCAGTCCAACCTGCGCCTTGTCGTCTCGATCGCGAAGAACTACCGGAACCAGGGCCTGCCGTTCCTCGACCTGATCCAGGAGGGCACGCTCGGGCTGATCCGCGCGGTCGAGAAGTTCGACTGGCGCCGCGGCTACAAGTTCTCCACCTACGCGACGTGGTGGATCCGCCAGGCCGTCGCCCGGGCGCTCGCCGACAAGGCGCGCACGATCCGGATGCCCGTCCACATCGTCGAGCGCCTGCAGAAGATGAACCGGGCCGAGCGCACCCTCTGGATGGAGCTCGGCCGCGAGCCGACGATCGAGGAGATCGCCCTGGAGGCGAACCTCCCGCTGCACCAGGCGTTCGAGGTGCGCGCGGCCGCACGGGCGTCCACGAGCCTCGACCAGCCGGTCGGGGAAGAGGACGACGCCGTCTTCGGGGACTTCGTCCCGGGCGACTCGCCGCTCCCGGAGGAGGTCGTGGAGATCTCGCTCCGCAGCCAGGCGCTCGCGGCCGCGCTGCAGGTCCTGCCCGAGCGCGATCGCAAGGTGCTGATCCTGCGCTACGGCCTCGACAACGCCGAGCCGAAGACGCTCGAGGAGATCGGGCGGCGGCTAGGGCTGACGCGCGAGCGCGTGCGGCAGATCGAGCTCGAGTCGCTCAGGCACCTCGCGCGGCTGCGCGAGATGGAAGCTGTGGCGCACTGACGCCGACCGCCGAGCCGTCGAAAAGCGAGCGGGCGCGCGTCTCCCCCACGCGCACCGCGACCGCGCGATAGGCCTCGTCGAGGTGCGGCGGCCGCGACGCGCGGTGGCCGTCCGACGCGACGATCGCGATCAGCCCGTCGTCCACGAGCTCCCAGCCGAGCGCCTCGATCTCGGGCCCGTGCTTGCCCAGCAGCGAGGTCGCGTTCGCCTGCAACCGCCACCCGCGCTCGACGAGCTCGCGCGCAACCGACGGCCGCTCGAGCACCGACTCGGTGCGCTCGGGATGCGCGATCACCGGCCGCAGCCCGGCCGCCTCGATGTGCTCGCAGAGGGCAACGAGGACGTCGACGCCGCCCATGAAGGGCACCTCGACGAGCACGACGTCGGTGCCCTCGAGCACGTAGCGGTGCGGGTCCTCCTCGAGCAGCGCCGGAGTCGGCGTCAGCTCGAAGCCGAGCCGCAGCTCGAGCCCGGCGCCGCGGCAGACCTGCTCGTGGGCCTCGCGGATCTGGCGCTCGCGCTCGTCGGTCAGGATCAGATGCGGCCAGACGTGCGGCGTTGCATAGAGGACGGCCGTGCCCCGGCGCGCCCCCTCGCGGCACAACGCGCGCCCGTCGGCGACGGTCGGCGCCCCGTCGTCGCCCGAGGGGACAACGTGCGAGTGGATGTCGACGAAGAAGGCCACCGCTCCGAGGGTACCCGGAGAGCGAGGTCTACTCGGCCTGGAGGTAGAGCTCGAGATCCGGGGCGACGACCCGCAGCTCGCGCAGCGCGCGCGATTCGAGCTGGCGGACGCGCTCGCGGGTGATCCCGAGGCCGGCGCCGACCTCCTCGAGCGTCTGCGGCCTCTCGCCGTCGAGCCCGAAGCGGAGCGCGAGCACCCTGCGCATGCGCGGGTTCAGGTGGGTGAGCGCCTTCGCGAGCTCGCGACCGCGCATCGTCTCGGCGGTCGTCAGCTCGGGGCGATCGGTCTTGGTGTCTTCGATCAGGTCGGCGTAGTTCGACTCGCCGTCACCGACGGGCGTCTCGAGCGAGATCGGCTCCTCGACGAGCTCCAGCAGATCCTTGACCTTCGCCTCGGGCAGCTCCGCCTCGCGGGCGAGCTCGGCGATCGTCGGCTCGCGGTTCAGCTTCTGCGCGAGCACGCGGCGCGTACGCATCAGGCGGCGAACCTGGTCGGCGACGTGCACGGGCAGGCGGATGATCCGGCCCTGGTCGGCAAGCGCGCGGGTGATCGACTGGCGGATCCACCACGTCGCGTAGGTCGAAAGCTTGTAGCCCATCGTGTAGTCGAACTTCTCGACCGCGCGGATCAGCCCGAGGTTGCCCTCCTGGATCAGGTCCAGCAGCGGGACGCCGGCCTTCGTGTAGTTGCGCGTGATCGACATCACGAGACGGAGGTTCGACTCGATCAGCTTGCGCTTGGCCCACTCGTCCCCCTCGTCCTTCCGCTTGGCCAGCGCGCGCTCTTCGGGGGGCGTCAGCAGCCGGCCGTCGCCAATCTGGCGGACGTAGAGCTTGAGCGGATCCTGGGTCGGAGCGGGCGCGTCGAGCTCGACCTCTGCCTCGGCTTCCGGCTCGTCGACCGGGTCGAGGCCGGGCAGCAGCTCGAGGTGCGGCTCGACGATCTCGGCCCCCGAGTTGCGTCCGACGAACTCGGCGGCGTCCTCGAGAGGCGGCTCGGGAAGGGAGCGCGGCTCCATACCCACGCATATCGGCCTTTTGGGGGACGCGCTTGAGGAAGCCGGGTCCCCTCGAAGGAGGGATGAAGCCTGGACCCGTCTAACAGGATCCTTACCTAACGGCCAGTGGTGCCGATACGTCTCAGTGGAACGATCAGTCGTATGTGTGGAATCGCCGGTTACAGCCTGAGTCCCACGAGCAGCGTCGACCGGACGCTCGCCGCCCAGTCGCTGCTGGCCGGGATCGCCGAGCGCGGTGCTGACGCCGTCGGGTACGCCCATCGCCTCCCCGGCGGCCGGATCGAGGTCCTGAAGCAGCGTACGGGGGCCACTCAGCTCCTCGAGCAGGTGCGGGTGCCGGCGATCGCGAGCGAGGCGCTCGTCCACGTGCGGGACTACACGAAGGGCCACCCCTCGATCCCCGCGAACAACCATCCGATCCGCCACGGCGCCGTCGTGGGGATCCACAACGGGATCATCGCCAACGACGAGGAGATCTTCGCCGGCCACGGCTTCCGTCGCGCCGAGCCCGAGATGACCGTCGACTCGGAGGCGATCTTCGCCCTCGCCGAGCGGAGCCGGAACCGCGCGGACGTGCTCGAGGAGCTGTACGGCTCGATGGCGACCGCCTGGCTCGACGAGCGGCGGCCGGGACTCCTCTATCTCGCCCGCGGCGTCGGCCGCCCGCTCTGGGTCGGCCGGAGCGCCCGCGAGACCTTCTTCGCCTCGACCCGGCTCGCGCTCGAGACCGTCGAGCGCTACCTCGGCCTCCGGCTCCAGATGCGCGAGGTCGGGGAGGGCACGATGCTCGTGCTCGCCGACGGCCGCGTCGCCTGGACGGAGCGCTTCCGCGCGGACGAGTCCTTCGTCGAGGAGCGCTCGCTCCCGCCGGTCCGCGCCCCGCACGAGGGCGCGTCCTGCCTCGCGCGCCTCGCCGCGCTCGCGACCGCCGCTTAGGCGCCGCTCGCGACGCCGACGTCAGGAAGCACGGCTCTGCCGTGCTTCCGTCTGCGAACCCGGGCCCAGAGCGTTCGATTCATACGGACCCAGCCTCCTAGGTTCTTCCCAGGCGCCCCTCCGCGCTGACCGTCACGCCCTGCTCGCGCAGGCGCTCGGCGATCAGGAACTGGAAGGTCGACCACGCGCCCCGGCGCGACTCGAACATCCGATACACCTGCCACTCCGTCAGGTGGGTCTCGTCGCGCTTTCGGGCCTCCGTCCAGTCCGTGAACTTGGGCAGCCGCTTGAGCCGCCTGGCGAGCTTCACGCCCTGCTCCACGGCCCGCTCGAGGCGCTCCTCCCCCACCGGGACGTCGAATCCCGCCTCGCGGAGCGCGGTCGTCAGGGAGCCGAACGTGTGCCAGTAGAGCGACTTCGAGGGGAGCGAGCCGCGGCGCTCCTCGAGGTCTCGCGCGGTCGGGGTGCGGCCGAGCTCCTCGCCGAGCTCACGCAGCACCTGCAGGAGCTCCTCCCGGGTCGCGAAGCGCCGCGGCAGCAGGCCGGCCTCGCGCTTCGCCGTGTTCCACGAGCCGAAGTGCTCGATCACGGTCTGGGGATGGACGCGCGTCTGCGGGTCGGCGGCGAACTCGCGCATCGTCGGCGAGCGGCCGAGCCGCTCCGCGGAGGCGCGGAGCTCGTCGAGCAGGTCGCGGTCGGAGTACCGCTTCCGGATCCCGGCCTGGAAAGAGGCCAGGCGCTGCGCGTCGATTCCTTCCAGGGCGCGGAACGACCGCTTCCCGGGCATGCCAAGGATCCTAGAGCAAACTGACGGGGCCGCAAGTCGGCCCGATCAGCCTAGGAGGCTGCGGCCAGGAGCTCGTTCGGCAGCGCGTCGGAGTCGACGGACTCGATCGGCAGGATCCGGTCGAGCGCGGCGACGGTGCGCGGGCAGAACTGCGAGCCGGAGGCACGCTTGAGCTCCGCGAGCGCCTCAGCCGGCGGGCGCGCCGCCCGGTAGATGCGTGTCGTGAGCATCGAGTCGAGCGCGTCGGCGACGTGGATGATCCGGGCGCCGAGCGGGATCTCCTCCCCCTTCAGACGCTCGGGATAGCCCGTGCCGTCGAAGCGCTCGTGGTGGTGGCGGATCGCCGGGACGGCGTCGCCGAGGAAGCCGAGGCGGTCGATGATCCGTGCGCCCTCTTCTGCGTGGCGCTGCATCAGCGACCACTCCTCGCTCGTGAGGGAGGCCGGCTTGAGCAGGATCGCGTCGGGGATCGCGAGCTTGCCGATGTCGTGGAAGAGCGCGGCGTGTCCGAGGAGGTCGAGCTCCGCCTGCGAGAGGCCCATCTCGCGGCCGATCGCGAGCGCGAGCTGCTGCACGCGGCGCGAGTGGCCCGCGGTGTACGAGTCTCGCGCGTCGACGGTCGCCGAGAGCGACTCCATCGCCGCGGTCGAGCGCTCCTTGAGCAGCCGGTTCGCCTGCTCGAGTGAGACGTTCTGCGTCTGGATCGTCTCCGCGGCCTGGCGCAGCTTGTGCGCGCTGCGCTGCGTGTGCGAGATGTAGGCCGCCTGCGTCTTGCGCATCAGGACGAGCGGCACCGCGAAGACGGCGAGCGCGTACAGCCCGGCCGCCTCGTAGGCGATCGCCATCACGCCCGAGATGAAGCCGTAGACGACGTAGTGCAGCGTGAGCCAGGCGAAGCGCTCCTTGAAGATGCTGAACCACCGCTCCGCGCCCTCCAGGGAGAGCGCCAGGCTGACGAGGCCCATGTTGACGAGGAAGTACGCCGTCCCCGCGAAGACGCCCGCGACGCCGAGCGCGCTGCCGAGGCCCGTCGCCCCTGCGGCTGCGAAGATCCCTGCCGCGGCGAGCGAGGCGAGCGAGAGGGCGCCGACGTTGAAGGCGACCGTGTGCAGCGGCGTGCGCCGGGCGCTCCACTCCACCACCGCCGTCGTCACGGCCAGCGCGAGCGCGGCTCGTGGTCCGAACAAGGCTGCGCCCGCGATCGCGCCGACGGCGCTCACGGAGATCGACGCGTCGTCGACGTCGAGCGTGAGTGCCTGGCCGATCCCGACCAGCGCGACGATTGCGAGCAGGCCGATCAGGTCGTCGTTGGTGCCGAACGCGATCCCGAGCACGCCGGCGACCACGCCGAAGAAGCCGACGGCACCGACGAGGGAGACGAGCCGCCTCGACAGCGAGAGGAACCGGGGGCCCTGGAGTGCATGCGGCCGAGGATGGCTTTGCTGGCGCCGCTCCTCGGCGGGCAGGGCCTCCGCGACGCGGGGCAGCGGGACGACGTGCTCGCCGTCCTCCGGGACGGCGATCAGGCGCTGGCCCCTGCTGGTCTCCGGCGCCATCATCAGCGGCTCCGTGCTCGCGCCCATGACGCGGTTCCGCCCTTGCAGCTTGGCGCGGTAGACGGCGAGGTCGGCCTGGTGGATCAGCTCGTTCGCGTCGGTCGCGTCCTTGGGGAAGGCGGCGACGCCGATCGACACGGTCGCGCGGATCGGCTCGCTCGAAGTCTCGACCTCGAACTCCGACTCCGCCACCGCGCGGCGGATCCGCTCCGCGATCTCGAGTGCCTGCTCCGGGGGTGATTCGGGGAGCAGGATCGAGAACTCCTCGCCGCCGAAGCGCGCGGGGACGTCGTAGTGGCGGAGCTGCGAGCGGAAAACCTGGGCGATGCCCTTCAGCACGGCGTCTCCGGCGAGGTGGCCGTAGGTGTTGTTGATGTCACGCAGGAGGTCGAGGTCGGCCATGATCAGCGAGAGCGGCCGCTCGAAGCGCTGCGCCCGGCCGAGCTCCTCGGTCAGCGCATGCGCGAAGTGGCGTGCGTTGAAGAGGCCCGTCTTGGCATCGACGCGCGCCTCCGCCTCCAGCTGCGGCACCGCCAGCGAGCGGTGGATCAGGAGGATCGAGGTGATTGTGAACGGGATCAGCCACGGGTTCACGTGCGCGAACGCGGCGACCGAGACGCCCAGCGCCGCCAGCACGAGGTCCGTGGACAGGCTCTGGAACGAGAACATCCCCGCCTCGCGGATCGAGTGCCCGCGCCCGAGGCGGAGCATCCCGGCGAGCAGGATGTGGTTGACGAAGACGAGCACGATCGAGGCGGCGAGGCCCGCGAGCGCGAACCGCAGCCGCGGCTCGATCAGCGACACGCTCATGATCGCCTGCGCACATCCCCACGCGGCGAGCATGCTGACGACGTAGTTGGAGATGTTGAAGGTCTGGATGTACCACGCGTAGCGGATCTTCAGCCACTCGGGGACGTGCGTGATGACGGCGACGAAGACGACCAGCTCGGGCGGAAGCAGCAGCACGGCCGCGGTCAGGAACACGATTGCCGTGTGGTACGACTGGTCGTTGGGCGTCCGGACGTTGAAGAGCTGCGCGACCGAGGCCGTCGTCGCGAGGATCAGGAACGTGATCCACCCTTCCGCTTCCGGCAGGCGGCTCATCAGCGGGAGCGAGGCCGCGAGCGCGACCGCGACGATGAAGAAGAGGTAGATCTTCGCCGAGACCGGCAGGGCCTCGTGCTCGGGCTCGTGGGGGTCGCCGCGGTAGCCGAACTCGCTCGGGACCGTGCTCACGCCCGTTCCCCTCGGGACCTCGTCCATCCCCGTGAACGTCGGTCGAGCGTCATCGTGTTCGTCAATTCCTTCCTCGCGTCGCGAGTCCGCAGTGCAGCGAGCCGGGCACTACGCCTATAGGCCTGCTCCTTCTCGGCCGACGGTAGGCCGCGGTCAAGCCCCGAACATCCCCCGTTCTAGGGACACCGTTTTGTGCTGGAGGCAATTCACCCGAAAGAGGGAGTGCCGGGGGACGTGTGGGTGCGATCGTCTCCCCCTTCGAGGCCGCCTCCGAACCTCAAGGGGTGAGCGGCTGAAGCCGATACCGGGGATGAAGGATTCACCTTCCTCACACGCGCGTGGATATGAACCCGATGCACTTGCGGCCATTGACCTCTTTCAGCCTGAGCCTCCCGGGTGGGCTGAAGCTCCCCGCTGCGCTCGCCGTTGGCGCGCTGCTCATGCTCGCGCCGCTCGCCGGCCGCGCCGATGCCGGCGCGAGCGATTTCCCTTCGCCGCTCTATCTCTCCGCGACCGGCTCGGGCGCGATCACGACGACGACGAGCTACCAGCTGATCGGCTCGGCGGGACCGGGCGCGCCGTCGTCCTCGCACGCAGCAGGCCCGTGCATCTCGTGCGGCGCCGGCCTGCTGAACGGCACGTACTACTACCTCTACTCGGTTGTCGATCCCGGAGGCGAGACCGCTCCGACCGACCCGAACGCGGTCGCGTCGGCCGCGCCCGTCAACCAGATGGTCACGGTGAGCGGCCTGCCGACGACCGGCACGGTGCGCGTCTATCGGCGAAAGGGGACGAGCGGCCTCTTCGTCCGCGTTGCCCAGATCACCGACGACCCGCTCGGGAGCATCACGGACAACGTGCCGGACACGGCGGCCCCGCCTGCATATCCGGCGCTGCCGCAAGCCGGAAACCGGGTCGGCCTGTTCGCCACCGGCTACGCGGAGTTCTCGCCCGGTGTGTCGCACCCAGCGACCGCGAACTCGTCGGTCGTCGCGAGCCTCGCCGGCGTCACCCCGAACGGGAAGGGCTGGCTCGTCGACGCGCCCGGACCCGTGAAGTTCGCGCCTGGGAACTGGTCGTTCACCGTCAAATACAAGAACGGGAGCGGCCAGCTGAACGGGACCGCCCATCTCGTCGTCGGCATGTGGAAGGTGTCCACGTCCGGCGGGGCGATCACGAGCTCGACGCTCCTCCTCGACCCCAGCTCGGCCGGCGAACAGACAACGACGAACCTCCGCGACACGACGTCCACCATCAAGTCTGTGACGCACACCGTCACGCTCCCGCTGGTCACCCTGGCCGCGAACGAGCGGCTCTATGTGCAGTTCTGGCGGCGGCAGACGGGTGCGTATACATCGGGCGGGAACGAGAGCCGGCTGATCACGATGTACGCCTACGACGGCACCGGTGGCATTGCGCAACCGGCCGCCGACGACGCGGCTCCGAACCCCTTCTCGATCACGTCCCCGGCGAGCGGCGCGTACATCAAGAACGGCTACACGCTCCAGTCGAACGCGTCGGACCCGACGCCTGGCTCCGGGCTCGCGTCCGTCGACTACTACTACTGCCTGCCGCTCGCCGACTGCACCTTCGCGCCGAACCGGGTTGCCATCGGATCGTCGGCCTCGAGCCCCTACTCGGTGACGTGGTCAGGACAGCCCGCGGACGGTGCCTACCAGCTCGTCGCGAAGGCCACCGACAACGTCGGCGACACGGCCGAGACGGCGGTAGTCCCGATCACCGTCGACAACGCGCCACCCAACACGACGATCACGTCGACGCCGCCGGACCCGAGCAACGGGAGCCCGAGCTTCAGCTTCAGCTCGGACGAGCCCGGCACGTTCGAGTGCAGCCTCGACGGCGCGCCGTTTGCAGCCTGCCCCAGCCCTGATGCGCTGAGCGGCCTCTCCTCCGGCAGCCACACCTTCCAGGTGCGCGCTGTCGACCGCGCGGGGAACGTCGACGCGACGCCGGCGAGCCACACGTGGACAGTCGACGCGACGGCTCCGACCGTCACATTCTCTTCGACTCCGTCGAACCCGACCGCCAGCGCGGCCGCGAGCTTCTCGTTCAACGCGAGTGAGCCCGCCACGTTCCAGTGCCGCCTCGACGGTGCGGCGTTCGCGGCGTGCACGAGCCCGCGCTCGCTGAGCGGTCTCGCGGACGGCAGCCACACGTACGAGGTGCAGGCGACGGACGGTGTCGCGAACGTCGGCTCCGCGACGCACACCTGGACGGTCGACACGACGAGCCCGGTCGTGAGCTTCGGCTCCGCGCCTGCGAACCCGACGAACAGCACGGCGGCGAGCTTTGCGTTCAGCGCGAACGAGCCGGCGACGCTCGAGTGCCGCCTCGACGGCGCGGCGTACGGCGCCTGCCCCTCCCCCCACTCCCTGAGCGGTCTCGCCGACGGCGGTCATACCTTCGACGTGAAGGCGACCGACCCCGTCGGCCACGTCGGCACCAAGTCGTTCACCTGGACGGTCGACACGTTCGCGCCGAGCGCCCCCGCGCTGGAGGGTCCCGCCGCGGCAGCACCGACGCGATCACTCCGCCTCACCGCCGTCTACACCGGACCCGAGACCGGCGCGGCCGGACATGTCGAGTTCCGAGTGTGCTCCGACGCAGCATGCGCGAACGTCGTCGCATCCGGGGCATCGGCGGACGTCGCCAGGGGTGCGACCGCCGTCTGGACGATCGACGTCGCGCTCGCCGACGGCACGTACTACTGGCAAGCGCGCGCGGTCGACCTCGCGGGCAACGCATCCGGCTGGACGAACGTGTCCAGCTTCACGCGCGACACCGTGATCCCCGCGGCACCCGGCGGCTTCGTCGGCGTCGTCGCGGCCGACGGCCTCACCCTCCGCTGGACACCGCCGCCGGGTGGCGACCAGATCGGCAACTACGTCGTCTACATCAACGGCAAGCAGTGGCGCGTCCTCGGCGAGGTCACTTACGAGGTGAAGCTCGGGGCGTTTGACGCGGGCGACACCAGGTCGTTCACGATCTCCGCCATCGACCGCGCCGGAAACGAGGGCCCTCAGACGACCCCGCTGGTCGGCGTCCCCGACGTTGTCGGCCTTTCGCTCGCCGCGGCGAAGGACGCTGTCGAGACGCGCGGCCTAGTGCTCGACGACGTTCGCACGGTGCAGACGGAAGGAACACCGGCGTTCGTCGTCGCGCAGACCCCGCCGGCGCCGGCGCTCGCGGCGAAGGGAAGCGAGGTCGAGGTCCTCCTCGGCTCCGCGCCCGACACCGGCGACGGTCCGCTGGTCGAGATCGACAGCGGCCGTGTCTGCAGCACCGGCGGTTTCCTCAAGCTCCAGGTTCGCCTGCGCGAACGGGCGAAGGTCACCCTCAGCGTGTTCAACGCGCGCAACAAGCGCGTCGCGTTCAGGCGCCTCGGCTACCGCCCGCCGGGCCTGACGAACCACAACCTGCACCTTCCGAAAGCACTCGGCCGCCCGGGCCGCTACCGCCTGGTCGTCACGGCGAAGGCGTCGAGCCGAACCGGCCGCGACACGATGAGCATCACCGTGAAGCGCCCCAGCCGCCGCGGCGGCGCCCGCACGGGCTGCTAACGCCGCCCGTCTAGGGCTCGCGCCGTCACTGCGGCTCCCGTCAGGGCCGGACATCCAGTCCCAGACCAATCGCGGGAACATCGC
>DASYUZ010000045.1:0-4743 GCA_036000665.1 Gaiellaceae bacterium
GCCCCACTGGCTCATGCCGACGCCGTGGCCCCAGCCGCGCCCGCTGATGAAGAAGGCCGGGCTCGCGGACGCGATCCCCGCCCCAACGAGCGAAGAAACGAAGAGGAGAACGAGCGCGCGGCGAAGCATGGAAGCGGACCCTGGCCTCGCGCCCGACCGTGGCGGAGGCGCCAACGAGGCTAGCGGATCTGCCGTCCAATCGTGAAGCACGTTCACCGAATCCTCAAGAGTTCGCGCTCTCCGGGCGTTTTCTGTGGTGCTCCGGCGGCAATTTCAGCTCCGTGGCGGTGGAGACCGGCGTCCTTCCCGCCCGCTACCGCGGACCCCAGCGCATCGGCCGCGGCGGCATGGGCGAGATCTACCGAGCGACCGACGAGACGCTCGGTCGTGCGGTGGCCGTGAAAGTGCTCGCGGAGCGCTTCGCCCAGGACGACGCCGTGCGCGAGCGGTTCACGCGCGAGGCGCTTGCCGCCGCCCGGCTCTCCGGCCGTCCGAACGTCGTCACGATCTTCGACGTCGGCGAGTGGAACGACCGGCCGTACATCGTCATGGAGTACCTGAGCGGCGGCTCGCTGGAAGAACGGCTCCGGAAGGGGCGCGTGCCCGCCGGTCAGGCGCTGGCGTGGCTCGAGCAAGCGTCCGCGGCGCTCGACGCCGCGCACGCGGAGGGTGTCGTGCACCGCGACGTGAAGCCGGGC
The DNA here is from genome assembly GCA_036000665.1 of Gaiellaceae bacterium. Taxonomy (GTDB): domain Bacteria; phylum Actinomycetota; class Thermoleophilia; order Gaiellales; family Gaiellaceae; genus JACCTU01. The sequence goes on from DASYUZ010000045.1 coordinate 699, forward strand.
AACCTCCTGCTCGACCGCGACGAGAACGTCCACGTTGCGGACTTCGGCGTTGCGAGCGCCGCAGGCCTCGACTCGCTCACGAAGACCGGGACCGTGCTCGGCACGGCGGCGTACCTATCGCCGGAGCAGGCGCAGGGCAAGCGCGCGACGCCGGCGAGCGACCTCTACGCGCTTGCGGTCCTGGCGTGGGAGCTCCTGACCGGCGAGCGGCCGTTCACGGGCGACACGGCGGCGGCCGAGGCAGCGGCTCACGTCCACGCGGCGATCCCGTCCATCAGCGAGCGGCGGCGGGACCTACCCCGGGAGCTCGACGACGTCTTCCGGCGGGCGCTCGCGAAAAACCCGGCCGAGCGCTACGGGAGCGCCGCCGAGCTCGTCGCGGAGCTGCGGGCGGCGCTGCACAGCGCGGCCGGGCGGACCGAGATCGTCCCGCCTCGCGCGCCGGCGCGTCGGGTGAGTGGCCCGGCGCGGCCGGCGTGGCTCGTCCCCGCGATCGTGCTGCTCGCACTGCTCGGAGCCGGGCTGATCGCGGCGGCAATTCTCGCCGCGGGCGGTGACGGCGAGGGCGCATCCGCAAAGACCGTCGTCAGGACCATCACCGCAGAGGGTACGACGGCCGAAGTGACCGTGAGCGCGACGCCGCCGTCGGCAAGCCTGTCGGTCGCGCAGGCCCGTGCGCTGCAGGACGAGTCGACCGCCGAGCTCAGTCGTGGCAACTGGGAGCGGGCGCTGACGCTGTCACGGCGAGCGCTCGAGCGGCTGCGCGGCAACGACCGCACGTACGAGGCGTACGCGAACTACAACATCGGCCGGGCGCTGGCAGAGCTGGACCGTTGCGACGAGGCGCTTCCGTACCTCGCACGGCGTGAGCTGCTGCTGGGCCCGCACCCGGACGTGACGGCGGCGAAGCGAAAGTGCGGCGCGTGACCTAGCCGGCGAGCCGGCCCGCGTATTGCGCCTCGTAATAGGCGCGGAACTCGCCGGACTTGATCGGCTCCCACCAGGCGCGGTTGTCGCGATACCAGGCGACGGTGTCGACGAGACCGTCTGCGAACGCGTGCTGCGGCGTCCATCCGAGCTCGCGGAGCTTCGAATCGTCGAGGGCGTAGCGGCGGTCGTGTCCCGGGCGGTCCTCGACGTGACGGATGAGCGACTCGTCGCCGCCGGTCAGCTCGAGAACGCGGCGCGTCACCTCGAGGTTCTCGTGCTCTTCTCCGCCGACGTTGTAGATCTCGCCCGAAACGCCCTCCCGCAGCACCAGTTCGACGCCGGCGCAGTGATCGTCGGCGTGCAGCCACTCGCGAACCTGGCGGCCGTCGCCGTAGACCGGCACCGGCTGCCCGTCGAGCACGTTCGTGATGAAGAGCGGCAGCATCTTCTCCGGGTACTGGTACGGGCCGTATGTGTTCGCGCCGCGAGTGATGCACGCGGCGACGCCGAACGTCCGCACATACGCGAGCACTTGCAGGTCGCCGCCGGCCTTCGACGCGCTGTACGGGCTCGACGGACGGAGCGGGTCCGTCTCCTTCGCGCGTCCGCCGCCCTCGAGGTCGCCATAGACCTCGTCGGTGGAGACGTGCACGAGGCGGATGCCCGCGTGGCGTGCGTGCTCGAGCAGCACCTGCGCGCCGGCGATATCCGTCTGGATGAACTCCGCCGGCCCGAGGATCGAGCGGTCGACGTGGGTCTCGGCGGCGAAGTTGACGATCGCCTCGCAGCCTGCGGCAGCCTGAGCGACTGCCTCGGGATCACAGATGTCGCCATGGAAGAAGTCGTGCTCCACGCCGTCGAGATTGGCGCGGTTCCCGGAGTAGCTCAGCTTGTCGAGCACGGCGACGCTGTCGCCCGCCCGGGTAACCCGTTTCACGAAGTTGGACCCGATGAATCCGGCCGCACCGGTGACGAGAACGCGCACGGCGACCAAGGGTAGTCACAGCGACTCCCGGCCGTCACTCCCCGGATGTCCAGTTAGCCCTCCCGACCTCCTTCGACGGGCCAGCGCTCGATCACGTGGATGGTGTTCCAGACGTTCTCGATCGGGGCATCCACCACCCACGTCGTGAGGAAGCGGTAATGCGCCATCGGGTCGCGACCATAACCCTGGCGGCCGCGCTGCTGATTGCGACCGCGTGCGGCGCGGCCCAGCAGTCGGCGAGCGTCTCGCCGGAGATCGAGGGCGAGCTCGAGCGAATCGCCCGAGTGGAGAAAGGCCCGATCTACTACCTCGGGCGCTCGTTCGCCGGTCTCCCGTTGAGGCGTGCGGAAGTCTCGGAGCGCGGCGCGCTCTTCATCTACGGCGAGTGCCGAGGCGAGGGGACCGGCGAGAGCTTTCAGTGCACCGGCCCGCAGATCCAGCTCCAGCAGACGCCGATCGCCAGTCCAGCGCGCTACAACACGCCGTGGCGCGGGTGCCTGCGGACGACGATCCGCGGCGTCCCTGCAGCACAGTTCGACGGGTTCGAGGTCTACACCGGCGACGTGCTGGTCAAGATCTATGCAAACACCTTTCGTCAATCGAAGGCGGCGGCATTGGCTCTGCGTCCGGTCGGTCGAGACGACTCACTGCAGCCACTGCCGTCGCCGGCGATCGAAGTCGAGCAACCGCTTCGGCAGTGCGCACTCGAGTCGCTCGACGCGAAGCTCGCGGAGCTGCGGCGGGAGAGCCAGGGTACGCTCTACTGGGTCGGACGTGAATTCGAGAACCATCCGCTCGCCCGCGCCGAGGGAGGCGGCCGCTGGGCGCGGTTCAGCTACGGTGCCTGCGTCCAGCCGGTCCAGACGGACGCCGGCTGTTGGCCGCCCCTCACGGTCGAGATATCCCCACTCGCGCAATTCCGACCGTCGGGTTGGAACGCTGCGATCGCGTGCACGGCACTGCGTGTTCGCGGAGCGTGGGCCGCAGACGTTCCGCGCGCCAACGAGCTCGTGCTGTTCACGGGCGCGCATTCCGTGCGCCTCCAGGGCGCGAACCACGACCTGCGTCGCAGAGCGGCGGACGCCCTTCGCCCATTCGATCAGCAGGCCGCAGAGACGCTGCCGGCGCCGCCTGGCACGCTCGAGCAAGAGCTGCGCCGGGTGTGTTCCGGCTAGGTCCCGAGGCGACCGAGGCAGGCCCGCAGTCCCTCGCGCCAGTGGGGCAAGCGCGGCGTGTCCCGCTTCTCTGAGCGCAGCACCGAGTAGGCGGGCCGGGGAGCCGGCCGGCCGAGTTCCGCTGTCGTGATCCGCCGGACACGACAGGCGAGCCCTGCCTCTTCGAAGATCGCCTCTGCGAACTCGGCCCACGTGCAGTCGCCTTCGGCGCCGACGTGGTAGATGCCGTACGGGAGCGCGACGACGTCGCGCGTTGCCTCGGCGAGGTGTCCGACGTAGGTCGGAGACCCGCGCTGATCGTCGACGACCGCCACCTCGTCGAGCTCAGCGCCGAGCCGGAGCATCGTCCGCACGAAGTTGTGGCCGGTCGGGCCGAACAGCCACGACGAGCGAACGATCCACGCGCGCTCTCCCGCCGCCGCTTCACCATGCAGTTTCGAGCGCCCGTAGACCGAGAGCGGATTCACCGGATCGGACTCGACGTACGGCGTCGTCTTGCGCCCGTCGAAGACGTAGTCGGTCGAGTAGTAGACGAGCGGCCCCAGCGACGCCGCATGCTGCGTGCCGCCGACGTTGACCGCGGCCGCGCCCTGCGGGTCGTCCTCGGCGCCGTCGACGTCCGTCCACGCTGCCGCGTGCAGGACCAGGTGGGCCTCGAGCGGGGGCGGAGGAGTGGTGACGTCCCAGTCCTTGTGGCTCAGAGCCACGAGGTCGTCCTCCGCGAACGTCTCCACGAGCGCGCGTCCGAGCTGCCCGCCGGCGCCCGTTACGACGACGCGTCGAAGTCCCGCTGCGAGAGGATCGGCGACTTCGCGCTCCACAGGTGCACGACGCGCGGATCGTTCCACGCGATCTCGTGCTCGTCGGGATCGGCCGGGTCGTACTCCTCCGTCACGTGGTAACAGAAGAGCAGATCGCTGAGCGCCTCGAAGCCGTGCGCGTAGTGGCCCGGGAT
>DASYUZ010000046.1:0-8679 GCA_036000665.1 Gaiellaceae bacterium
CGATCCGGCGCGCGTTCGGGCCCGAGGATCTGCTGCCGCTGCTGCATCAGCACGGCGTGCAGCGCACGGTGCTCGTGCAGACGCGCTCGAGCGTCGACGAGTCGCGCGAGTTCCTCGCTCTCGCCGCCGCCAACGAGTTCATCGCCGGCGTGGTCGCCTGGGTCGACCTCACGGCCGGCGACGTGGCCGCGGTCCTCGCCGAGCTCGCGCGGGCTCCCGGCGGCGACAAGCTCGTCGGCATCAGGCACCAGGTGCACGACGAGCCGGACGCTCGCTGGCTCCTTCGTGACGACGTCCAGCGCAGCGTCGGGGAAGTCGGCCGGGCAGGGCTCGCTTTCGACTTCCTCGTGCGCGCGCGCGAACTGCCGACCGCGGCCGAGACGGCGCGGCTGCACCCGGACACGCGCTTTGTCGTCGACCACCTCGCCAAGCCGCCGATCCGCGCCGGCGGCTCCGACGAGTGGGAACGAGGAATGCAGGCGATCGCCTCACTGCCGAACGTCTCGTCCAAGCTCTCGGGACTCGTGACCGAGGCGGACTGGCAGAGCTGGACGCCGGCCGAGCTTGCGCCCTACGCCGCGCGCGCGCTCGAATGGTTCGGCGACGGCCGGCTCATGGTCGGCTCCGACTGGCCGGTGTGCCTGCTCGCGGGGTCGTACGGTGACGTCGTCGACGGCTACGTTGCTGCTCTCGGCGACCTGCCGGACGAGACGTTGGAGAGGATCCTGGCGCGGAACGCGATCGACTTCTACGAGCTCACGTGAGCGCCGAGCGCTTCCTCGTCACCGGCGCACTCGGGTGCATCGGCGCCTGGACCGCCTGCCTGCTCGTCAAGGAGGGCGTGCCGGTGACGGCGTTCGACCTCGGCGCCAACGACAGCCGGTTGCGGCTGATCATGCAGCCCGAGGAGCTCGAGCGGATCGCGTTCGTGCGCGGCGACGTCACCGACCTGGAGGCGCTGGAGCACACGCTCGCGGAGCACGAGATCACGAACGTGGTCCACCTCGCCGCGCTCCAGGTTCCGTTCTGCAAGGCCGATCCGCCGCTCGGGGCGAGCGTGAACGTTGTCGGGACCGTCAACGTGTTCGAGGCCGTGAAGCGGCGCGGGCTCTCGACGACCGTGGCCTACGCGAGCTCTGCCGCCGTCTACGACGCGCACGGCGAGCTCTCCCCGCGAACGCTGTACGGCGTCTACAAGCTCGCGAACGAGGAGACCGCCCGCGTCTACCACCAAGACGACGGCGTGGCCAGCATCGGGCTGCGTCCCTTCTGCGTCTACGGACCCGGGCGCGACCAGGGGCTGACGTCGACGCCGACGCTCGCGATGCACGCGGCGGCGCAGGGTGAGCCGTACCGGATCTCGTTCGGCGGCCGAACGCAGTTCCACTACGCGCCGGACGTCGCGGCCGCGTTCATCCGTGCGAGCCGCACGCAGGCCGACAGCGCCGACGTCTATGACCTGGGCGGGCCGGCGGTGCACATGAGCGAGCTCGTGCGCGCGATCGAGGCGGCTGCCCCCGCTGCCGCCGGCACGATCACCTTCGACGACGTGCCGCTGCCGTTCCCGGAACGCCTTCCCGGCGAGGAGCTCGACTTGGCGCAGACACCGCTCGAGGAGGGCGTCAGACAGACGATCGAGCTGTTTCGAGTGCAGCGCGAAGCGAGCGCGCAGCCTCCTCCGGCGCGACGGGATTGAAGAAGACGCCCGAGCCGAGCTCGCCGGCCGCGACGTAACGCGTGACGCCCGGCGCGCGCCACGGCGAAACGATCTCGACGTGCACGCGCGCGTGTGGCCAATCGCCGCCGTCGAACGGCCGCTGGTGAATCCACAGCATGTACGGGGTCTGCGCGTCGAAGAGCCGGTCGAGGGCTCCGAGCAGGTCGACGAGCAGCAGTGCGAGACCGTCGCGCTCCTCTGGCGCGAGCGAGGGCAGGTCGGGGACCTCCGTTTCCGGGACGAGCGTCAGTGCGTACGGGAAGATCGCGGCGGCAGGCACCCAGGCACGCCAGCCGGGGGCGGTCGCGACGAGGCGCTCGCCCGGCTCGTCGAACGCGGTCCCCCGCTCCAGCTCGCGCAGGGGCAGCTCGGGCACGACGTCGAACGCGTAGATCTGGCCGTGGGGATGCGAGATCGTCGCCCCGACTTCGGGGCCGCGATTCTCGAACACGAGCACGTACGCAACGTCCGGTCGCGCGCCGAGGACGGCGCTGCGCTCCGTCCACAGGTCGACGACCCTGCGAGCGCCCGTTACGCCGAGCGACGGGAACGTTGCATCGTGTTGGGGCGTATAGAGCACGACTTCGCAGCGCCCGTCGGGCATCGCCGGCCAGCGGTTCGGGAACCACCGCACGACGTACGGCTCCGGCGCCTCCAGCCCGCCGGGGCAGAAGGGGCACGTCGTCGCCGGAAGGTTCGGCCTGGCCTGGCGTGAGCCGACGACGTACGTCAGGGCGCCGGTGTGCACGTCGACACGTGGTTCCGGAGCGGCCTCCGGCGCGCGAACAGCGCCGTTCACCGTGCGCGGCTGCCCGCCGCACGCGAGCGGCGAGCACTCACCGGCGCGACGATGACGCTGCCGACATGCTCCTCGAGCGCCACGCGCGCCTCGGGCCGGAGGCCGTCGTCGGTGACGAGCACATGCGCGTCGGCGAGCCGCGCGATGCGGCTCAGCCCGCGGAGACCCCACTTCGTGTGGTCGGCGACGACGACGACGCGCTGCGCCGCAGAGATGAACGCCTGATTCGTCTCGGCCTCGAGCAGATTCGGCGTCGTGAAGCCCGCCTCGTCGGCCATGCCGTGAACGCCGATGAAGAGCACGTCGACGTGCAGCGACTGCAGCGTGGCGACGGCGATGGGCCCGACGAGGGCATCCGACGGGGTCCGCACGCCGCCGGTCAAGACGACCGTTCGGTCGGAACGGGGGTCGCGCTCCAGTACGTTCGCGACCGGGATCGAGTTCGTCACGATCGTCAGGTCGGGAGCGTCGACGAGGAGGTGCGCGAGGCGCCAGGTCGTGGTCCCGGCCGTGAGGCCGATCGCCTGGCCCGGCTCGACGAGCTCGCTCGCCGCCTTGGCGATCGCCTCCTTCTCCTCGAGCTGCCGGCGGGACTTGGCCTGGAAGCCGGGCTCGTCCGTGCTGAGCGCGCCTCGAACCGTGGCGCCGCCGTGCACCTTCTCGACCAGGCCCGAGGCGGCGAGCACGTCGAGGTCGCGCCGGATCGTCATGTCCGACACGCGGAGCAGCTCCGTGAGCTCGCTGACGCGCACCGCGCCGCGCCGGCGGACCTCCTCGAGGATCAGCATCTGGCGTTGTCCGGCGAGCATCGCGCTTAAACGATACTCAACACAGTTAAACAGGGTTAGTCAAGCATTGCCCGGCCACGGGGGCGTCAGACCCTTGACAGCGCCCGCGCATCATGCCAAGGTAGGCCAACTTTTCACCTTGAGCGATCGAGTTCGATTTTGTTCGAGATCGATGGCTCGACGAGCCCCGAGGAGGACCGCCAATGTCGGACCCAGAGCCTCGTTCAGCTGACCCGCTCGAAGGCGAGAGTCAGCTCCTCTCACGCCGCTCGCTGCTCGTCACGGGTGCAGCTGGCGTCGCTGCGGCCTACGGCCTCACCGCATCCAAAGGAGCAGCCGCACTTCGTCCGGGCCGCTGGACGGCCGCTTCGAAGGCCTCCGGCACCGTCACCGTCGGGTCGAACTACTCCGACGCGAACCCGAAGAAGGCAGTGGCGGCCGTCTTCGCCCGGTTCCAGCAGAAGACCGGCATCAAGGTCAAGGTCAACACGGTCAGCCACAACACGTTCCAGGAGCAGATCAACAGCTACCTGCAAGGCAGACCGGACGACGTCTTCACCTGGTTCGCGGGCTACCGGATGCAGTTCTTCGCCCAGAGGGGGCTGGCGACCCCGATCGACGACGTCTGGAAGACACTCGCTCCGCAGTTCTCGCCGGCGCTCCGCGCGGCATCGAAGGGCCTCGACGGCCACTACTACTTCGTGCCGATCTACAACTATCCGTGGGCCGTCCACTACCGCAAGAGCGTCTTCAAGGAGCACGGCTACAAGATCCCGAAGACGTGGGACCAGTTCATCGCGCTCGCCAAGAAGATGAAGGCGGACGACATCCCAATGGGCTTCTGCGACAAGGACGGCTGGCCCGCGATGGGGACGTTCGACTACCTCAACATGCGGTTGAACGGCTACAACTTCCACATCCGCCTGATGGCGGGCAAGGAGTCGTGGGACAGCGCCAGGGTGAAGGCCGTCTTCAACCGCTGGCGCCAGCTCACCGAGCTGTACCAGCCCGGCGCGCTGGGCCGGACGTGGCAGGAAGCCGGCGCCGATCTGCAGAACAAGAAGACGGGGATGTTCCTGCTCGGAACGTTCGTCGGCACCGTGTTCACCGACAAGGCGGCGTACAGGGATCTCGACTTCTTCCCGTTCCCGCAGATCAACCCGACGCACAAGCAGGACTCGGTCGAGGCGCCGATCGACGGCTTCATGATGTCGCGGAGGCCGAAGAACAAGGAGGCGGCTAAGGAGCTGCTCAAGTTCCTGGGCAGCGCCGAAGCGGCCAACACCTATCTGAAGACCGACCCGAACAACGTCGGCACCAACAAGCGAACGAACACTAAGGGCTACAACGCGCTGCAGAAGAAGTCGGCCAAGCTGATCGCGTCTGCGAAGCACATCTCGCAGTTCCTCGATCGCGATACGCGTCCCGACTTCGCGTCGACGGTGATGATTCCGTCGCTCCAGCAGTTCCTGAGGAATCCGAGCGACGTCAACGGACTGGTCAGAAACATCGAGCGCCAGAAGAAGACGATCTTCGGCGGTCAGTGAGCTAGCGTAGAAGGGCGCGATGGCGATCGACATCGCACCGACTCGTGAGACGGGCGGCGTGCGCCGGAGGCGCCGCGCCGTCCGTCTCACGATGCGAGACCGCCTCACCGTCGCCGTCATGGTCGGCGTGCCGATCCTGGTCGTCGGCACGTTCGTCTGGTTCCCGACGTTCGCCTCGATCGCGCTCTCCTTCACGAGCTGGGACGGGCTCGGCAGCGTCCGGGAGGTCCACTGGATCGGGGTCCAGAACTACGACCAGATCACGCACATCTACCCGCCGTTCTGGCCCGCGTTCAGGCACAACCTCTACTGGCTGGCCTTCCTCTCGTTCGTCGCCACGCCGTTCGGACTGCTGCTCGCCTACCAGCTCGACAAGCGGATCCGCGGCACCCGCGTCTACCAGAGCATCTTCTTCCTGCCCGTCGTCGTCTCGCTCGCGATCATCGGCTTCATCTGGGGCTTCCTGATCTACTCGCCCGACCAGGGCCTGGTCAACAACATCACCGGTCACACCGGCAACAACGTGACCGACTGGATCGGCGATCCGAAGCTCAACCTCTGGGCCGTGGCGCTCGTCGCCGCCGCCTGGCGGCACGTCGGCTACGTCATGATCATCTATCTCGCCGGGCTGAAGGCGGTCGATCCCTCGCTGCGTGAGGCGGCCGCGATCGACGGCGCAAGCGAGTGGCACGCCTTCCGCACTGTTGTCTTCCCCGCACTGAAGCCGATCAACATCGTCGTCGTCGTCATCACGGTGATCGAGGCTCTGCGCGCCTTCGACATCGTCTTCATCATCAACAAGGGCCGCAACGGCCTCGAGCTCCTGTCGGTGCTCGTCTACGACAACATCGTCGGCGAGGCGAGCCGGGTCGGGTACGGCTCGGCGCTGGCGACGATCCTGCTCGTCATCTCGGTCGTACCCATCAGCATCTTCGTGTGGAACGCCTTCAAGGAGACCGATCTCGCGTGACCAGCGCCACGGTTACGGCGCAGAGGGCCATGCGGGTGGCACGTCGCCGACGCGTGCGCGCGCCGCGCATCGGCCTGCACGTGTTCCTGATCGCAGCCGCCGCGCTCTGGCTCGTCCCGGTGATCTGGGCGATCTACACGTCGCTCCGGCCCTACGCCGACACGAGCGAGTGCGGCTACGTCTCTTTCTGCGGCAGTTACAACTTCCACAACTACAGCTACGTCTGGACGGCCGCCAACCTCCCGCACTTCTTCTTGAACTCGCTGATCGTCACCCTCCCGGCGATCGTGATCACGCTGCTCTTCGCCTCGTCCGTTGCGTTCGTCGTGTCGCGGCTCAGCTTCTGGTTCAACGTGCCGATGCTCATCTTCTTCATGGCTGCGAACCTGCTTCCGCAGCAGATCCTGCTGACACCGCTCTACCAGATGTACCTGAGGATTCCACTCCCGACTTGGCTGAACGACATCGGTCTCTTGTACGACTCGTACCTCGGGATCATCGCCATCCACGTCGCGTTCCAGACAGGGTTCTGCACCTTCGTGCTCGCGAATTACATGAAGACGATCCCGAAAACCCTCAACGAGGCTGCCAGAGTCGACGGCGCGAGCATCGTCCGTCAGTTCTTCGGGATCATCTTGCCGCTCTGCAAGCCCGGGCTCGCCGCGCTCGCCACGCTCCAGTTCACGTGGATCTACAACGACTTCCTTTGGGCACTGGTGCTGATGAGGTCGGGAGACAAGCAGCCGATCACCTCGGCGCTGTCCGCGCTGCAAAGCCAGTTCTTCGTCGACAACAACGTCATCGCGGCGGGGTCGATCCTGGTCGCGATCCCGTCGATCTTCGTCTTCGCGGTGCTGCAGCGGCACTTCATCAGCGGTCTCACGCTGGGGGCGAGCAAGGGATGACGCGCATCGCATTCATCGGCGCGGGGAGCGTCGTCTTCACGAAGAACCTGCTCGGCGACATCCTCGACTTCCCGGAGTTGCGGGACGTCGAGATCGCGCTGCACGACATCGACGCGGACCGGCTCGCGACTGCCGAGGCGATGGCTCGCTACGTCGCCGGCGAGCGCGAGGCGGCACCCCGCATCACCGCGCACGCGGACCGCCGCGCAGCGCTCGACGGCTCAGACTACGTCATCAACATGGTGCAGATCGGCGGCCACGAGGCGACCCTGCGCGACTTCGAGATTCCCGCGCGCTACGGCCTCCGCCAGACGATCGCCGACACGATCGGGATCGGCGGGATCTTCCGGACGTTGCGCACCGCAGACCACATGCTGGCGCTCGGGCGAGAGATGGCGGACCTCTGTCCCGGAGCCTGGCTCCTCAACTACTCGAACCCGATGGCGATGCTCTGCTGGCTCGTCTACGCCGGGACGCCCACCTCCAAGGTGGTCGGACTGTGCCACTCGGTGCAGTTCACCGTCGAGGACCTCGCGGCCCTCGTCGGGGTCTCGCCGGAAGACGTCACCTTCCTCGCCGCCGGCCTCAACCACCAGGCCTTCATCCTGCGCTTCGAGCGGGACGGCGAAGATCTCTATCCGCGCCTCGACGAGCGCATCGCGGCCGACCCGGATCTGCAGCGGCGCGTCCGCGTCGCCCTCTATCGTCGCCTCGGCTTCTTCCCGACCGAGTCGAGCGAGCACGCGGCCGAGTACGTCCCGTGGTTCATGCGTCACGACGACCAGATCGAGCGCTTCCGGATCCCCGTCGACGAGTACATCCGCCGCAGCGAAGACAACCTCGTCGAGTACGAGCGCGTCAAGGACGCGATCGCGCGCGGCGAAGCGATGCCCCTCGAGCGCTCGAACGAGTACGCGTCGCTGATCATCCACTCGATCGAGACCGGCGAGCCGCGGGTGATCTACGGCAACGTACGCAATGCGGGCCTGCTGCCCGGGCTCCCGGAGGGCTGCTGCGTCGAGGTCCCGTGCCTCATCGACCGAACGGGCGTGCGTCCGACTCCGGTGCCGGAGTATCCCGGCCACCTCGCGGCGCTGAACCGGACGTTCGTCAACGTCGTCGAGCTGACGGTGCGGGCCGTCCTCGAGGGTCGGCCGGACTACGTCCGGCACGCGGCGATGCTCGATCCCAACGCGAGTGCGACGTTGACGCTCGACGAGATCGACGAGCTCTGCGACGAGCTCACGCGGGCCCACGGCGCGCTCATTCCGGCGGAGCTTCGAGCCGCCCAGGTGGAGGAACTCGTTGCCGGAAGGAGGGAGACCCCGTGAGCGGGATCCTGCTCGATGACGTGACGAAGGTCTATCCCAACGGCGTCAAGGCCGTCGACCGCGTCGACTTGGAGATCCACGAAGGCGAGTTCGTCGTGCTCGTCGGCCCGTCGGGGTGCGGCAAGTCGACGCTCCTGCGCATGGTCGCCGGCCTCGAGGACGTCACGGACGGCGCGATCTTCATCGACGACGTCGACGTGACCGACAAGCCCGCGCAGCAGCGCGATATCGCGATGGTGTTCCAGAATTACGCGCTCTACCCGCACATGACCGTGAAGAACAACCTCGCGTACGGCCTCAAGATCCGGAAGATGCCGAAGGGGGAGTGGAACCGTCGCGTGCAGGATGTTGCCGCCACCCTCGGCCTTGACGAGCTGCTCGATCGAAAGCCTGCCGCGCTGTCGGGCGGTCAGCGGCAGCGCGTGGCGATGGGACGGGCGATCGTGCGCGAACCGAAAGCGTTCCTCATGGACGAGCCGCTCTCCAACCTCGACGCAAAGCTCCGCGTCTCCATGCGCGCCGAGCTCGCGAAGCTGCACGAGCGGCTCGGCGTGACGACCGTCTACGTCACGCACGATCAGGTCGAGGCGATGACCCTCGGCCAGCGCGTCGCAGTCCTGCG
>DASYUZ010000047.1:0-32978 GCA_036000665.1 Gaiellaceae bacterium
ACCGGCCACGCCTCGGGCGGGTAGGCGCGCTCGGCCCACTCGACGACGCCGCGCAGCGCCGGCGCGCGGAACGGCGCCAGCACGAACGGGAAGTTCATGGCCATGTGCAGCTGGTCGTCGGCGCCGTAGTAGCGCGCCAGCTCGTCGATGTCGCTCACCCAGGTCTCGCCGACGAAGATCCGTGGCTCGTCGTACTCGTCCGCGAGCTTACGCCAGCGCTTGTACACCTCGTGCACCTCGGGGCGGTTCATGTTGTACGTGCGCTCCCTGCGGATGTCCCCGGAGGTGAGCCGCGGGTTGTCGCGCAGCCCGCGGTCCTTGACGAGCGCGTGCGCGACGTCGATCCGGAAGCCGGCGATGCCACGGTCGAACCAGAAGCGCAGGATCTCGTCGAAGGCGTCGCGCACGTCGTCGTTCCACCAGTTCAGGTCCGGCTGCTCGGGCAGGAAGTTGTGCAGGTAGTACTCGCCGACCTCGCGGTCGTAGGACCACGCGGAGCCGCCGAACGTCGAGCGCCAGTTGTTCGGCCGGTCTGCCCAGACGTACCAGTCGCGCTTCGAGGGGTCCCGGAACCACGGGTGCGCGCTCGAGGTGTGGTTCGGGACGAGGTCGAGCAGGATCCGGATCCCGCGCCCGCGTGCTTCTGCGACCAGCGTGTCGAGGTCGTCCAGCCTGCCGAAGTCCGGATGGACACCGAGGAAGTCGGCAACGTCGTAGCCCCAGTCCTCGTTCGGCGATGGGTGCACCGGTGTCAGCCACAGGCCGTCGACGCCGAGCCACTCGAGGTAATCGAGCTTCGAGCGGATGCCCTCGAAGTCGCCGATGCCGTCGCCGTTCGCGTCCGCGAACGAGCGCACGTAGATCTGGTAGAGGACGCCCTCCCGCCACCACGTCACGCGCGGCAACCTAACCGGCGGCGGCTTCCTCGAGTGCCGGTTCCCGCCGCAGGGCGCGGGCGTAGAGGCCGAGCGCGGGCGCGATCAGGAACGCCGACGTCGCGAGCGCCGCGCGGATCGAGAAGACCGAGCCGACCGCGCCGAGCATCGGCCCGCCGCCGACCTGGCCGATCGCGTCCGCCTGCCCGGCGATCGACAATACGGTCGCCCGACGCTCGGAGGCGACGTGCTCGTTCAGCCACGCCGCGAAGATCGGCTCGTGCAGCGCCCGCGCGCGGTTCGCCAGCCACAGCGCGGCCCAGGCCACGGCAAAGCTGTCGGTGAGCGCGAACAGGAGCACGCCCGCGAGCAGCGTCGAGTCGAGGATCAGCAGCGTGCGCGACGAGCTCAGTCCATTCTCGGGCGAGATGCGGCGGGCCAGTACACCGGCGAGAAAGAAGCTCGACGCGAGCCCGGCGACGCCCATCACGCCGAACCAGACCACCGGGTCGAGACCGCCGATTCGGGGCAACCCGACGTCGAGTAGGTAGTGCGCCTCCTGCAGGCGGTCGATCCCTTCGGTGAAGGCGCCGAAGAAGAAGGTGATCGTGACGATCAACCGCAGCGTCGGGTGCGCGCGTACCTCCCGCCCCGCCTCGAGCGCCGAGCGCGCGAGGTCGCGGAACGGGAAACGGACGTCTGACGCTCGAGGCTGGAACCCGCGCTCGGGCATCACGAGCGCGAGTGCGACGGCGAGCCCGAGGAAGAGGATCCCGCCGACGGCGAGCGGCAGTCGCAGCGCGACGGCAGCGAGCGCGGCGCCGGACACGAGGCCGGCGAGGGCGCCCGCGTACCCCCAGCGCGAGCCGCGCAGGAAGACGCGCTGGAGGTCGCGCCCTCCGAGCTCGTCGACGATCCACGCCTGAAGCGCGCCGCTCTCGAACGTCCAGCCGAAGCCCCAGAGCGCGCTGGCGGCGAGCACGCCCTGGGTCGTCGGCACGAGCGCGAGCAGCACGAACGCGGCTCCCTGCACGGCGAACGCGACGATCACGGACAGGCGGCGGCCGTACCGGTCGGCGACGGCGCCGGTCGGCACCTCGAAGCAGAAGATCGCCGCCTCCATGACCGTCCCCACGAGCACGAGCTCGAACGGGGTCAGGCCGACCTCGCGGACGTAGTAGACGGCCGCGAAGGTGAAGACCATCGAGTTGACCAGAGACTCCGCGCAGGTGAGCGCGAGCCAGACCGGGTAGGCCCCGGGTCTCATGTCGAACCTCCTCGATCGAGCGGAAAAGACGTCGCCGGCGGCTCAGGCGTCGGCGAGGGCTCGTATCCAGGTCAGGCTGACACGCTAGGCCGAGTCTAGCCCGGAACGAGGGATGCGAGGGGCGGCTCGGGGCGCCGATGGACCCCCCGAGGAGGGAGCAATGGAACGTTTCGAGCTGCTGTGGGAGCTCTGCCAGAGGGAGCCGCTGGTGCGCTGGAGCGTGCTGGCGGGTGTCGGCCTGGTCTGGCTGGCCGCCGCCTGGCTGAGCCCGATCCCGCTGGTCGCCGCGATGATGCTCGCCGGCACGGTGTACGTCGTGCGCCGGCGGCGGGGCGACCACCTGGCGCCACAGGCCGACGACGACCTGGACTGGTTCTAGCGTCGAGCCGCGCTACCGTGGGGCGATGGACCTCGCCCTGCTCGAGCGGACGCTGACCGACCGCAGCGAGCCGCGCTTCCGGGCGCGGCAGATCTGGGCCTGGACCGCGCGCGGCGCGAAGGGGTACGACGCCATGACCGACGTTCCCGCCGTCTTGCGGGACGAGCTCGACGCGGCGGTCCCGTTCTCGACCCTCGCGGTCGAGCGCCAGGCGGAGGCGCGCGACGGCACCGTGAAGACGCTCTTCCGCACGCACGACGGACATCCGGTCGAGGCCGTGCTGATGCGCTATCGCGACGGCAGGCGCTCGATTTGCGTCTCGTCGCAGTCGGGCTGCCCGCTGACGTGCTCGTTCTGTGCGACGGGCGCGATGCGCTTCGGCCGCAACCTGACCGCGTCCGAGATCGTCGACCAGGCCCTGCACTTCCGCCGGCTGGAGACGATCGACCACTGCGTCTTCATGGGCATGGGCGAGCCGATGCTGAACATCGACTCGGTGATCGAGGCCGCCCGGCTGCTTCCGGATCTCGGCATCACGCACCGCCGCACGACGGTTTCGACGATTGGGTGGCTCCCGGGCCTGCGCCGGTTCATCGACGAGGTCGAAGAGCCGATCCGGCTTGCGCTCTCCCTGCACGCCGCGGACCCCGCGCTGCGGTCGAGGATCATGCCCGTCAACGATCGCTACCCGCTCGAGCAGGTCGTCGCGGAGTGCGAGCGCTATTTCGAGTTGCGGCGGCGCAAGGTGTTCGTCGAGTACGTGATGCTCGCCGGCGTGAACGATCGCGTCGAGCAGGCACGGGAGCTCGCGGAACTCCTCGACCCGCGCGTGTTCAAGGTCAATCTCATTCCCTACAACCCGACGGGGATGTACGAGGGTTCCTCGCGCAAGGCGATCGCCGCCTTCAAGACCGTCCTCGACCGTGCGCACGTGCCCGCGACGGTGCGGCTGACGCGCGGTCGCGACATCGCGGCGGCGTGCGGCCAGCTGGCCGCGACCTCCTAGCGGTTGACCGTTGACATGTCGGGATAGCGGTCCCCGGCCGTGACGCCCGGCGGGAACGCCTCCTCGAGGCGTCGCAGGTCTTCGTCCGTCAGTTCGACCTCCAGCGCCTTGGCGTTCTCCTCGAGGTAGCGGCGACGCTTCGTGCCGGGAATCGGGATCACGTCCTTGCCGCGCGAGTGCACCCACGCCAGCGCGATCTGGGCAGGCGTCGCGCCCTTCTCCTCCGCGAGCCCGCGCACCATCTCGACGAGCCGCAGGTTGCGCTCGAAGTTCTCGCCCTGAAAGCGCGGCATCTGCGTGCGGCGGTCCTCCTCGCCGAGGTCGGCGGGCGAAGCGAACGAGCCCGTGAGGAAGCCGCGTCCCAGCGGGCTGTACGCGACGAAGCCGATGCCGAGCGCGCGCACGGTCGGGAGGATCTCGGCCTCCGGGTCGCGCGTCCACAGCGAGTACTCCGTCTGGAGCGCAGAGATCGGGTGCACGGCGTGCGCGCGGCGGATCGTCGCGGCGCCCGCCTCCGAGAGGCCGAGAGAGCGCACCTTGCCCTGAGCGACGAGCTCGGCCATCGCGCCGACGGTCTCCTCGATCGGCACGGTCGGGTCGACGCGATGCTGGTAGTAGAGGTCAATCGTCTCGATCCCCAGGCGCTCGAGCGACGCGTCGCAGGCGGCGTGGACGTACTCAGGCCGGCCGTTGATCCCGATCCAGGTGCCGTCGGGCGCGCGCTCGTTGCCGAACTTGGTCGCGATCTCGACCTCGTCGCGCCGCCCGGCAATCGCGCGGCCGACGAGGCGCTCGTTCGCACCGACGCCGTACATGTCGGCGGTGTCGAGGAAGGTGACGCCGAGCTCGATCGCGCGGTGCATCGTCGCGATCGCCTCGGGCTCATCGGGCGTCCCGTAGAACTCGGACATCCCCATGCAGCCGAGGCCCTGCGCCGAGACCTCGAGCCCCTGCGAGCCCAGTGGGCGCCGTTCGACGCTCACGCCGCGCTCGCGTATTCGGCGGGGAAGCGGTCGAGGATCCAGTCCCGATCCAGCGGGCGACGCTCGTAGCGCTCGCCGTCGAAGAGCACGAAGTCGCCGGTGCGCGGGTCCATCGGAAGCCGCGACTCGGTCGGGAAGAAGCGGTTGTGCCGCTCGATCAGCTCGTTGACGTCGTCGAAGCGCCAGCGCTCTGCAATGCGGCGCCAGCGCCGCGCGAACGCCGCCGGATCGCCGCCGCACTCGGCCGCAAGCGCCCGCCGCGCTTCCGCAAGGCGACGCTCGTGGCGCCCGGTCTCCTGCTCGATCTCGCGCAACCGCTGCATGTACGGCCGCGGCCCGCTGAGGGACGCGAGGTAGTTCTCGACGGCGGGGCGGAAGTTCCGTAGTCGTTGGCGGAGGGGCTGACCGCGCAACGGGCTCCCCTCGAGGTCCTCCGCTAGCCGGCGCGAGTCGGCGCGCTCCAGCCGGCCCGAGTCCGCGACGCCGCCCTCGCGCATGATCCGTTCGCGCTCCCGCCGGTCCACTACGCGCCTTTCTGCGCCTCGAGCTGACGGGGTTCCACACGCTCTCCGGTGGTGTCCGGGTGGTCCTCGAAGAGGTAGCGGACGATCGGCCGCTTCGCCGCCCGCACCTCGTCGAGGCGGCGCACCGGGCGGTGATGCGGGGCTTCCTTCAGAAGCTGGGGCGACTTCGCGGCCTCGTGCACGATCGCGAGCATTGCGTCGCAGAACGCGTCGAGAACTTCCTTGGGCTCAGTCTCCGTGGGCTCGATCATCAAACCCTCTGGCACGATCAGCGGGAAGTAGATCGTCGGCGGATGGAAACCGTAGTCCATCAACCGCTTGGCGACGTCCAGCGCGGTGATGCCGTGCTCGCGCTTGAGCGTGCGTGCGCTGAGGACGAACTCGTGCATGCAGAGCCGGTCGAACGGAAGGTCGTACGCATCGCGCAGCCGCGCGAGCATGTAGTTCGCGTTCAGGACCGCGATCTCGGACATGCGGCGCAGCGCAGGACCCCACATGCGCATGAAGGCGTACGAGCGGACGAAGACGCCGAACGGTCCCGTGAAGCCGCGCACCTTGCCGATCGACTTCGGACGGTCGAAGTCGAGCCGGTACGCGTCGCCGTCGCGCACGACCTGCGGGACCGGCAGATACGGCTCCAGCGTCTCGCGCACGACGATCGGCCCGCCGCCGGGGCCACCGCCGCCGTGCGGCTGCGAGAACGTCTTGTGCAGGTTGATGTGCACGATGTCGAAGCCCATGTCGCCCGGGCGTGAGACGCCGCACACCGCGTTGAGGTTCGCGCCGTCGTAGTACATGAGCGCGCCGGCCTCGTGAAAGACGCTGGCGATCTCTTCGATGTTCTCGTCGAAGAGCCCGAGCGTGGACGGGTTCGTGAGCATCAGTCCGGCCGTGTGCTCGTCGACGCGCGCGCGCAGATCCTCGACGTCGATGTTCCCGCGCGGGTCCGTCTTCACAGGGGTGAGCTCGTACCCGGCCATGGTGACGGACGCCGGGTTTGTGCCGTGGGCGGTGTCCGGAATCACGATCTTGCGTCGCTGCTCGGTCTCGCCGCGCTCGGCGAAGTACGCGTGCATCAGCATCAGTCCGGTCAGCTCACCCTGCGAGCCGGCAGCGGGCTGGAGCGAGCACGCGTGCAGCCCGCAGACCTCGATCAGCGCCTCCTGAAGCCGGACCATCAACTCGAGTGCGCCCTGGGCGCTCTCTTCGTCCTCGAGCGGGTGGAGGTCGCGGAACCCGGGGAGCGCGGCGAGACGCTCGTTGACGCGCGGGTTGTACTTCATCGTGCACGAGCCGAGCGGATAGAACCCGGTGTCGATCCCGAAGTTGCGCGTCGAGAGGGCGGTGAAGTGACGGATGATTTCCGGCTCCGCGATTTCAGGAAGACGCGGCGGCTCGGCTCGCCGGAGCTCCTCGGGGAGTTCCGGTGTCGGCAGGTCGTGGTCCGGCAGCGTGTACGCGGTCCGCCCGGGTTGCGACTTCTCGTAGATGAGCTTCATCCCGCGAGTACCTCGACGAGGCGGTCGATGTCCGCGGGGGTACGCTTCTCGGTCACGGCGACCAGCAGCGAATCGTCGAGCCCGGGATAGTCGCGGCCGAGCGCGTAACCCGGGTGCACGCCGTGCTCGCGTGCAGCGCGGACGGCGTCGGAGCCGTTCCGTCCGACGCGTACGGCAAACTCCTTGAATGTTGCCCTGTCTGCAAACGTCCATTCGAGGCCCGCCTCTTTTAGACGCGTCTTCGTGTACTGGGAGAGCGCGAAGCAGGTCTCCCCCAGCGCGCGAAGTCCCTGCGGGCCCAGCCACGAGAGGTAGACGAGACCGCCGAGCGCGAGCAGCGTCTGGTTGGTCGTGATGTTCGAGGTCGCCTTCTCGCGGCGAATGTGCTGCTCGCGGGTCTGCAGGGTCAGCACATAGCCGCGCTCGCCCGCGGCGTCCACGGTCTCGCCGACGATCCGGCCCGGCAGGCGGCGGATGAAGTCTGACTTGGCCGCGAGGAAGCCATAGTGCGGTCCGCCGAAGGACATGTGGTTCCCGGCCCCCTGTCCTTCGCCGATCGCGATCGCGCAGCCGTAGCGGCCCGGGGCTTCCAGCACGCCCAGCGAGAGCGGATCGATGTGCGCGACGGGCAGCGCCTCGGCCTCGTTCGCCGCCGCAGCGAGGTCCGGCGCCGGCTCGAGGCAGCCGAAGAAGTTCGGGTGCTGGAAGATCACGCACGCCGCGTCGCGCGCTGCCTCGCTGAGCTCGTCGGGATCGGTGGTGCCTCCCCGGTGCGGCACCTCGACGACCTCGAGCCCGAAGCCCGGCGCGTAGGTCTTCACCACCTGCCGGACCTGTGGGTTCGTCGCCTCGGTGACGACGACCTTCGAGCGCCCCGTCGCGTGCTTCGCGACGTAGCAGGCATCCGCCGCGACCGTCGTCCCGTCGTACCCCGACGCGTTCGAGACGTCCATCCCGGTGAGCTCGCAGATGGCGGTCTGGTACTCGAAGATCGCCTGCAGCACGCCCTGGCTCATCTCGGGCTGGTACGGGGTGTACGCGGTCAGGAACTCGCCGCGCTGGAGCACGGCGTCGACGATTGCCGGCACGTAGTGGTCGTAGATCCCCGCGCCCAGGAACGACACTGCGTCTCCGGCCGTCGCGTTCCGCGCCGCGAGCTCCTCGAGGTGCGCGACGACCTCCTGCTCGGAAAGCGCTGGCTCCAGGTCGAGGTCGGCCCGGAAGCGCACGCCCTCCGGGATGTCCCGGAAGAGCTCGTCCACGGAGTCCACGCCGATCGCTTCGAGCATCGCCCGCTCGTCACGCTCGGTCAGCGAGACGAACGGCGTCACTGCTCGGCCAGGAACGCGCGATAGGCGTCCGCGTCGAGCAGGTCGTCGGCCTCGGACGGATCGCCGAGCCGGATCCGCACGAGCCAGCCGTCGCCGTACGGATCGTCGTTGACGGTCTCCGGCGCGTCGACGACCTTGCCGTTCACCTCGACGACCTCGCCCGAGAGCGGCGAGATCACTGCGGAGACCGCCTTCACCGACTCGACCTCGCCGTACGACGCGTCACGCGCGATCTGCTGCCCTTCCTCGGGCGGCTCGTAGTGCACGAGCTCGCCGAGCGAGTCCTGCGCGTACCAGGTGATGCCGAGCACGGCCTCGCCGTCCTCGATCCGGGCCCAGTCGTGCTCACGGTGGTACTTGAGCTCGGCGGGATACGACTCCGAGGCCATCAGGCGGTTTCCTCCTTCTTGTAGATCGGCTTCTTGGCCACGCGCGCACGGCGCTCGCGGCCGCGGACGTCGATCGTGAGCGCGGACCCCGGCGCGGCGTATGCGGGCTCGACGTACCCGAGCCCGATGCCGACCTCGAGCATCGGCGACTGCGTGCCGGAGGTCACCTCGCCGCCTTCGACGATCGGCATCCCCTGGCGCGGGATCGCCTTCTCCTCCATGACGAAGGCAACGAGCCGCCGCGCGGGGCCTTCCTCCTTGATCCTGCGCAGCTCCTCGACGCCGGTGAACTCCTTGCCGAGCGCGCAGGCCCAGCCGAGGCCGGCGGAGATCGCGTCGCTATCGGGCGTGATGTCGTTGCCGTGCAGCGGGTAGCAGGCCTCGAGCCGCAACGTGTCGCGCGCGCCGAGCCCGCAGGGCTTCGCACCGCGCTCGAGCACGCGGTCCCACAGCTCGGCGGCGTCCTCGGCCGTCGACATCAGCTCGCAGCCCTCCTCGCCCGTGTACCCGGTCCGGTTGACCATCACCTCGACGCCGTCGATCTCCCCCATCGCCCAGGTGAACGCCGGCGCCGGAGGCAGGTCGAGCCGCTCGAATGCGCGCGGGCCCTGGACGGCGAGCAACGCGTACTCGCTCGAGCGGTCGCTCACCTCGGTGCCGCGAGTCTCACGCTCCTTCAGCCAGCGGAAGTCGACCTCGCGGTTCGAGCCGTTGACGATCAGCAGGTACCGCCCCGCCTCGACGGCGTACGCGATCAGGTCGTCGATGATCCCCCCGCGCTCGTTCGTCAGCAGCGTGTACTGCGCCTGGCCGGGGCCGATCCGCTCGAGGTCGTTCGAGAGCACGGACTGGAGCAGCTCCTGCGCTCGCGGGCCTTCGACCTCGAGCTCGCCCATGTGCGAGACGTCGAAGACGCCGCAGTTCTCACGCACCGCCCGGTGCTCCTGGATCACGCCTTCGTACTGCACCGGCATCTCCCAGCCGGCGAACGGCACCATGCGTGCGCCGAGCGCGACGTGACGGTCGTGGAGAGGCGTCCGCAGCAGGGTCTGCATGCGAAGCCGATGCTACTGGCGGAGACGAGTCTCGCTCTGGCGGAGACGAGTCTCGCTCGCGGGTTCCGGCCCCTGAACGGCGTCGCTCCGGCAGGGACGCCGGAGCGACGGACCGGGTCGTTGGCCGGCATGGAGCACACCGGCCGTTAGAGGGCAGTGGCTTCCTTCCGCGCGCCCGCTTTCCGAAACCTGGCTAGCGGTCGTCCCGGAGGAACGCGGGTACGTCGAGGACCTCGTCGCTCACCTCGAAGCCCTCCCGCGTTCTGGGCTCGGCGGCGACCAGGCTCTCCTCGCGGCGACGCCGGCGCCGCTGGGGTCCGAAGCCGGTGGCGATCACGGTCACGCGAACCTCGTCCGTAAGCGTGTCGTCGATCACCGCGCCGAAGATCACGTTCGCATTCTGGTCGGCGGCACCCGTAACCACCTCGGCGGCTTCGTTCACCTCGAAGAGGCCGATGTTCGGGCCGCCCGTGACGTTGAGCAGGATGCCTGTCGCACCTTCGATCGAGGCCTCGAGCAGCGGAGACGAGACCGCCGTCCGCGCCGCCTCGGCCGCCCGGTTCTCCCCCGAGGCGATGCCGATCCCCATCAGGGCAGAGCCGGCGTCGCGCATGATCGTCCGTACGTCGGCGAAGTCGAGGTTGACCAGCCCGGGGACGGTGATCAGGTCCGTGATCCCCTGGACGCCCTGGCGGAGGACGTCGTCCGCCATCCCGAACGCCTCGACGATCGAGGTGCGCTTCTCGACCACCTGGAGCAGGCGGTCGTTCTCGATCACGATCAGCGTGTCGACCTTGTCGGCGATGTTCGTGATTCCACGCTGCGCCTGTTCGGCGCGGCGGCGTCCCTCGAACGAGAACGGCCGGGTCACGACGCCGACGGTGAGAGCGTCGAGCTCCTCCTTCGCAAGTTCCGCGACGATCGGTGCGCCGCCCGTCCCGGTCCCGCCGCCCTCACCCGCGGTGACGAACACCATGTCGGCGCCCTTCAGCGCCTCCTTCAGCTCGTCGCGGCTCTCGTGCGCCGCGGCCTCGCCGACCGCCGGGTCGGCCCCTGCTCCGAGCCCGTGCGTCGCCTTGGTGCCGATGTGGATCTTGACGTCCGCCTCGCACATCATTAGCGCCTGCGCGTCGGTGTTCACGGCGATGAACTCCACCCCGGACAGGCCGGCCTCGACCATGCGCGTGACCGCATTGGTACCGCCGCCGCCGACACCGACGACCTTGATCACGGCGAGGTAGTTGTTCTGATCGCGAACGCTCAAGTGGCCTCTAGCTCAAGCTTGACTGAAGCGTATGCCTTCAGGCGGAGCTCCTGCGGAGGAGGGTACGCGCCGTCGCCTGGCCTGTCAACGCGGGTCACGGCGTAGAACTCTCGACCTGAACTTGAGACTGAGCCTCGCTGCCCGCAACCGGCCGGTCTGGAACGGCCACGTCGAGATAGGGCGAATCCGTGTCGAGCTGCGGCAGGATCCGCGCGGCGACCGCGAGCTTCAGTCGCACGTCGTGCTCGCGGCCGAGGCGGAGCTCGAGCCCCGAACGCAGGATCAACGTCGTCTCGCGAGCCTCCACCCGGACCGCCCGCACGACCCCGGGCAGCTCTGCCGCAACCGCAACGAGGACCCGCACCGCGCGCTGCGCGCCCGGGTCGGCGAGGGTGTCCCCCACGGCGACATCGGTGCTCCGCGTGACCCAGAAACGCGGCAGGCCGGCGCGCGTGCCCTTCTCGAGCGGCAGAACAACCCGCGCGCGCGTCGAGACGAGCCAGGAATCGTCGCCCCGGCGCAGCACGAGCAGAGCGGTCTCGGGACGAACGACGACGCGCAGCGTGTGCGGAAAGGCGCGGTCATAGCTCGCGCCCACGACGTCGGGCAGCATCGCGATGCGACGATCGAGGTCCTGGCTGCGAAAGCCGACGAGGCTGCGCCCTTCAAGCGGGGCGAGCGCCACCCGCACACGCGCACGAACGGCGAGCGGGGCCCCCGTCACCTCGATCTGCTGGATGGCGAAGAGCGGCGATTCGCGCGCGATGCCGTACGACGCGACGGCGATCGCGAGCAGAGCGAAGCCGGCGAGCAGCGAGGCGCCGGACGGCACCAGGCGGCGGAGGTCGACGCGCCCGCGCTTCGGCAGCTCCCCCACGGCCGCGCGGGCACGCGCGGCCCCTCTTCGCGTTCTCGCGGCCACGCAGGGAAGTTCGCCGGGGCGGTTGGGCCTCCTACTCGACCTCGATCGCGCCGAGCAGCTCGACCTCGTGCGTGAGCTCGACGCCGTACTGCTCTCGCGCGCGGCGGCGTGCCTCGGCCATGAGCGCGAGAGCGTCGGCGGTACGGGCGCCGTCTGCGTTCTCGATGAAGTTCGCGTGCCGGGGAGAGATCTGCGCGCCGCCGATCCGATGACCGCGCAGCCCGCACGAGTCAAGCATCCGGCCCGCGGCCAGCTCGTGATCCGGATTCTTGAAGACGCTCCCGAACGTGCGCTTGTTCGTCGGCTGCGCAGCTTTTCGCTTCGCCTGCAGCTCGGCAATCGCCGCCTTGATTTCGTCGGCCGGCCGTGCGCGCAGGCGGAGCTCGACCGCCGCGACGACCTGGCCGTGCCGCAGCTCGGAGTGCCTGTAGCGCAGGCCGAGCTCTGCGGGGGTCAACCAGCGCGAGCCGTCCGCGTCGACGACGAGCGCGCGCTCGAGCACCTGCGCGTAGTCGCCGCCGTAAGCGCCGGCGTTCATCCACACGCCGCCACCCGCCGTGCCGGGGATCGCGCAGGCGAACTCGAACCCGCCGAGCTCGGCCGCGCGCGCACGGTGCAGCACGACAGCGTTCGCGGTCCCGCCACCGGCGCGGACGAGGTCGCCGTCGACCTCGACCCCGGCGAGCTCACCCGTCAGCTTGAGCACCAGCGCGTCGAAACCCTCGTCGGCGGCGAGCAGGTTCGAGCCGAGGCCGACGGTCGCGACCGAAAGGTCACGCTCGGCGGCCCACCGGAGTGCCTCCTGCAGCTGGTCGATCGTCTCGGGTCGCGCGAACGCACGCGCCGGGCCGCCGGTCCCCAGCGTCGTGTGGCGGGCGAGCGCGACGCCTTCCTCGATCTTCACTGCATCAGCTCCGCTGCGCGATCGACGTCGCCCGCGCCGACGGTGAGGACGATGTCGCCGTCGCGCGTCCGACGTGCGAGGAAGCGTGCGCCCTCTTCGACCGTCGGCGTCCAGGCAATCGTCATCCCGGGACGGACTTCCGCCAACGCGGCGACCACGAGCTTGCCACTGACGCCGGCGATGGGTTCCTCGCGTGCGGGATAGATCTCCGTCACTGCGACGATGTCGGCACCGCTGAGCGCCACCGCCAGCTCGCGCGCCAGGTGGCGCGTTCGCGAGTAGAGGTGCGGCTGAAAGAGGACGAGCACCCGCCGCGCGCCGAGCTCGCGCGCCGCTGCGAGCGTGGCTTCGATCTCGGCCGGATGGTGCGCGTAGTCGTCAAAGACCCGCACGCGGCCACCGGCGCGCGGCTCGAGCCTCCGCCCGGCGCCGCGGAACTCGGCGAGTGCGCTCGCCGCGTGCTCACGCTCGACGCCTGCGAGCTCGAGCGCGGCGAGCGCGGCCGCGGCGTTGCGCCGGTTGTGCTCGCCGGCGACAGCCAGCTCGAAGTCCACCGGCTCGAGCTCGTCACCGCGCACGACCTTCGGAACGTCGGCCAGCCAGCGCTCGAACAGCTCGTCGACCTCCGCTCGCGAAGCGAAGGTCGCGTGGTGGTCGAGGTCGACGTTCGTCACGACGGCGATCTCGGGTCTCAGCGCGGCGACGGTCCGGTCCGACTCGTCCCCCTCGACCACGAGCCAGCCGTCGCCCGCACGCGCGTTGCCCCCGAGCTGAGGGATCTCGCCGCCGACGAGGAACGCCGGATCGAGCCCGAGCCGATCGAGGACGAACGCGATCATCCCGGTTGTCGTGGTCTTGCCGTGCGCCCCCGCAACCACGATCGAGCGCTGCATCGAGACAAGCTCTGCCAGCAGCTCCGCGCGAGTCCTCCCGCTCACGCGACCGGCGAACGCCGTCGAGACGACGGTCTCCCATCCGTCGCGCGTCTCCGGCTCCGCGGAGATCGTGACAGGGATTCGGGCCGCGCGCACGTGTGCGAGATAGGGCGTCTCGACGCGGTCCCAGCCGCCGACCTCGGCACCCCACGCGTGCGCGAGCAGCGCGTAGCCCGAGAGGCCCGCACCGCCGATCCCGACGAACCAGATTCGCCTACGCGCGAGCGAGGGCAACGAGCTCCTTCGCGATCTCCTCAGCGGCGTCGGGCTTCGCGGCCCGCAGCATCGCTTGGCGCATCTGCGCGAGCCGTGCAGCGTCGCCCAGCAGCGAGCGGACGACCGCAGGCACACGGTCGAGCTCGTCGTCGGCCACGACCACCGCGCCGCCCGCCTGCTCGAAGTGGCGCGCATTCTGCGCCTGGTGGTCGCCGGTGGCGTGCGGGTACGGCACCAGCACGGCCGGCAGACCAGCGGCGGCGAGCTCCCACACCGATCCACCCGCGCGCGCGAGCGCCAGGTCGGCCGCAGAAAGCGCGGCGCCGAAGCGCTCCGTCGATGGGAGCACGACGTAATCCGGCCGGCTGACGCGCGTGCGCACGAGCTCGTAATCGCGCTCGCCGGTCAGGTGGAGCACAGCGGGACCATCCGCACCGAAGGCCTCGACGGCTGCCTCGTTCACGGAGCGCGCGCCGGCGAGAGCGCCCGCGACGAGCAAGACAGGACCCGTTGCGGGCAGACCGTGCTCGCGCCGCGCATCTGCGCCCTCGACGGCGCGCGAACGCGACGGGATCGGCCGACCGACGACGCGGTACTTCGCGTCGTCGCTGCGCGAGCTCGGATACGCGAGGAATACGCGCTTCGCAAACGGCGCGGCGAGGCGGTTCGCCAGCCCGAGGTGCGCGTCCGCTTCCGTCAGCGCCGCGGGAATCCGCTTCGTCGAGGCGGCGAGCACCATCGGCCCCGCCACGTACCCGCCGCCGCCCAGCACCACGTCCGGCCGGCGCCGCTCGAGGATCGCGCGACACGCGAAGGGCGCGCGCACGGCGAGCGCAACCGCGCGGGCGAGCGCGAGCGACGGCCGCCGCGGAAAGCCCGCGACGCGAAACGCGTCGAACGCGAACCCGGCCTCAGGAACGAGCCGCGCCTCGACGCGATCCGGCGACCCGGCGAACGTCACCTCCACCCCGCGCGCGGCGAGCGCCTCCGCTACCGCGAGCGCGGGCAGGACGTGCCCTGCCGTCCCCCCGGCCGCGATCAGACACCGCAGCGACTGCTCTCCCTCCACCGGAAGCGATGTTAAGGAGGATGCCGACACCGGTGAGCGCCACGACGAGACTCGAGCCGCCCGCTGAGACGAAAGGCAGCGGGATTCCCGTCAGCGGCGCGAGCCCGAGCACCGCAGCGAGATTGACAACCGCCTGGCCGCAGACGAGCGCCGTGAGCGCGGCCGCGAGCCGCTTCCCGAATGGGTCCCTGCAGCGCAGCGCGACCTGCAGCCCTGCGTAGGCGAACGCTGCGTACGCACCGATCACGAGCGTGGAGCCGATCAGCCCGAGTTCCTCGCCGACGATCGCGAAGATCATGTCGGTGTGCGCCTCGGGCAGGAAGTTGATCTTCTGCACGCCCTCGCCGAGCCCCTTGCCGAAGATCCCGCCCGAGCCGATCCCGATCAGCGCCTGCACCGACTGGAAGCCCGCGCCCTGCGCGTCGTCCCAGGGGTTGAGGAAGCTCAGCATGCGCGCGCGCCGGTAGGGCTCCATCCAGATCGCCGCGAGGCCGAAGAACATGGCGAGCCCTCCGGCGACGCCGAGCACGCGGACCGGCGTCCCGGCCACGAGCAGCAGCGAGCCGAGCATGACGACGATGCAGATCGCCGTTCCCAGGTCGGGCTCGAGCAGGACGAGCGCGCAGAATAACGCCGCAAGGAGCCCGAGCGGCTTCGCGAGCTCGCCCAGCGTCTGCGGAGCCGGACGCCGCGCGAGATACCCGGCGGCCCAGACCGCGAGCGCCAGCTTGGCGAACTCCGACGGCTGGAAGACCGCGGGGCCGACGGTCAACCAGCGCCGCGCGCCGTTGATCGGCGGTCCGAGCACGAGCACCGCGACACAGAGCGCCAGCCCCGCGACGACGAGTCCCGGCGCGAGCCCTCGCCAGACGCGGTAGTTCGTCCGCGCGGCGACGACGAGCAGGACGAGCCCGATGAGCGCGTACGCCGCCTGCCGCTCCAGGTAACGGGTCGGGTCGCCGTTCCCGAGCGCCGCGGGCGCCGAGGTCGCGCTGTAGACCATCACGAGTCCGAACGCGACCAGGGCCAGGGTCACGAGCAGGAGCACGTGCCATTCGAGCTGCGCCTTCTTCATCCTCCCCGCGGGAAGTTCGACGCAGCTAGCCCGCAACCTCCCGCGCGAGGCGGCGGAACTCGTCCCCGCGCTGCTCGAAGTCGCGGAACTGGTCGTAGCTCGCGCACGCGGGCGAGAGGAGGACGACCTCGCCCCGGCGAGCCTCGGCGGCGGCGGCGCGCACGGCGGGCTCGAGACCGTCGCTGAGCTCGTGCGGTACGTCGCGAAGCGCCGCCGCGAGCTCCCCGGCGGTCTCGCCGATCAGATACGCGCGCCGTACCCTGCCGCGAGCAGCGCGAGCCAGCGGCTCGAAACCCTCGCCTTTGCCGCGGCCGCCCGCAATCAGCAGCAGCGGCGCGTCGTAGGCCGCGAGCGCTCGGAGCGTCGCGGCGACGTTCGTCGCCTTCGAGTCGTTCACGAAGCGCACGCCGTCGCGTTCGGCGACGAGCTCGAGCCGGTGGGGGACTCCTGTGAACGCGCGGAGCGCTTTCACAATCCGTGCTTCGTCGAGGCCGGCCGCCCGGGCGGCGGCGACTGCGGCTGCGGCGTTCTCGCGGTTGTGCGCGCCCGGGATGCGCGGCTCCGCCGGTAGCGGATCCTCCGCGGAGAACTCGATCTGCCGCGCACGCCCGGGCACCTCGCCGAACGCGCTCGGCACGATCGCGATGTCGGCATCCTGCTGGTTCGCGAACGCGCGCAGCTTTGCGTCGCGGTACTCCTCGAATGACCCGTGCCGGTCGAGGTGGTCCGGTTCCAGGTTCAGCAGTACAGCGATTCGTGGCTGGAACGTGTGCACGTACTCGAGCTGGAAGCTCGAGAGCTCGCAGACGATCCATTGCCCGGGCGGGACCTGATCGTCGAGCGCGCAGAGCGCGAGCCCGATGTTGCCCGCTGCCGGCGCGTCGAGCATCTGCGCGAGGAGCGCGGTCGTCGTTGTCTTGCCGTTCGTCCCGGTGACGCCCAGGATCGGGTTCGGCAGCACGCGCGCACCGACCTCGATGTCGCTCCAGATCGGGATGCCGCGGCCGCGCGCGGCGGCGACGAGCAACGCGTCGTTCGGGGCCCCGGCGGTCTTCACGAGCACGTCGACGTCGTCGAGGAGCGCCGCGTCGTCGTCGTTGCCGAGCTCGCGGTCGGCCCGCACGACGCGCACGCCGCGACGCTCCAGCGCCGCCGCCGCCGCGGTGCCCTGACGCGCGAGCCCGAGCACGAGCGCGCTCCGCGGCAGCGTCATTTCAGATCGGGCCGGAAATCGAAGAAGTACCTGTAGTAGAGCGCGAACGCGCCGGCGCAGAGGATTCCGGTCACGATCCAGAAGCGCACCATGATCTTCGTCTCCGACCAGGCCTTCATCTCGAAGTGGTGGTGGATCGGCGCCATCAAGAAGACGCGGCGGCCCAGGTACTTGAACGTGAAGACCTGGATGATCACGGACAGCGCCTCGATCACGAAGATGCCGCCGATCAGGAGCAGCAGCAACTCGATCTTCATCATCAGCGCGAACGCGCCGAGTGCACCGCCGAGCGCAAACGATCCCGTGTCGCCCATGATCACCTCGGCGGGAAACGCGTTGTACCAGAGGAATCCGATCGCCCCGCCGATCAGCGCTGCGCCGAGGATCGCCATGTCAAGCGCGGCGATGTTCTCGATGTTGCGCTGCCCGCCGCGGATGAACGTGAAAATGTTCATCACCGTGAAGGTGAAGATCGCGATCGTGCTCGTGCCGGCCGCGAGGCCGTCGATGCCGTCCGCGAGGTTCACTCCGTTCGCAGCGCCCGCGATCACGAAGAAGACGAGCGCATACCACAGCCAGCTCAGCGGGACGTCGAAGTTGCCGAGCGGGATGTACACGTCGTGGCCGAGTCCGCGCTGGTGGGCAAGGTAGCCGACGACCGCCGAGATCGCGCCGAGCAGCAGCAGCTTCCAGCGGGCGTTGAGGCCGAGAGACCGGCGGTGCGTCAGCTTGATGAAGTCGTCCAGGAATCCGACCGCCGCGCACGCGACCGTCGCGAAGAACACCGTCAGGGCAGCCGTCGAGTAGCGGCTGAGGACGAGGAACGCAATCGAGGCCGCGAGCACGATCAGGACGCCGCCCATCGTCGGCACCCCCTGCTTCACGACGTGCCCCTCGGGTCCCTCCTCGCGCACGAACTGCCCGAGCTCCTTCCTGCGCAAGAAGTCGATGAAGCGCGGGCCGATCAGGATCGAGAGGAGCATCGCGACGATCGCCGCGATGATCACTCGGCTCACGCCGGGGCCCCCGCGAGCGCTTCCGCCACCGCCTCGAGGCCCATCGCACGCGACGCTTTCACGAGCACGCAATCGCCCGGCTGGAGCACGTCGTCGAGCGTGGCGAGCGCCTCGGGCACGCCCGGCACGTGCACTGCGGCGGGGATCTCGGCCTGACCCTCGAGGTAATGGGCGGCGAGCGGCCCGACGGCGACGAGCACGTCGACGCCGGTCTGGGAGGCGTGGCGACCGATCTCTCGGTGGTAACGCGGCGCGTCCGGTCCGAGCTCGGCCATGTCTCCCAGCACCGCGATGCGGCGGCGGGAGCCGGCGCGGTCCGCGAGGTGCTCGAGCGCCGCGCGCATCGAGACCGGGTTCGCGTTGTAGGCGTCGTTGATGAGCAAGCCGCCGCCTTCGAGTGGGAGCTCCTCTCCGCGCCAGCGCGAGAACGTAATCTGCGCGGCGCCTTCGGCGGCGCGCTTCAGGGGCAGGCCGAGCGCATCGTAGGTGTGCACGGCGGCGAGCGCGTTGAGGGCGTGGTGCCGGGCGGAGAAGTTGAACGTCAGCTTGAGTTTGCGAACGCCAATCGCGAACGTCACGTGCGCATGGTCGTCGTCGAGCTCGAAGCTGCGCACGTCTCTCGGCGAGAACCGGCGCACGTCGAGACCGGGAGCGCGCAGATACGGCTCCAGCTCCGTTGCGTCGGCGGGGACGACGGCGACGCCGTCCTCTGGAAGCGCGGCGAGGAGCTCGGCCTTGGCCTGCGCAACCGCTGCGACCGTGCCGACGCGCTCGAGGTGCACCGGTCCGATGCTCGTGATCACGCCGAGCTGCGGCTGTGCGATCTCCGCGAGCTGCGCGATCTGGCCGAGTCCGCGCATCGCCAGCTCCAGGATGCAGACTTCCGTGTCCTCCTCCAG
Source organism: Gaiellaceae bacterium (assembly GCA_036000665.1). Lineage (GTDB taxonomy): Bacteria > Actinomycetota > Thermoleophilia > Gaiellales > Gaiellaceae > JACCTU01. The sequence continues at coordinate 18,822 of DASYUZ010000047.1, forward strand.
CCGGCAGAGCGTCAGCGGCACGCCGAGCTCGTTGTTGAAGCTCGCCTCGGCCGCGACGGTGCGTGCAACCGGCCGGCAAAGCGCTGCCAGGATGTCCTTCGTCGACGTCTTCCCGGTCGAGCCCGTGATCGCGACGATCCGCGCGTCGCTGCGCTCGCGCACAGCGCCGCCGAGCACGGCCATCGCCTTGACCGCGTCCTTCGGAACGAGCGTCGCCGCAGCTCCGCTCGACCTCGCCTCGTCGACGAACTCGGCGCCACGTCCGACCGCGACGAAAAGATCGCCGGGCTCCACGAGTCGTGAGTCGATCTTCACGCCCGTGACGACGTCAGCGTGAGCGTCGAGCGTTCCGCGCAGCTCCGGCGCGAGCTCGTCGAGCCGGAGTGGGATCACGCACGCACCTGCGGTCGCCGGAGGGCCTTGCGGGCGACCTCGCGGTCGTCGAACGGGAGCTTCCGGTCGGCGAACTCCTGGCCCTGCTCGTGTCCCTTGCCGGCAATCACGACCACGTCGCCGCTCGCGGCGAGGCCGATCGCCTGCTCGATGGCCGCGCGCCGGTCGGGTTCGACCTCGAGCTTCCCGCCTCCGCCCGCGACGATCTCCGCGATGATCGCGAGCGGGTCCTCGCTGCGCGGGTTGTCGGACGTCACGATCGCGACGTCCGCGAGCTCCGCCGCAATCTGCCCCATCAGCGGACGCTTCTCGCGGTCGCGGTCGCCGCCGCAGCCGAAGACGCACAGGAGCGTGCCGGCCGTGAGCTCGCGCGCCGTCGCCAGCACGTTCGCGAGCGCATCGGGCTTGTGCGAGTAGTCGACGATGACGCGGAAAGGCTGGCCCTCGTCGACCTCCTCGAACCGGCCGGGCACGGCCCGCACGGACTCGATGCCGGCGACGATCGCATCATCGTCGATGCCGAGCAGGCGCGCAGCCGCGAGCGCGCCGAGCGCGTTCTCGACGTTGAAGCGGCCGCGGAGCTTCAGGTCGAGACCGGCGACCGCGTCGGGCTTCACCTCGGCGTCGTCGGCGAACCCAAAGGTGAGCGCGTGCGGGAACTCCTCGGCCAGACGCCGCCCGTACGCGTCGCCGACGTTGACCGCAGCCGGCAGCTCGGAAGTGAACAGACGCCGCTTGGCTTCGAAGTAGCGCTCCATCGTGCGGTGGAAGTCGAGGTGCTCGTGCGTCAGATTCGTGAAGACGAGCACTGCGAAGCGCACGCGGTCGAGGCGATGCAGCTCCGAGCCGTGCGAGGTCGCTTCCATCACGCACGTCTCGTTTCCGGCGTCGAGCATCTCGCGGAACGAGCGCTGGAGATCGATCGCCTCTGCCGTCGTCCGGACCGCCGCGCGGCGCTCGTCGCCGATGCGCGACTCGACAGTGCCGAGCAGGCCCGGGCGGCGGCCCGCAGCCCCGAGAATCGCGTGCAGCAGGTACGCGATCGTCGTCTTTCCGGTCGTGCCCGTGATGCCCGCGACCTGAAGCTCCTCGGTCGGGCGGCCGAAGAACTCGTCCGCCGCAGGCGCCATCGCGCGGCGCGCGCTCTCGACGACGAGCTGCGGGACCTCGACCTCGAGCGGGCGCTCCACCACGAGGGCCGCCGCGCCGCGCGCGACGGCGTCAGCCGCGAAATCGTGGCCGTCGAACCGCTCGCCCGGGACGCAGAAGAAGAGCGTCCCCGGCGTGACGGCTCGCGCGTCGTACGCCAGGTCCCTCACCTCGACCGGAGCGCGTCCGATCACGTCCCTCGGAGCGAGCGCAGCGATCACGCGCTCGAGCTGCATCTCGGCGGCGGAGTCTACCCGCCGCCTGTGCATACATCGGTTCACAATCGTCACGGTTCGGTTCCAGACGGGGCACACCTTTGCGGGTAGCCTGGGCGGCGGGAAGAGGGTGGCGCAGCCACCACCCGGGGTGGGGGGTGCGCGCAGCGCAGGGGCCGGCGGGGCGCGGTTACTCGACCGGGGCGTCCGGGGGGACCTCGAGGTATTGCAGGTCGAAGCGGGCGATCTCGTGGAAGGCGGGGGCGGCCACGACGCCGCCCCAGATCGTGGTCGGCTCGTCGACCGTGACGAGGATCACGAGCCGCGGGCGCGTCGCGGGGACGAAGCCGACGAAGGAGGCGACGTACCTGGAAGTCGAGTAGCCGCTGCCGTCCGGGAGCGGCTTTGCGGCGGTACCTGTCTTGCCCGCGACTCGGTAGCCGGGGATCGCCGCCTCGACGCCCGTGCCTTCGTCGACGACGTCGGTGAGCATCGTGGCGAGCTGCGACGCAACGCGCGACGAGACGACGCGCCTTCGCGCCGCTGGGCGGCGCCCTTCGCCCGCGACGTGATCAACGAGGTGCGGCTGCACGGCGACGCCGCCGTTTGCGACTGAGGCGTAGGCCGATGCCATCTGCGCGGGCGTGACGGCGATCCCGTGACCGATCGGCAGGTTTCCGATCGTCGAGCCGGACCACTTGCGGAGCGGAAGCACGATGCCGGGGCTCTCGCCGGGAAAGTCGAGACCAGTCGCATTGCCGAAGCCGAACCGGTCGATCCAGTGCGCGAGCCGTTCCGGGCCGAGCTGCTCGGCAAGCGTGATTGCGCCGACGTTTGACGACTGCGAGACGATCTGTGCGACCGTCATACGCGTCGTCGGACGTGGGTCGTGCTCGTGGATGACGCGGTCGGCAACCTGGATCGAGGGCGGGAGCACGAACGAGCTCCACGGGGACACGAGCCCGTCGGAGAGCGCGCCTGCCACCGGCATCAACTTGAAGGTCGAGCCGGGCTCGTAGGTGTCGCTGACCGTCCGGTTGCGCTGCAGATCTGCGCTCGCCTCGGGGAAGCGGTTCGCGTCGAACCCGGGCGCCGTCGCCATCGCGAGGACGTCGCCGGTGCGCGGGTCGAGGACGATCGCGCTCGCGGCCTTGGCGCCCCACCGTCGAACCGTCCGTTGCAGGACGTCCTCCGCGTTCGACTGGATCTGGTGGTCCAGCGTGAGGAACACGTCGCGCCCGGGCCGCTCCGCCGTCTCGCTGAGGACGTCGACGACGCGCCCGAAGGGATCGCGGATCACCGTTTCCTTCCCGGGACGGCCGCGCAATGTCTTGTCGAGCGAGAGCTCGAGCCCGGCCAGGCCCGTATTGTCCTGTCCCGCGAAGCCGAGCACCTGCGCTCCGACCGAGCCGAGCGGGTAGCGACGGCGCTCCTCGGCATAGAAGCCGACGCCCGGAAGTCGGCGCCGCTCGAGCCTCGATGCCTTCGCAGGGTCCGCCTTCCGCTGCAGGTAGACGAAGCTGCGCGAGCGGTCCGTGAGCTGCGGGTAGATCGCCTCTGCGTCGACGCCCAGCGCGCGTTCCGCCTCGGCCGCGACGCGCCGGGGGTCGCGGATCTGCGTCGGGTCCGCATAGACGGTCGTCGCCTGCTCGCCGAGCGCAAGCGGCAGCCCGTTCCGGTCGTAGAGCGTGCCGCGCCGCCCCGGGGTGACGATGACCTCCCGCTGCTGCGTGGCCGCGAGACGCGACAGCGGCTCGGCGCGCACCCCCTGGAGCCACGCGGCGCGCGCGAGCGTCCCCGCGAAGGCCAGGGCGAGAACGACGAACAGGAGACGGATCCTGCGGTTGACGAGGCGCGGGCTCACGGCCCGTGGTGCAGATCCACGTAGGTCGGGTCCGAGGCCGGAACGAGGCCGAGCTCCGTGCGCGCGCGACGTTCGATCGCGGGCGGCGCGACCCCGCTCGACGCCTTCGACGAAAGCTGCGCGTTCTGCGCTTCGAGCTCGAGACGCGCCTGCCCGAGCTTCTCCAGTTGCATGTTCAGCCGCAGCACTGCGACGTTGAGTGCGACGACGCCGACGAGCAGAACAGCGAGCAGCCCGATCCACACGACCCCGCCCGCGACGCGGCGACGCGGCGCCCGTCGCGTCGCGCGTCGCGGGCGCGGCACCGGAAGCGCCGGAGCCTCGACTCGGGCCGTGCTCGACCAGGTAGCCATCAGGTTTTTGCGGCCGCCCGCAGGCGCGCCGATGCGGCGCGCGGGTTCGTCGCGACCTCGTGGGCGCTCGGCCGCACCGCCTTCCGCGTCAGCGAGCGGAGCTCCGGCTCACGGCCGCAGACGCAGACGGGGAAGTCGGGCGGGCAGGTGCAGCCACGCTCCCGGTCGCGCATGAAGCGTTTGACCATGCGGTCCTCGAGCGAGTGGAAACTGATCACCGCGAGCCGGCCGCCGGTGCGGAGCATTTCCATGGCAGCAGGCAGGGCGGCTTCGAGTGCGCCGAGCTCGTCGTTGACCGCGATCCGGAGCGCCTGGAACACGCGCTTCGCGGGATGGCCCTCGCCGAAGCGCGCGGGTGCGGGCAGCGCGGCCTTGATCGTCTCGACCAGGTCGCCGGTGCGCTCGAAGGGCCGCTCGCGGCGCCGGCGCTCGATCGCGCGCGCGATCTGCCGCGCGTAGCGCTCCTCGCCGAATCGCTTGAAGATCTGCTCCAGCTCCCGCTCCGAATAGTCGTTGACGACGTCGCGCGCAGAGAGATCGGCCGATGGGTCCATGCGCATGTCGAGCGGCGCGTCGACGGCGTACGAAAAGCCGCGCTCGGGCCGGTCGATCTGCATCGACGACACCCCGAGGTCGAGCAGGATCGCGTCGGCGCCCACGCCGTTGTCCGCAAGCTGTCGCAGGACGACAGAGAAGTCGCCTCGCAGCAGCCGAGCCTGGACACCGGCGCGGCGCCGAAAGCCTTCGAAGTACGGGCGCACGGAGGGATCTCGATCGATCGCGATCACCTTCCCGCGCCCCTTCAGGTCCGCGGCGAGGAGCGCGGCGTGGCCGCCCGCTCCGAACGTCGCGTCCACGACCGTCTCACCGGGCCGCACGGCGAGCAGCTGACGCACTTCCTCTGCGAGGACCGGGACGTGGTCAGTCTCATTTGGCTGCAAGACGCTCGGCAACATGCTGCGCGCTCCCCTCCACTTGCTTCAGGTGCTCGCGCCAGGCGGCGCGGTCCCAAATCTCCAGGTGGTCGTAGACCCCGGCAACGACGACCTCGCGCCCGAGCCGCGCGTGCTCGGTCAGCGCTGCCGGAAGCATGATCCGGCCCTGCTTGTCGGGCTCCGCCTCGGCGGCGGCGGAGAAGAAGTACCGCTGCATCAGGCGGCCCTCCTCCGCGAGCGGATCGAGCTCGGCCAGCCGGGTCTCGACGAGGTGATTCCACTCGTCGCGCGAATACAGATAGAGGCAGCCGTCCAGGCCGCGCGTGACGACGCCCCCGCCCGCGAACCGGTCGCGGAACTTGGCCGGGAGCGTGAGGCGGTTCTTGTCATCGATCGTGTGGGCGTACTCGCCGAGGAGCATGATTTGGGGCCGTAGAGCTGATCTCCACTTTCCCCCACTCTAAACCACACTACCCCACTTGGCAACCCCTTCGAGCGGGGTAGGCAGCGTCCGCCCCAGGGCCGCCTCCCACTAGGGCTGACTAGACCGATAGCTGCTTCTCGTATGGGCCACGGCCCGTCATCACCGCAGCACCACAGCGGGATGCGAGCTCGAGTGCCTCATCCCTCTCCAGGCCCCGCGCAAGTGCGTAGGTGAGGCAAGCAGCGAAGGAATCGCCGGCCCCGTACGCGTCGGACACCGGCCCCGGCAACGGCACGGCTCGGAACGGCCCGCCCGGCTGCGTCCAGCCGCCGAGCGAGCCCGCCGTCGAGACGATGAGCTTCGGCGCCGGCTCGAGGTCCCCGGGCTGGAAGCGCTCGGCGAGGTCCTCCCCGCTCCCCACGAGGGCGTCGAGCACGACCCCCGCGCGGCGCAGCATCGCGAGCTCGCGCGAAGTGGCGACGAGCACGCGCGCATGCCGTGCCGCCTCGAGGGCGCTCACGTCGCCGGCGGTGTAGTAGACGCCGTCGTAGCGGACGAGCTCCATCCACGGGAGATGGTGCGACGTACTCGGGTGGAGCTTCTCGCCGATGACTGTGATCGTGCGCTCGCCGCCCTCGTCCACGTAGGTGAAGCCGCGGCGGGTGGGCCGGTCGACGAACTCGCACTCAACGCGCACGCCCTGCTCCGTGAGCTGCTTGTGCGCGCGCTGGCCGAGCTCGTCGTCTCCGAGCACCGTGAAGAAGGTGCACGAGCCCGCCAGCCGTGCGAGCTGCACCGCGGCGACCGCGCCGCCGCCCGCCGCTTCCTCCCAGGAGTCGAGCGCCGTAACGATCTCGCCCGGCGCCGGGACGTGCTCGACCCTGACGAACTGGACCCACTCCACGTGGCCCACGACGGCGAGGTTCATCGGGGCGGAGTCTCACAGTTTCGCCTCGTACACCGTTTGAAGACGATGATGGACGCCGTGGCCGCCGCGATTCCGCCCTTCGAGCGCTTCTACACCGAACAGCGCGACGGCGTGTTCGGGTTTCTCGTGCGCCGGCTCGGCCGTGACCGTGCGGAGGACGCGTTCCAGGAGACCTTCCTGCGCGCGCTGCGTGGGTACGGCTCGCTCGAGCACGCCTCCAACCTCCGGGCGTGGATCTTCACGATCGCGGCCCGCGTGGCGGCGGATGAGTTCCGCCGGCGGCGGCCGGCGGTCGTGGACGGCGAGCCGTCCTTCGAGGAACGCCGACCCGCCTACGCGGAGCTGGAGCACCTCGCCGGCGGCCTGCCGCCGAAGGAGCGAGCGGCCGTCGTGCTTCGCTACGGGTACGACCTCGAGTACGCGGAGATCGCAACCGCCATCGGCTCGAGCGAAGAGGCGGCGCGCCAGGCCGCATCATCCGGGGTGCGCAGACTACGACGAAAGGGAGTGACGCTGTGACCGTCCCCGCCGACCTCGACCGCCGCTTCCGCGAGCGCGCCACCGCCGAGGGGCTGCTCGACGTTGGCTACGACCTCGTCGACTCGCCGCTCGGTGCCCTGCTCGTCGCGGTCACCGGCCGCGGCGTCTGCCGGATCGAGTTCGACCCCGAGCCGGACCGGGACCTGGAGCCGATCGCGCGGCAGTTCGGCGCGAAGGTGCTGCGCACGCCGAAGGCCGTCGACCGCGCGCGGCGGGAGCTCGACGAGTACTTCGAGGGCCGACGCACCGCGTTCGACCTCCCGCTCGACCTGCGCGTCGAGGCGCCGTTCCGGCTGCGCGTGATGCACGAGCTCGCGCGGGTCCCGTACGGCCAGGTCACGACGTACGGCGCGCTCGCCGCCCGCGCCGGCCACCCGAGCGCGGCCCGGGCGGTCGGGACGTTCATGAACCGGAACCCCGTCCCGATCGTGCTTCCGTGCCACCGCGTCGTGGGCGCGAACGGCAGCCTGACCGGCTACGGCGGCGGGCTCGAGCGCAAGGAACGCCTCCTGCAACTCGAAGGCGCCTCGATTACGCTTCACGGGTGAGCTGCGTCCAGTGCGGGCAGCCGATCGAGCCGGCCTTCCGCTATTGCCCCTGGTGCGGTGCGGTCCAGCGCAGGAAGCTCGTCGAGTTCTTCCTCGGCCACGAGCGGTTCGACCGCGGCCGCTCGCTGCGCGTCTCCCGCTACCTGCGCACGACCGACCAGGAGCCGCACGTGCGCTTCAGCGTCTGGGACGAGAAAGGCGAGGCCCAGGCCGCGATCTCGATCGACGAGGAGGAGGCCGCGCGCCTCGCAGCCTTCCTCCGTCCCGCGCCGCGGCCGAGCGGCCTGCGGGACGCGCTCGACCGCCTGTTCTCTCACTCGAACGGGTGAACTTCGCGCGCCCGGTCAAGTTCGGGCGCCGATCTCACTCCTTACCGGCATGAGCGCCCTTCCAACTGCGGGACCTCTCGACGAGGACCTCGCCGCGCGGATCGCGGCGGGGGACGAAGACGCGTTCGCGGAGCTCTACCGGCGCTACGCGCGCCCGCTCGCGGCGTACGCAGGCCGCATCCTGCGCGACAGCGCTGCGGGCGAGGACGTCGCCCAGGTCTCGCTCTTCAACGCCTACCAGGCGTTGCAACGCGGCTCCACGCCCACCTTCGTCCGTGCCTGGCTCTACCGGATCGCGCGCAATGCGGCGCTCGAGGCGATCGAGAAGCGTGGCGACGTCGTCCCGCTCGACGATCGCGACACGGCGTTCGAAGAGCCGCTCGACGCGTATGCCGCGCGCGCGGATCTCGTGGCGGCGGTGCGCGCACTGCCAGAACGACAGCGGAACGTCTACGCGCTGCGCGAGCTGCAGGGCTTGCGCGTCACCGAGATCGCGGAGCGCCTCGACCTCGCGACCGAGCAGGTCGAGCAGGCCCTCTTCGCCGCTCGCAACAAGCTCGCGGAGCGGCTGGAGTTTGGCGAGCGCCTCGACTGCGCGTCGGTGCAGAGCCTCGCGGAGGCCCGGCTTTCGCGCACGCAGCGGCGCGCGGTGAAGAGCCACTTGCGCTCGTGCACGGCGTGCCGCTCGTCGTCGGGGCTGCGCGTCGGCGTGCTGGCGCTGCCGCTCGGCTGGCTGCGCGACGGGGCTGCAGCACTCTTCGGCGGCGGTGCCGCGAAGGCCGCCGCTGTCGTCGCAGCGGCCGCAGCCGCCGGCGCGATCCCGGTCGTCGCCCAGCATCCACCGCACATCCCGCTTCCGGTGCATTCGCACTCTGCCGCTTCGACAGGGCCGCGTCCGTCTGACTCACGGGTTGCACCGACCGGCGCGGAAACGGGCGTGGAAAGCGAGCGCTCCTCCTTCGCGCCCCACTTCCTCGGCACTGCGACGCCGCTGGTGGTCCCACCCGCGCTCGCCGGAAAGATCGACGCCGGCAACGGCGACGAAGGCACGCTCGTGCCGAGCCGGCGCGCCGAGTCGTCGGTCGTGGAGACCGAGCCTGCGGCGTTCGAGCCGCTCGACGCCGAGGAGCCGCAGCAGCCGCCCGTCGCCGACGAGCCCGCGCGAGAGGCCGAGCCTCTGCCCGACGAACGACCCGTCGAGGCCGAGCCGGAGCCCGCCCGTGAGGAGCCCGTTCAGGAGGAGCCCGTGCGCGAGGAGCCGGTCGATCAGGCTCCAGCCGCCGAGCCCGCCGCCGACGCAACGCTCTTCGCCGAGGTCGCACCGGAGGCGCCGACGAACGCGCAACCGCTCGTCCGCGACGGTGCGAACGACGCGCCGGACGCGAACGCGGCGCCGTAGCCGCCTCGGACGAGGGATTCTCGCGCGCGCCGGTCAAGTTTCCGTTGCGCTCCACCTCTCAGCATCTGGACGGGAACAGAGGAGGTCGCTCGGGCCGCGAGCGACCTCCTTTCCTTTTTAGGCGCGCAGCAGCCGGTAGCCCACCCCCCACACGTTGAGCACGTAGGGACCGCCGCCCGCCTCGCTGAGCTTCCGCCGCAGGCGCGACGCGTGCGAATCGAGCGTGCGCGACGCCGAGCGGTAGCCCCAGACTTCGCGCAGGAGCTCGTCCTTCGTGAAGACGCGCTGCGGCTCGGTCGCGAGCTTCGCGAGCAGCTCGTACTCCTTCCCGGCGAGCACGACCGGACGTCCGAGCACGGTGACGCGCCGCGTTGCGCGGTCGACGACGACGTCACCCGCTTCGATCCGGTCGCGGTTCCACGGCGACGCACGGCGGAGCACGGCGCGGATGCGCGCGAGCAGCTCTTCGTAATCGAACGGTTTTGGTACGTAGTCGTCGCAGCCGCGGTCGAACGCGCGCACACGGTCGACAGCGTCTGCGTCCGGCTGGCCGAGGACGATCAGCGGCACGTTGCGGTTCCAGGATCGGCCGGGCTCGCCCTCGCGCAGGCGGCGGCAGAGCTCGAGGCCGGGCGCATCGGGGAGAGGAGTGCCCACGAGGACGAGATCCGGCCGTGCGCGCTCGGCGAGCTCGAGCGCCTCGCCGCACGCGCGCGCGCCGACGACGTCGAACCCGTCCTCGGCGAGATTGCGCTCGAGCAAGCCGCGCAACGCGGACTCTGGTTCGGCGAGCAGGACGGCGGCTGACATGCCGGCGAAGCTAGCATCGGCGCGAGAGCGGGTCGAGATGTCCTTTGGAGCAAATGTGCAACGAGCTTTCGACAGCCGTCTCGCGCGGTCGGGTCTGTTTGCGCTCGTCGCCGTCGGTCTTGGCGGCGCGACGTCGTGGCAAAGTCACGCGCAGCTTCCGCTCGCGCGCACGGAGGTTGCGGCTGCGCGCCATGGGAAAGAGATCGTCGTCGTCGGCGGCTACGTAGCGGGGGGTGACACCTCGGCGCAAGCGGACGCGTTCTCGCCAAGCGCAAACCGCTGGCGGCGGCTGCCCGACCTTCCACAGGCTGTGAATCATGCGATGGCCGCGACGTGGCGCGGAAGGATCGTCGTCGCCGGCGGGTACGTCGCGCGCCAGCAGCCGAGCGACCGCGTCTTTGTGCTCGAGAACGACCGCTGGCGAGAGCTCGGGCGTCTGGCGGAGCCGCGTGCGGCGGCGGGCGCCGCCATCGTCGGCGACACGCTCTACGTCGCCGGCGGAATCGGGCGCAACGGCCTGGCGACGACAGCGCTCGCGCTCGGCCTGCGCACCGGCAAGGCGAGGACGATTCCTGCGCCGACCAAACGCGAGCACCTCGCCGTGACCGCAGCCGGGGGACGCGTGTACGCCCTCGCGGGACGCACGGCCGGCATCGACACGAACGTTCGCACGCTCGAGAGCTGGCGGCCGGGCGCGCGTACGTGGACGCGTCTCCCGCCGGTCCCGCGCTCGCGCGGCGGCACTGGTGCGATCGCGATCGGCAACACCGTCGTCAGCGTCGGCGGCGAGGAGCCGGCCGGCACGATCGCGACCGTGTACGCGTACAACGTGAAGACGCGCCGCTGGCGCCGCCTCCCGGACCTCCCCACGCCGCGCCACGGCCTCGGCGTCGTCGCGTTCAACCGCCGTGTCTATGCGCTCGCAGGCGGGCCGAGGCCCGGGCTGACCACGAGCGGCGCAGTGGAGTCGCTGCGCGTGCCGTGACCGCCGCTACGTGGCGACCGCCTGGCCCTGGGCCTGAGCGACGTAGCCGCGAACGTCGGCAGCGGGCTCGCTGTACGCCTCGCCAAGCGCCGACTCGACACGGTCCATGTATTCCCTCACCCAGCTCGGGAGCTCGATGTCCGTAACGGCGAGGAACTCCAGCGTGCTCGCAAAACGAATGTCCGCAATGGTCGGCCTGTCGCCGCCGATGAAGCCCGCGTCGGTCAAGAAGAAGTCGCGGTAGACCTCCAACATGCGCGGGAGCTCGGCTTCCGCCGCTTTGCGGGCCGCTTCCTTCTCGTCGTCGGATGCGTCCGACGTGGCAACCTCGCCCGGGTACCCGGCGAAGTTCAGCCGCGGATAGGTAGCACGCGCCACGAGCGGGTACAGCATGCTGATCGTGTAGGAGTTCGCGCTATCGACCATCGCCCGGCGCGCCAGGTCGGTCGGGTAGAGGTCGTCGAGCCCTTCGCGGGTTGCGAGGTACATCATCACCGCGCAGCTCTCCCAGAGCAGACCCTTGGGCAACCCTTCGGTCTCCACCGACGGCGTCAACCGTGACGGGCACTTGGAGGTGTACTCCTCCGAATGCGTCTTCCCCCACACGTTCTCTTCCTCGAACGGGAGCCCGGCGGCCCGCACGAAAACGCGGACGGACATGTTGTTCACGCTGGGCGGAAGGATGTTCAGCTTCAGTGACATGACCAACCTCTCCGTATCGCTTGTCCGTGCGGAGCATATTCCCGTGTTCGAGCGCCGTGAAGGCCGCGCGCTGCGCGCCCCACACCACCGGTCAGAGCCGGCCTGAGCGCAGCACGCCCCAGAGCAGCCAGATCCCCAGGCCGGCCGAGAGCAGAAACCCGATCACGGACACGAGATTCAGCCCGAGGAGCTGGGGACCGCCCGTCGCGAAGATGCCGATCAGGCTCGAGCCGATCAGGCCGCCCGACACGACGAGCGCCATCACGAGCCGGTTGAAGACGACGTCCATGCGGTGCATGAACTCGTCCAGCCCCTTGTGCACGAAGCCCACCTCGATCTGGCCGTCGCGCACCTCCTCGAGGATGTCGTGCAGCTGGTACGGCAGCTCGCGCGCCATCTGCCCCATTCGGATCGTCTCGCGCTGCGCCCGGCCCGCGATCCGCTCGGGCGTGAAGCGCTCGACGAGCAGCGCCCGGGCGTACGGCTTCGCGACCTCGAAGACATTGAAGTCCGGATAGAGCTCGATGCCGACCGAGCCGAGCGTCGCGATCGCGCGGTCGAGGAGCACGAAGCGCGTCGGCAGGCGCAGGTTCATCGAGTAGATGAGGTCGAATGCCTCGCGGATCACCTCGAGCGGGTCGATCTCGGCGAGCCGCGCGCCGTAGTAGCGGTAGTAGAGGTCGTGCAGGCGCGCGCGGAACTCCGCCTCGCGCTCCTTCGGATAGCGCACGCCGAGCTCGGCGAGCCGCTTCGGCAGGTGGTCGACGCGCTCCTGCGCGGCGTCGATGAAGAGCCGCGTCAGCTTCGTCATGTCCTCGTCGGTCAGCCGGCCCGTCGCTCCGAAGTCGACGAGTCCCATCCCGCCCTCGGGGAGCACGAGGACGTTCGCCGGGTGGGGGTCGCCGTGGAAGAAGCCGTGCCGGAAGATCATCGCCCTCCAGGCGTCGGTCCTCAGGTAGGCGAGCTCGCGGCGCCGTTCGAACGGCGTCTCCGGTGGAAGGTCGACGAGCTGGATGCCCTCGATGAACTCGAGCGTGAGCACGCGCTCGCGCGAATAGCTCCAGTACACCTTCGGCACGAGCACGTGCTCGTCGCGCGCGAAGTTCCGGCGGACCGTCTCGGCGTTCCGACCCTCGCGCGTGTAGTCGAGCTCGGCGCGCAGCTGCGTCGCGAACTCGTCGACGAGCTCGCGTGCGTCGATGAAGTCGAGCGCGTGCACGCGCTCCTGCACGAGGCGGGCGGCCTGGTAGAGGAGCGCAAGGTCGGCCTCGATCTGCCGCGGCGCGTCGGGCCGCTGCACCTTGATCGCAACCGGTGCGCCGTTCGGGAGCACTGCGCGGTGCACCTGCCCGATCGATGCCGCCGCGATCGGCCGCTCGTCGAACTCGAGGAAGAGCTTCTCGAGGTCGAGCTCGAGCTCCTCCTCGATCACACGGCGGGCGGCCGCGAACAGGACCGGCCTGACCTCGTCCTGGAGCTTGCGGAGCTCGACGAGGATGTCCGGCGGGACGATGTCCGGGCGCGTCGAGAGCAGCTGGCCGAACTTGACGAAGGTCGGCCCGAGCTCGTCGAGCATCTCCCGCAGGCGCTCGCCGCGTGTGGACGGCTCCTCGCGCGTCGAGAGGCGCGCACCGAACGGAAGTATGTCCTGCAGGCGGTGACGCTCGAAGAAGTAGCCGAAGCCGTGCCGGACCGCGACCTGCGCGATCTCAGAGAGGCGGCTGAGGTTCCGCGTCGCCGGCTGCGCCATCGCCTTCAAGTGTGACAGGCGCTGCGGCTCGTTCCAGCAGGCGGATCCGGTGCTCGAGCTGGGCGACGCGGAGCTCGAGGTCCTCGTGCTCGGCCTGCGTGACGAAGCCGAGCTCGCGCAGGAGCGCGCTGACGTTCTCGCGGGTGAGTTCTCCGACGCGGCTGCCCTCCTGGCGCGCCCAGAGCGCGAACGCCTCGAGGACGTTCTTCGCCGTGCTAACGGGCTCGACCATGCGGCCGCGTGCGGCGCCGCTGCCGCCGGCGCTCGCGCTTCGACCCGTCGCCCGAGGTAGTCGCGCGCTCGGCCGCGGTGACCGGGACGAGCGCCGGCACAGGCGCCTCGGCGGCGGCTTCCTCGGCCTCCTCGAGCATCTCCTCGTCGGTCGCCGGCACGTCCTTCCGCCGCGCGTACTCCGGCTCGCGCTCCTTCAGCACGGCGACCAGCGGTGCGGCGATGAAGATCGAGGAGTACGCGCCCGACCCGATGCCGACGAGCAGCGCGAACGCGAAGTCCTTCAGCGTCGCGCCGCCGAAGACGAACAGCGCGCCGATCGGCAGCAGCGTGATGAACGTCGTCGCCAGCGAGCGGCGGATCGTCTCCCACAGCGACACGTTCGCGATCCGAGCGAACGACACGCGCCGCATCAGCGGGATGTTCTCCCGGATGCGGTCGAGGATGATGATCGTGTCGTAGATCGAGTAGCCGAGCACGGTCAGGATCGCCGCAACAGTCGACGTCGTGACCTCGCGGCCGACGAGTGAGTAAATGCCGACGGCGATCAGGACGTCGTGCAGCAGCGCGACGATCACCGCGATTGCGAACTTGTACTGGAA
>DASYUZ010000048.1:0-10628 GCA_036000665.1 Gaiellaceae bacterium
GGCGGCGGCGCCCCCGCAGGGGAACACGAGCGCCAGCGCCAGCTCAAGATCGCGCATGCGTCGGCGCTCGCGGAGCAGCGCGGGCACGAGCGACGCGCCCGCGGTCAGGTAGACGATCCCCAGCGCGAGCAGGGGGATCGCGTTCAGGTAGATGGCCTGCTGCTCGGCTGTCACTGAGCGCTCCTGGAGATGATATGAGCCTCGCTGACCGCTTTCCTGCGGTGAGGGCTCATTCCTCCAGCTTCAAAAGATGGGCCGATCGGCCCATTGTCTCCTTCAGGCACGGGAGTTAGCTTGGTCGCACTGGGCGATGCGAACCGCGGCCCACCTGGCCTTGAGTCCGCGGTAAGCAATCTGAAGAGGCCGGCTGCACCGACCCCCCCGAAGCAGCCGGCCTTTTCTTACCCAAAAGTCGCTGCCTGCGGCGGCTCAACTTTTTTGGGTCTCTTTTGCAGTTCTAGCTCGGGCTGGAGCGAGCGCCGGCGAAGCCGGCGCTCGCCACGGGCCCGGATACGATGCCTTCAATGGTCAGGCGGTTGTTACTGGCTTCGCCTCGGGGGTACTGCGCTGGGGTTGAGCGGGCTGTCGATACGGTCGAGTTGGCGCTCGCGCACTACGGGGCGCCGATCTACGTGCGCAAGCAGATCGTCCACAACGCGCACGTGGTGCGGGAGCTCGAGGAGCGCGGCGCGATCTTCGTCGACTCGGAGGAGGAGGCGCCGGAGGGGGCGACGATCGTCTTCTCCGCACACGGGGTCGCGCCGTCCGTGCACGCGAACGCGGCGGCGCGCGAGCTGAAGACGATCGACGCTACGTGCCCGCTCGTGACAAAGGTCCACGTGCAGGCGAAGCGGTACGCAGCCGAGGGCTACACGATCGTCCTGATCGGCCATGCGGGACACGAAGAGGTCGAGGGGACGATGGGCGAGGCGCCCGAGGCGACGATCCTGATCGAGTCCGTCGCCGACGCGGAGGCGCTCGACCTGCCAGGTGACGCGAAGGTGGCGTACATCACCCAGACCACGCTTTCGGTTGACGAAACGGGGGAGATCATCACCGTGCTGCGCCGGCGCTACCCGCAGATCCACGCACCCCGGCGCGAGGACATCTGCTACGCGACCTCCAACCGGCAATGGGCGGTCAAGGAGATGCTGGGCGAGATCCAGCTCTTGCTCGTGATCGGCTCGCGCAACTCCTCCAACTCGAATCGTCTCGTCGAAGTCGCCCGCGCGAACGGCGTCGCCGCGTACCTGATCGACGACGAGACCGACATTCGCGAAGAGTGGCTCGACGGCGTCGAGACCGCCGGCGTCACCTCCGGCGCGTCAGCACCCGAGAAGCTCGTCGCGCGCGTATGCGACTGGTTCCGCGCGCGTGGCGTCGAAGACATCGCGCCGTACCGAATCGTCGAGGAAGACGTCGAGTTCCGACTTCCGGTCGAGCTGCGCCGCGAGCTCGCGCTCGCCGAGGCGCAGACCTGAGATACGTCGCGGGCGACTAAGCGCTACGGCGGCGTGAGCCAGTAGCCGCCCGCCGGCAGCCAATCGTCGAGCGCATTGTTCAGCGACGACGTGGCCGTCCCGTTGGCCGGGGTTTCCGTCGGCGGGGTCGTGGCCGGCGGCGGTTCCCAGTAGTAGGTGCCCCAGAACCCGGTGCCCCAGAATCCCGTGCCCCAGAACCCGGTGCCCCAGAACCCGTCCGCTTGCACCGTGTTCGACCATCCCGCCTCGTCGAATACCGGCTCCGGCCCGCCGGCAGGATCGGGGATCAGGAACTCGTTGAGCGGCAGGTTGGGGTTCGGCGGGGATGCCGTCGACGATGCGATGCCGATGTTCAGCTCGCCGATTCCGTATGAGTTGTCCGGTGCTGCCGGGAGCCGCACCGCCTGGTACATCAGCGCGCCCTTGACCTGGTCCGGCGTCCATTCGGGGTGGATCGCGAGCAGGTGTGCCGCGGCGCCTGACGCCATCGGCGCAGCGAACGACGTCCCCGAGAGCTGCATGTACCCAGGCGCGACGATGTTGCCCGGCCGCTGGGCCGCGAGCGTCGACGCCGGCGGGACAGCGCCGACGATGTAACGGCCCGGGGCGGAGATGTCAGGCTTCGCAAAGCCGTCGGGGGTGTGACCCCATGCCGACCACGGGGCGGTGAAGTCGTCCGCCGTAGTGAGTGTTCCTGCGGTGTCCGTTGCGCCGACAGTGATGATGAACGGGTCGTTCCCGGGCGGGTACAAGACGTCGCTTGCTGCCCCGTTGACGGCGTAGTTCCCCGCGGCGGCAACGACAACGACGCCGCTGAACCAGAGCTTCTGCAACGCGCGGTTGAGCGGGTCGAAGCGGAAGCTCGTCGGCGTCGTCCCGTGCAGGGAGAAGTTCGCGACCCGGATCCCGTACGCGGCCTTGTTGCGGTAGATCCAGTCCGCCGCGGCGATCACATCGCTCGTCTGCGCCTTCCCTTCGTCGTCGAGGACGTCGATCGAGACGAGTTTCGCGCCGGGCTCGGCGCCGGCGTAACCGGCTCCTTCCCCGGCGGCGACGCTGGCGACGAACGTCCCGTGCCCACGTCCGTCACCGGGCGAGTTCGGCGTCAGCGAGGTCACGGTCTCCTGGTGGACAACGCGGCCGCCGAAGTCACGCCGATCGGCCTCGATCCCCGAGTCGACGATCGCGATCGCGGGAACGGCGACGTTGTCCTTGGCACTCGCCCACGACGCCGGCGCACCGACAACCGACGGCCATTGCTGGAACGCGGTGAACGAGTCCGAGACGACCGCGCTTAGGGCCGAGGTCGCCGAGGCGCTGCCGGCCGTGTTCGTCGCGGTGACGACCGCGCGAACGGTCGAGCCGACGTCCGCTTCGGAGAGGACATACGACGCGCCCTCAGCGCCGGCAACCGCGGTGCAGGAGGCGCCGACCGCGTTGCAGCGCTCCCAGCGCACTGCGCGCGTGGACTCGAGGCCGCTCCAGGCGCCGGTGGCTGCGACGATCGTCCCACCATCCTCCGCGACTCCGCTCAAGCTCGGCGAAGTGGTCACGGCGGGCGCCGCGGCAACGATCGAGGGCGTCGCCGCCGACGCCGTCTCGCTCGAGCCCGTGGCGTTTGTCGCCGAGACGACGGCCTTCACCGTTGCGCCGACGTCGGCGGTCGTGAGCGTGTAGGTGGCGGACGTCGAGCCCGCGATGTCGGCGCAGGCGCCTGCCGCGTCGCACCTCTGCCAGCGGTACGAATGCTCGATGGGCTGCGTGCCGCTCCAATTCCCCGGCGACGCCGTCAGCGTCTCGGTCTCGATGGGCGCGCCGGCAAGTTGAGGCGGCGACAGCGATGCGGGCGCCGCCCCGCCGACCGCCGCGGTCGCGTCGGAGACGGCCGTCGCCGACCCTGCCTCATTCGAAGCCTTGACCAGAACACGCAGCCGCGACCCGAGGTCCGCGTTACCGACGGTGTACGACTCGCCGGTCGCTCCGGCGATCGCGTGACAGCCGGCGTCGTAGTGCCTGCGAACTTCGGCCGGGGCCAGCGCGCGGTAGTAGAGCGCCGCCTCGTCGATCGAGCCGTCGAGGTAGCGCGTCGGGTCGCCGTACTTGCCGATCTCGAAATCGCGGAGCGGATCGCCCATCGGGCCGGTGAACGGCTTCGACCCGATCTCGACGCCGTTGACGAAGAGGCGCAGCGCGACTCCGTCCCAGGTCCCGACGACGTGCTCCCAGCGGCCGACCTGTGGTGCGGCCGCGGTCTTCAGGTAGTTCGCGGGGTCTCGTCCGACGGCGAGCCCGTAGTTACCGTCGGTGTCGATCCAGAGGAGCTGACCTCCTCCGTCCGAGTAGCGCCAGCGGCCAAGCAACCCGCTGTCGAGCTGCGCGCGATCGACCCGCACCCAAGCCTCGAGCGTGAACGCGGACGCGAGCGTCGCATTCG
Organism: Gaiellaceae bacterium; assembly: GCA_036000665.1. GTDB lineage: Bacteria > Actinomycetota > Thermoleophilia > Gaiellales > Gaiellaceae > JACCTU01. Next base: position 3,916 of record DASYUZ010000048.1, read on the forward strand.
TGACGCCGGCGACCTCGATGCCGGCGCCCGTCCCGAATCCCACAGCCGGCGAGCTCGCAGCCGCGCCGTCGACCTGGCGGACGGAGCCCGAGACGAGGCCGTTGAGGCCGTTGCCGCTCGCGTCGGCGGCCGCAACGCCCGCATTGTCGAGTCTCCAGTAGCCCGCGGGAAGATCGGCGAGCACGGTCTGGCCGTACGCCGCACCGCAGCGCTCCCAAGCATAGGACTGCGTGAACGCGCCCGAAGCCGTCCACACGCCGGGCGCCGCGTTCAGCGTCGCTCCGTCGCGCGCTTCGCCGGTTACGGCAGGCGGCGCGCTGACGGCAGGCGGACGCGGAGCGGCCGCGACGACTGTGGTCGGCAATGACGAAGCCGCGGTCGAGCCGCCGGCGTCGGACGCCGTGACGACGACGCGCAGCGTGCTGCCAACGTCATTGGCCGAAAGGACGTAGCTGACGCCGGTTGCGCCCGCCACACCGACGCAACCGGCGCCCGTTGCGTCGCAGCGCTGCCACTGATACGCGTACGCAACGGGGAAGCTTCCACCCCACGTCCCCTCCGAAGTTGAAAGCGTCTGGCCTTCAGTCGCCGTCCCGGCAATCGCCGGCAGCGAAAGATTGACGGGTGGCAGAGGGCCGACGGGCGCCGCGACGACGACCGCGGTCGGGTCCGAGACTCCAGTCGCGGAACCAACTGCGTTCGTCCCCGTGATCGCAACCCGCAGCGTGGAACCCACGTCTGCCGGCGCGATCGCGTACACGGCACCCGCCGCACCCTCGATGTCGACGCACACAGAGCCGAGCGCGTCGCACCTTTGCCATCGTCGAACATATGTGATCGGCTCGCTGCCGGTCCAGACGCCGTCCGTCGCCGTCAGCGACTGTCCTTCCTGCGGCATTCCGCCGATCGTCGGCGGAGCGGAGACCCCCGGAGGGAGCATCCCGCCGCTCGCAGCGACCGGAGCGTCGCGCGTGATCGTGAGGATGTCGTTTCTCGCGGCGAGCTTCGCGATCTGGCGGCCCGTCAGCTCCGCCGCGACGCCGCTGATCGTGACGAAGCGCCTGCGAACGCCCTTTCCCTTGCCCGGTGCCGCCGCCCGCTCTTCGGCGACGCCCGCCGCGACGTCTGCGCTTCGTGCGCGGCCGCGGCCCTGGACGATGACGGAAAAGACCTGCTCGGGATGGGCCTCGGCCTGCGCGAGCAGCTCAGACGAGATGAGGGCGCGCTCTTCCGAGGCGCCATGCGCTGCCAGCGGGACCGCAAGCACCCCCGCCACGAGCAGGCCCAATACGAGCACGCGACACGAGTGCCCGACGTCGGCTAGGACTCGACCGACGAGCATTCACTTCCTCTCCACCGCCGTGGGCCTGCACCACGCGGCTATGGCTCTGTTTGCGGGTATCTAAGCGGGTTCGGCGCCGGAGGCCAACTCCCCATTCGGGGGGGTTGAGCCCTGGTGAGCGGCGGAGAGTAGCCGACGTGCGCGGGCGGCGGCGGCGGCTGCGCCCTTCTGCTCGTACAGCGATAGTGCCTCCGCCGCCGGCGCCGCCGCCTCCGCGGCTCTCTCGGCCTCGAGCAGCACTTCAGCACGATCGGCGAGTGCGTCCGCGCGAACGACGATGAAGTCAGTCGTCGCCGCGATCCCGACAGCCTCCGAGGAAAGCTCGTCGGCCTCGCTGTAGCGCCCAAGGCGTGCGACCGCCCTCGCGCGCGCGGACCGCCACACGACTTGCGCGCCGGGGTCGTCCCGCGCGCCGGTCGCCCGCTCGCTCGTCGCAGCGAATTCGAGCGCTTGCTCGGTGCGACCCTGCGCCAGAAGCGTCTGTGACAGCTGCGCCGCAAGCATCGGAATGCCCGACGTCTCCCCGATCGCGGCGAGCGGCTCATAGCCCCTCCGGAGCTCGCGCTCCGCCGCCACGAGATCACCGGCGAGAAACTCAACCTGTCCTGCCGTCTCGGCAACGTATGCCGCAGCGACTTGCAGCCCCATGTCCTCCAGGATGGCGCGGCTGTCGTCAACGAGCATGCGCGCCTCGTCGAACCGGCCCTCCAACGCCCTGAGCCCCGCGAGCGCGCGCAAGGCAGAGGCACGGACACGCCGCGGTTCCGACTGGCGCGCGAGGATCTCCTCGCACCGACGCACGGCGTCTGGAACCGGCAGAGGCCCCAGCAAGGCGAGGCCTGCGATGACGTTCAGCGACTGTGCCTCGGTCCGCCGGTCGTCAACGGCGCGCGCATATTTGATCGCCTGCAGGTGCGACTCCTCCGCCTCCGTCGCATGGCAGCGAAAGAGGTGGGCATTACCGAGCAGCCGCCACGCCACTGGGAGGTGGCGCACCTCGCCGCTACGCTCGAAGACAGCGATCGCTGCGTCGGCCACCCGCAGCACCGAGTCGATGTTCATCTCCGGATTCGTCTGAAGATCGAGCTGCGCGCCGTGCAGAACCGCGATCGACGAAAGCACCGCGTCGCCGGAGGCGCCGACGGCGGTGACGACCTCATCGAGGACGGCACGCGCGCGCTGGAGATCCCCCGAATCGCGGAGCGCGTCGACAAGGTCGAGGAGGAGCTCGAGACGGCGACGGTCGCGCGGGTCCTCCTCCGCGAGGAGTGCGTCCGCGCGCGTCAGCAGCCGGAGCGCGGCAGGCATATCGCCCACCGCCGACGCGCGCCGCCCGGCGCCGCCCAAGCGCTCCGCAGCGCGCCGCCCCAGCTCACGGGTGCGCTCGTCGACTTTCCCGAGCTCCGTGCGGTAACGATACGCCTGCTCGAAGTGGATCCCGGCCAGCTCCGCGAGCTCCGGCGCATCGGTGCCCGCCGTTTCCTCGAGCCAGTTTGCGAACCCCTCGTGCAGTTCGGCTCGAACCCCTTTGGGCACAGAGAGGTACGCGGTCTCGCGGATCAGCGAGTGCCTGAACCGGAACGCCTCCGCCCCCAGGAAGAGCGAGCGCGACGGACGGATGAGCTCGCGTCGCACAAGCTCGTCGAGCCGGTTTGGTACTTCGGCGCGCTCGCTCTCGGGCGCAAGTGCGACGACCGCCTCCTGCCAGAACTCCTTTCCGACGATGGACGCTCCCTCGACCACGGCGCGCACGTCCGGGTCGAGGCGGTCGAGGCGAGCCTCGAGCAGCAGGTGGATCGTCGGCGGCACGGCAACCTCCTCCAGCGACGCTCCTTCCTCGACGACCATCAGCAGTAGCTGCTCGAGGAAGAGCGGGTTGCCTTCGGCCGCCTCCGCCGCTCGCATGCGCGCGTCGGCCGACACAGTGGTTTCCCCCAGCAGGTTCTCAATCAGCGCGTCGCTCTCGCTCGCGGACAGCGGCTCCAGAAGCAGCGAGGTCGCGTTCAGCTTGCCGCCGGCCCACCAGCGGCGCTCCTCGACGAGCTCGGGGCGCGCGAGGCAGACGATCAGGATCGGCGCGCGGCGCGTCGAGTCGGCGATGTGCTCGACCAAGTCGAGAAACGTCGGCTCCGCCCAGTGCAGGTCGTCGAAGACGAGGACGAGCGGACGCGTCTCCGCGAGCGCCTCGAGCAGCTTCCGGGCCGCCCAGAACGTCTCGCCGGGGGCGCCCACTGCATCGGCGAGACCGATCGCGCCGGCGACGCGGTCGGCAATCAGCTCTGCGTCCGGCTGACCCTCGACAAGCCGCAGGATTGCCTCCCGTGAACGCTCGCCCGTCGCCTGGCGCACAACCTCGGCGAGCGGCCAGAACGTGATCCCCTCGCCGTACGGCAGACACCGCCCGGCCAAAACGGTCGCCTCGCCCTCGACTGTTCGCGCGAACTCCGCCGCGAGTCGGGACTTGCCGATCCCCGCCGGCCCGAGGATCGTGAACAGGTAGGCGCTGTGCTCTGCGTCCGCGCGGGCGAGCGCGTGGCGCAGCTGGTCGAGCTCGCGTGCGCGACCGATCATCGGGCGGCCCAGCCGCCGCGGGATCGCATCCGCCTCTGGCGCGATCGAGACGAGCCGCGCTTCACGGCCCTCCGGACGCTCGAGCTCTGCAGCTTCGCGCACGAGACGCTCCACCGACGTAGCGAGCAGGATCTCGCCGGGCTCGGCGGACTGGGCGAGCCGCGCGGCGAGTGCGACCGCATCCCCCGCCACCGGCACGCGGGCGCCAGAGGCGGGCGCGACGACCTCGCCGGTGTGGATCCCGGCACGGGCCACGACGCGGACGCCGTTGAGGGTCGAGAGCTCCTCGTCGACCACGCGCACGGCGTCGCGCAGCTCGAGCGCCGCCCGTGCCGCGCGGAGCGCGTCGTCCTCGTGCGCCTGCGGCAGCCCGAAGACGCCGATCAGCTCGCCGCCGGGCGGGTGCTCGACGCTCGCGCCGTGCCGCTCGAGCGCCGTCGCCGCGAGATCGCGGGCGCGCAAAGCGACGGGCCGGATCACCTCCGGGTCGAGCTGCTCGCCACGGAGGACGAGATCGACGACGAGCACGGTCACGGTCTTCCGGAGCTCGCGAGGCGTCGTCCGGGGCGCGGCCGGCCGTTCGACGCGCGGCGTCGGCTCGAGCTCGAGCTCGAGCGCGGGGTCCTGCCGCAGAACGGCCTGCTCGAGGCGCTGCAGCGGCGGGCTGGGCTCGAGACCGAGCTCGTCGACGAAGAACTGGCGCGTCCTCCGGTACGCATCGAGCGCCTCCGCCTGGCGGCCGGCGCGGTAGAGCGCGAGCACGAGCTGGAGGCGCAGGCGCTCGCGCAGCGGGTGCTCGGCGACCAGGGCCTCGAGCTCGGCGACCAGCTCGCGGTGGCGGCCGAGGGCGAGCTGCGCCTCGATCCGGTCCTCGAGCACGGTCAGGCGGAGGTCCTCGAGGCGCGCGGCCTCGGTGTGCGCCGTCCGCTCGAGGGCGACATCGGCGAGGGCGCGGCCGTTCCAGAGGTCGAGCGCTGCGGTGAGCCGTTCGGCAGCCTCTTCGGCACGGCCCCGGTCTAGCGCGCGTTGCCCCTCGGCAGCGAGACGCTGGAAACGCTCGGCGTCGAGCTCTCCGGGCTGCACGCGCAGGACGTAGCCCGGCGACTGCGTGACCAGGCGCTCCGGATCGCCGAGCACCCGCCGGAGCTGGGAGACCCCGTTGTGGATGATCTTGACCGCCGTATCCGGCGGTTCCTCGCCCCAGAGCTCGTCCACGAGCTTGTCGAGGGGGACGACCCGGTTCGCGTCCAGGAGGAGCACCGCAAGCAGGGCGCGCTGAGTCGCCCCACGTAGCGGCCGGTCCTCGCCCCTTCTGCGGACGCTCAGGGGGCCGAGAATCCGAAACTCCACCGCAATTCCTCCCTCGAACTGACGCCGAAATGACGCTAGCACGCCGGATTACCGGCCGGTTACCTCCCGATTTCCGGGTTTCGCAACGATCCGCAGGCATGACGGCACCCGAACAGACCTCAAAAACGTGCGTGGCTGGGTCCAGGAGCCACGCTCGTGTCGCGAACGGGGGGCCCGGCCGCCTGCTGCGGGCCCCCCGTCAGCGACGTCAACAAGGAGGAGCAGATGGCCGGCTGGTCTGACGTCACGGAAGCCCCGGTGAGCCACGGCCGCAGCTTCCGGGCCATGGCAGAAGCCTTCGAGGAGGCGGCTGACCAGGCGGCGACTTACCCCGAGCTCGTGCGCGCGCTCACCGAGCGGCGCGCCGAAATCGACCCACAGGCGACCGAGCTCGCGCTCCAGTGCATCGTCGTGCTCGCGTGCCGCAAGGTGGGCGAGACGCCGCGAACGCTGCTGGAGGACGCGTTCAAGCGCTCACCGAGCGACGAGTACTGGCGCGCAGCCGTCGGAGGCCGCGCGTGAGGCGCGACGACGGTCTCTGGTGGGCGCTCGCTCCGGAAGGCGCCCGGCTCGACCCGGACCGCTACCTGGGCGAGCTGAACGAGCTGCCCGAGCCGGCGGTGGGCGGTGACTGGTGCGACGTGACGTTCACGGACCGCGAAGGCACCTTGCGCTGGCGACTCGTCGTCATCGAGGCCGGCCGGAGGCACTCGCTGTTCCAGGAACGGCGTGTCCCCGAGGTTTACAAGCACGCGTCAGCGGTGGGGACTGACAGCCCGCTTGACGCGAGGAGAGGGTGACGGAACCGGGAGCCGCAGACCGGTAGCCGGGCCCTACCGCCTGGCGCGGGGCATCTCCCCCCCGAACCGTTGCCCTCTCCGCCCCTTTCCTGACCCACGCTGCCGGCTTCAGCCCGTCTCGTACGCAAAGTACGTCTCGCGCTGAAGCCGGCGGCCGTGGCGCGACCAGAGCCAGCCGCGGCCGTTCCAGCCGATCGTCGCGATCGGGCCGGCGTCCGTGAACCAGAGCCCGCGCGCGAACGAGCCGGGCGGGACGCGGAACGTGCGCACGAGGTGCTCGTTGCGCCAGATCTCGATCGCCGCCGTCGGGGGGCGGTCACCGGGGACGTTCGAGACGCCGATCGCGGCAGTGCCGTCGCCGGACACGGCTGACTTCGAGATGACGCCCTCGAACGCGCCGAACACGCGGTTGCGCGCAATGACCTCTTCGTCGGTCGCACTCTCGAGGTCGATGTGCAGCGCCCCCGGCCGCGCACTCGGCTGCACACCTGCGTCGCTCCCGCGCACGGCGTCGAACGCCGCAGCGAGCGCGACGAGCGCCACGGCTGCGACGACGAGCCGGTTCGCGGTCATGCCTTCGCGATCTGCGGCCCTGTCAACCTGCCGTCGATCTCGACAGCGACGGCGAGGACCTCGCGCTTGATCCAGTC
>DASYUZ010000049.1:0-3245 GCA_036000665.1 Gaiellaceae bacterium
CGACCGCACGAGATGGCTCGCCTGCGCATTGACGCCGTAGCTCCCGACGTAGACCGGCACGTCGTTCGGAATGCCGGCCGGCTCGATCGCGTCGAGGAGCTTCGGCAGGTCTTCGAGCTCGAAGTACGAGAGGAGCACGACCGGCCGCGCCACCGGACCAGCATGACCGAATCGTCACGGACGCTTACGCCGCGAGATCAGCGGCGTCGACGGCCGCGACCGAGAGCGCGCCACTCACAGAGCGGTCCTCTTGCCGAAGTGGCTGCAGGCGTGCGAGGCGGAAGCGGCGACGTCCTGCGCGAACGGACCGTCGGCCGAGCGCTCGAATCGTCGTCGAGCGGTTTCGCAGCGCGGATGATCGCGTTCTCCATCCGCCGGAGAACGGTCTGTGTGTGGTCGAGGTCCTCTCGCATGCGATCGATGTCGACGAGCCAGGCGCCCGTGGGCACGCCGAGCTCCTCAATCGCGGCAAGCATCTGGGCCGCGAGCGCGTTTCGCGTTTCTTCGTCCATGACGTCTCCCGGGGTCGTGGGGTTCATCAAGCGGACACCCGCGCGGCGACGATCTTGCGGTTCGCCCTCTCGGGCGCGTATGACTTTCAAGTCAGATCAGCCCTGGCTCTGCTCGTCCGCTACCTCGACGAGCCGGCACAGCGCGTTCACGAGCTGCATCTGCTCGACGCTGCGGCAGCGCACGTCGAGCAACCGCGGCGAGCCGACGAGGTACGCGAGGCACTGCGCGCGCGAGATGGCGACGTTGAGGCGGTTGCGGGAGAACAGGAACTCGAGCCCGCGTGGGATCTCCTCGCCGCTCGAGCTCGCGGTCGAGTAGAAGACGACCGGCGCCTGCTGGCCCTGGAACTTGTCGACGGTGCCGACCCTGACCGCCCCCGGCAGAGCTTTGCGGAGGCAATGCACCTGCTGGTTGTACGGCGCGACTACGAGCACGTCTTCGTAGCGGAGCAGCCACGATTTCGCCTCCGCGTCAGTGAAGGTGCGGCCGATCAACCGCTCGAGCTCCGCTGCGATCGCCTCGGCTTCCTCGGACGACGACTGCGAGCGCCCGGCATGCTCGACCGGCTTGTAGCGGATCCCCGCCCCCACGCCTTCGACCGCCTGTCGCTCGCGGCCGGGCGCCGGCTCGAGCCGGTTGTCGTAGACGACCTCGGAGATGAACGCGCAAACGGCGGGATGCATCCGCCACGTGCGCTCGAGGAAGACGCCCCGATCCGGCGGAATCGTCGTCGCGTCGCCGAGCAGGTGCTCGAGCACCGAGCAGCCGGTCCCGCCCGGATGCACGCCCTGCGAGACCTGCGCGAGCTGCAGTGGGTCGCCGAGGAAGACGACATTGCGCGCAGCCGTGCCTACCGCCAGCGCGTCGGCGAGCGATACCTGCCCCGCCTCGTCGACGAAGAGGTAGTCCAGCGTCGAGTCCATCTCCTCGCGCGCGTGCAGCCACGTGGTGCCGGCGACGAGTTGCACTTCCTCGTCGCGGCACAGCTCGATGTCCTTCGACGTGGTCACGCACCGCCCCTCGTACGTGCTCTCCTCGTCGTCACCGCGCTTGATGCCGCGGAAGGCGAAGTCCTCCGCTTCGGCAACGTCCTCGACCTCGCCGAGCAGCTTGTGGATCGCCTTGTGGCTCGGCGCGCAGATGCCGACGCGGTGGCCCTCGCGCATGAGGTGGACGATCAGCCGCGCGCCTGTGTACGTCTTCCCTGAACCGGGCGGGCCCTGGATGAAGAGGTGCGTGCCGTCGAGCCTCGAGACCAACCGCTTCAGCTCCTCGAGATCATTCGTGTCGACCCGCTCGCCGCCGAGCGGCAGGTCGCGGCGCAGAATGCCTCGCAGCGCCTCGTACCTCCCCGCCGGCTCCAGCAGCTCTCGAGCGAGGCGCACCAGCGCCGCCCGCTGCGCATCTGTCTTCCACGGCCCGCCGGGGATCAGCGCGCGCGGCAGCGGATCCTCGTCGCGCTTCTTCCCGCGCGCGATCTTGACGAGCTCACGTTCCTCGTCGATCTCCACGATGCGCTCGGCGCGCCGCGTCGCAGGATCGACCACGTCGCCCGGGCGGAGCTTGTACTGCTGCGTCGGAAACTTCAGCGTGTACACACGCGACTGCTTGCGCTGCTCCGGCTCGCCGACGGGCTCGAGCCCCGCGATCGCTTCGCTGTCCCAGTCGCGCAGCTCCTCCTCGGTCGCGTCGAGCCGCCGGAAGAAGTTCCACCACACCGGACGGTCCTCGCGCCGGTGGTACTCGAGCAGCTGCGCCGCGAGCCAGAGCTCGTCACCGACCTCGGCGCCGTCGAGTAGCGCCTGCCGTAGCGCCTCGCGCTCGGCGATCGCCTCGGCCTTCTCCTCCGTGATCTCGCGCGGCGCCCTGAGCTCTTTCCACGTCTCGACGCCGGCCTCGGTGCGCCGCTCGAGCAGCCACTCGCGGAGCTTCTCCGTAGCACGGCAGTCGAACTCGTTGTAGCGCTCGATCGACTCGAGCAGCGCATCGTCCCCCGTGTCGAGCCACTCCTCGAAGACGAGGATCGAATCGTCGCCAGCACTGACCTCGTCCGTGCGTGGCGGCATAAAGAACGTCTCGATCTGCTTGAGCCCGTACCGCGGGTGCGACGTCCGCAGCGACTGGGCGACGACCCGGTAGAGATCGACGAAGACCTCGCGGCGGAGGAGCTCGTCGACGTGATCCTCGCGCGTCCCGTACTCGCCGGCCAGCCGCTTCAGCGCCGTCGTTTCGTATGGCGAGTAGTGGTAGACGTGCATGTCCGGGTAGCGCAGCAGCCGCTCGGTGAGGAAGTCGACGAGCTGCTCGAACGCGCGCTGCTCGCCGTCGCGGCTCTTAGCCCAGAAGGCGCGGAACTCGCCGTCCGCGATGGCGCCGTGCAGGTACTCGAGCCCGCGCGCCGCCTCATAGAACGGATCGCCCTCGATGTCGTAGAAGACATCGCCCTCCGACGGACGCGGCAGCAGCGCGAGCCCGTGGTCGGGCTGCGCCGGCAGCAGCTTCCAGGCGTGCCCGCCCGTGCGAGCCTCGTACTGCATCCGCGCCTGGTCGCGAATGCGCTCGAGAATCTCCGGCCGCATCCCTTCGATCGCGTCGACCTGCGCGAGCGCGAGCCCCTCGAGCGTCGTGATCCCGGCGTCCGCGAGCGTCCCGATCCACGACCGGCGCATGTTCGCGACCAGGCTCGGGTAGTCGTCGTCGATCCACCGCTGCTCGCACACGGTTTTCCACGC
>DASYUZ010000050.1:0-3755 GCA_036000665.1 Gaiellaceae bacterium
GATCTCGAGCACGTGCCAACGCACGCGGGACCCGACCAGCGATTCCACGAACAGCGGCGTCAGCGTCTGCGGATCGAGCGCGACGCGCTCGTGCGAGGCACCGGTCCCGAACTCGAGCCAGAGCACGGGGCGGCCGTCGACAATGCCCTCGACGGGGTTTGTCGTGCCCAGAGCTTCGCGGTAACCGCTGACGAATCCGACGAGCGCCGGATCGAGCTCGGGTCGTGACGAGGCACGCGCGCCGGTCGGCGCCTGCAGCACGTCGGCCGTCACGCGGCCTCCACGGCTTACCGTCGTCCGCAGCCGGCCTCGCTCGACGTCGTACCGGTACTCGAGCCGAACGCGCACTGCGGTCTCTGCGCCGCTCGCGAGGTCGACGATCGTCGTCCGGGCCGGAGCCTCGACGACGACGTGGAGGACGGGGCCGCTCCCGATTGCCGCGCTCGCGCGTTCCGCGAAGTCGGGACTCGAGCCGCCCGGCCAGAGTGCGACCGTGAGGGCGGCAGCGAGCCCCGCCGAGATCACGACGCCGCCGCGGCGCCTGCGCCGAGGTCGGGTCTGCGTGGAGCTCACGGCGTCAGCGACCGCAACCAGATCGGGCCGCTCCGCCAGCAGCTCGAGCACCTCCGTGCGCAGCAGCGCGCGCGCGACCCTCGTCACGGCTCGACCCCCTGCGCGGCGAGATCGTCGCGGAGCAGCTCGAGGCCGCGCGCGAACCGCATCTTGCACGCCCCTTCCGACGCGCCGACGCGGCGCGCGATCTCGGCGAACGACCGGCCCTCGAGCAACGCCATCACGACGACCTGGCGCTGGCTTTCCGGCAGCCGTCCGACGGCAGCGGCGATCGCGGCTGCGACCGTCGGCCCGTACTCGGTGTCGCCGACGGCGGCCAGCCGCGCGGCGTCGAGCTCGGCAAGCGTCCCGGCGCGCAGGGCCTGAGCACGCAGATGGTCGATGAGCCGGCGCCTGGCCACGGTGTAGAGCCAGCCGAGCACGGAATCACGCGTCGCCGAGAGCGACGGCAGTCGCGCAGCCGCCTCGGCGAAGACGATCTGCGCCAGCTCCTCTGCCTCGTCGACGCTGGCCGTTCGGCGGCGCAGAAAGCGGAAGATCTCGGCGTAGTGCCTCTTGAACGCGCGCTCGGCGGCATCGCTCACCATCGAGTACTTCGTTTCCGCAGGCGAAAAGTCACGCGCAGGAGCTCCGGCGAGGCCGCTAGAAAAGAGGCCCGGCGGGTACCATGGCGAACGTGCCTACGGTGATGTCGGACGACCCGCTCAGTACCGGTGCCGAGCCTTCCCCGCATCCGGCGCACGCGCACCCGCTCCGGCCTCGCCGAGGCCGTCGCGCGCTCGCGCGTCGCTGAGCTTCAGGCGCAGGGCCTCACCTGGGTTCACGTCGACGCCCCCGACCCGGCGACGGCGAGCGAGCTCGCCGAGCGCTTCGGCTGGCACCCGCTCGACGTCGAGGACATCCTCTCGAAACGGCAGCGGCCGAAGGTCGACGACTACCCGGAGTACGTCTTCGCGGTGCTGCATTTCCCGGTCTTCGACAAGGCGATCCAGCGCCTGAACGCCGCCGAGCTCGACATCTTCCTCGGCAGCGACTACCTCGTCACGCTCCCGAACGTCGAGCTGCTGCCCGTGACGCGCCTCTTCAACCGCTGCCGCGAGGACGAGGACCTGCGCGACCAGCTTTTCTCGAAGGGCTCGGGCCGGCTGCTCTACGAGGTGCTCGACGATCTCTTCGACTACTGCTTCCCGATCCTCGACAAGATCGGCTTCAAGCTCGACCGCATCGAGGACGACGTCTTCGAAGAGCTCGCCTCGGAAGAGGTCGTCCGCGACATCTCGAACGTCAAGCAGGAGATCATCTCGTATCGCAAGATCATGAAGCCGCAGCGCCCGACGCTGCGCGTGCTCGAGCGGACCGTCGAGCGCTTCCTGCCGGAGGAGCTCGAGCTCTACTTCGACGACATCGTCGACGCGTCCGAGCGCGTCTGGGACCTGCTCGACAACTACAAGGAGGTCGTCGAGGCGCTCGAGCAGACGAACGAGTCGCAGATCGCGCGCCACCAGAATGACGTGCTGCGCGTGCTGACGGTGTTCAGCGTCGTGCTGCTTCCCCTGACGCTGATCGCGAGCATCTTCGGCATGAACGTGGATTTCCCCGGCTTCGGCACGGCCGAGGCGTTCTGGCTGAGCATCGGCGCGATGCTCGCGCTGATCGTGATGCTGGTCGGGTTCTTCCGGTGGAAGCGGTGGCTCTAACGGGCTAGCGGACCTTCAGGCTCGCGGTGCGGCTCACCTTGACGCCGTCGAGCTCGAAGGTCAGCGTGATCTTGAGCGTCTTCCCCTTCGCCCACTTCGGCGCCGTGCCGAAGCAGAGCGCGAAATCCTCGGGGAAGTTGGCCTGCACCTTGACCGGCTTGGCGCCGACTTTCGCCGAGCAGCCGACCTCGCCCGCGCTCGCGGTCTCTTCGAGATCGCTCCGCTGCACGCGCATGCCGGCGCCGAAGCGCTTCCCCGCCTTGACGGTCTTCGCTGAGGCGGCGAACTCGGTCACGCTCAGCTGCAGCGGCGTCGTCGAGAGCGGCAAGTCTGCGATCTGGCCGTTCGGCGCATCGTCGCCGTTCTGGCCGCTCACGGTCTCAGCCCAGTACGAGATGCTCCCCGTCGGCGAGCCGAGGTCGCTCAGACGCACACCGAGCCGGAAGCCCTTGAAGATGTAGCCGTAGGCCGAGCTGTTCGCGACCGGGGCGAACTTGGCGCCGTCCCACCGAAAGAGCATTACGTCCTGGCGGTCCATCTGCAGGGCGTACTCGACGCCGTTCGGCTGCGTCCCCGTCGCCTGGTTGTGATCGGAGTCGATGAAGATCTGGACGAACTCCGTCTCGGCGAGATCCGTGCGGTTGGCGATATCGACGATGAACGTGAGGCCGCCGGATCCGTTGCTCGCGGCCGTGACGTTCGTGATGTCGGGATCCCCGTCGCCGACGGCGTCCGGAAGCGATGCATGGTCCGCCGTCGGGCGGGCGCCCACGGGCGCGGCCGTCGCGAGCGCGACAACGAAGACGGCAGTAAGACCCCGAACCGACACGGCTCTTGTCTTGTACCCGCCCGAGGCGCGCCTGTCATACCCCTTTTGGTAGAAGCGGCCCGTGACCAAGCAGCTCTGGGCCCCGTGGCGTCTCGAGTACATCGAGGGCGCCGACGAGCAGGAGGGCTGCGTCTTCTGCCTGGCGGAGGAAGGCGGCGACGAGGAGCGGCTGGTCGTCCGGCGCGGGGAGCGCGCCTTCGCGATGCTGAACAAGTTTCCCTACTCCTTGGGACATCTGATGATCGCCCCGCGGCGGCACGTCGGCGAGCTGGCCGGCCTCGAGGACGCCGAGGCCCTCGAGATCCATCACCTCGCCGGGCAGGGGCTCGCCGCCCTCGGCGAGGTCTACGCGCCGGAGGGCTTCAACCTCGGGTGGAACCTGGGCCGGGCCGCCGGGGCCGGGGTCGTCGACCACGTCCATCTCCACGTCGTCCCGCGCTGGGTCGGCGACACGAATTTCATGCCGGTGCTGGCCGACGTCAAGGTTCTCCCCGAGCACCTCGAGGAGACGAGGCGGCGGCTCGCCGAGGCCTGGCGGGGCTGATCCCCCCAAAAAGGGTGAGGCCCGACCGGGCCCCTCGGCCCATGATCTGAGCATGAGGCGGGAAGACGGACAGACGATGGCCGAGTACAGCGTCACGCTGGGCGTGATCGTG
>DASYUZ010000051.1:0-5276 GCA_036000665.1 Gaiellaceae bacterium
TCATCACCCGCGCCAACGTCAACAACCCGAAGTTCAAGAAGTTCCTCTACACGAAGTAGCGCGAGTGGACGGCGGGGACGGGCGAGGTTTCAGCCCGTCCCCGCCACGTGTTCCGAGTCGCCGCGCCCCTTTGCCCGCCGACGCTTCACGAGCGCCAGACGACGACCAGCCGCTCGTCCTCCTCGGCGACCTCAGTGCCGAGGGCCGCGCAGAGCGCTCGGAAGCGGCGGCGGATCCAGGCAGCGTCCTCGCCGTCGGCCAGGCGCGTGTAGCAGTACTCGAGCTTGAGCGGCACGGCCTCGAGACGGAGCGGGCCGCCTCGGTCGAGGGTGACGAAAAAGAGCAGCCCGAGGTCGTTGCGAAGCAGCGGATCGACGGCGTAGTCGTCGATGAAGTCGCCGAGGTCATAGAGGACACCGCGCTGGACGCCGTGGAAGACGTGGGCGGAGTGGCCGGCGATCAGCGTCGCGCCGGCCGCGCGGAGGGCGGCCGCCGCGCGACGAACGTGCGGTAACGGCCGGGGGGTCATGTTCGGTCCCCAGTGCGGCGTGACCAGCACGACGTCGACCTCGGCCTGGAGCCGAGCGATCGCGCCGGGCAGCCAGTCGAGGCCGTGCCGGAGGTCGACGTGGGCGATCCCCGGCGAAGCGGGGCCGGCCCCGTACGCAGCCGGGTGGTCGCTGCAGCCGAGCACGCCGAGACGAACGCCGTTCGCTTCCAGGATGACCGGCGCCTGGGCCTCGTCGCGCCGCCGGCCGGCGCCGACCCACGCGATTCGAGCGGTCCGAAGATGCTCGAACGTGTCCAGGAGCGCTTCGGCGCCGAAGTCGAGCGCGTGGTTGTTCGCGACCGTCACGCAGTCCACCCCCAGCCTGGTGAGGACCTTCGTCGCAGCCGGCGGCGCTCGGAAGAAGTACGGTTTGCGTGAGTCAGGCCACGGCGTGCCGCGCTCGGAGATGCAGCACTCGAGGTTCAGCACGAAGAGATCTGCAGCCTGTGTGAGCGCGACTACCTCGTCGGCGAAGAGCGCGTCCGGACCAGACTCGACGAACGCCCCCGCCACTTTCCGCCCCAGCATCGTGTCGCCAGCGAGCGCAAGTTTCACCTCGTCCGCCAACCGTCGGCTCATCCCCTTTGACGACCTGAATCGTGCCAGCGCTGCCAGGGCGGCAGATGGGCGCGGCCTAGGACCAATTCCCCATGGCGCCTGGGACCCCCGCGGCCCATAGCGTTTCTAGGTCAGAGACCTTTGAAGGAGCGACTCATGACGACAGCGCAGACAGCAAGTGAGCAGATCATCGAAGTGGTCACGTCATGGCCCGGCGTTACCGCGGGCCCAGGGGACCGCGGCGAATTCGCCTTCAAGCTCGGCGGCCGCGAGCTTGGTCACCTGCACGGAAACCACTCCGCCCACTTCGGCTTCCCGAAGCAGGTCTGGGCCACCTTGTTCGAGCAGCAACGCATCGACTACCACCCGGTCTTTCCGGGCAAGCCGGGCTTCGCGGCGCGCAGGATCCACGACCAAGCCGACGTCGAGGACGTGATCGACCTGCTCCGGCTCAACTACGACCGAATCGTGGCCCGGCACGGCGTGCCGGCCGTCAGCAGGTGACTACGCGGGTGTTCCCGATCCCGGCCGCGTCAGACCGCTCTCGTACGCGAAGATCACCGCCTGGACGCGATCGCGGAGACGGAGCTTCATCAGGATCCGCTTCACGTGCGTCTTCACCGTCGATTCTTCGATGACGAAGGCGGTCGCGATCTCGCTGTTCGAGAGGCCGCGCGCGACGAGCTCGAGCACCTCTCGCTCGCGTGGCGTCAATTCGTTGAGGTGCTCGCTCGCTGACGTGGTGAGTGCAGGCTGTTTCGCCATGCGCTCGACCACCCGGCGCGTGACCGACGGCGAGAGCAGCGAATCGCCGGCCGCGACGGTGTGGAGGGCGGCGATCAGCTGCTCCGGGCTCGTGCGCTTGAGCAGGAAGCCGGAGGCGCCGGCGCTGAGCGCGCCGAAGATGTAGTCGTCCTCCTCGAACGTCGTGAGGATCACGACCTTCGCCTCCGGCCGCGCGGCCAGGACTTCGCGCGTGGCCGCGATGCCGTCGAGATTGGGCATGCGGACGTCCATCAGGACGATGTCCGGTCTCAGCTCACTGGCGCGCTCGACAGCCGCGCGCCCATCGCCCGCCTCGCCGACGACCTCGATCGTCTCGTCGCTCGAGAGCACGGAACGAAGGCCGGCGCGCATGAGATCGTCGTCGTCGACCAACAAGACGCGAACGGGTGTCACGGCTGCTCTCCGCCGTAGGGGAGACGCGCTCGGACGCGGAAGAGCCCGTCGCTCGTGGCGGTCTCCAGGTTGCCGCCGAGGAGTGACGCGCGTTCGCGCATGCCGACGATCCCGTGTCCGCCGCCGGGAGCGGCGCCCGCGCCGTCGGACCGCGCCGCGTTCGTCACGATGAGCTCGACGGCGCTCGAGCGAAAGGCGACTTGGACGTCCGCGCTGCCGCGCCCGTGTCGCGCAGCGTTCGTGAGCGCTTCCTGCAGGATCCGGTACGCCGCCTGGTCGACTCCCGGGGGGAGCGGGCGCCGCGATCCGTCGATCCTGACGGTCACCTTGAGACCGGAGGCGCGGTGGCGCTCCGCGAGCGTCTCGAGCGCAGCGAGGCCGGGCGGCGGCTCGACCCCCGAGGCCGTGCCGTTCTCGCGCAGTGCCCGGACGAGCTGGTCGATCTCGTCGAGCGTGTCGCGTGCCACCTCCTCGATCGTCTCGAGCGCTTCCCGGGATCGCTCGGGATCCTGCTCTTGGAGCAGACGCGCCGCGCCGGCCTGGACGAGGATCACGTTGATCGCATGGCCGGCGGAGTCGTGAAGATCGCGGGCGATGCGGGTGCGCTCCTCGGCCGCCGCGAGGCGACGCTCGCGCTCGGCCTCGCGCTCCGCGCGCAGCGCCCGCTCCTCGAGCTCGGCGAGCCGCTCGCCCCGCAGACGGGCGCGGTCGCCGGCGAACCAGGCGGCGGCCCAGACGGCGGCCCCGAGCAAAAGCTCCGGCGCGAACCCGTCCCGGACCAGGTGCGGCCCGAGCAGCGCGACGATGCTCGCGACGAGCGCGATTGTCCAGGTCCGAGGGCGAATCTCGTTACGGCGCTCGGCGACCGTGTAGAGGGCGATCGCGAAGCCAACCGGCGGTCCGAGGCCGTATCGGAGCCCGTAGAGCGCCGCAGTTGCCGCGGTCACGAGGCCAAACACCTGAAGCGGTGCGAGCCGGCGCGCGCCCAGCGGAAGTGAGGCAAGTGCAGCGAGCGCGCCGCCAAGCACGTCGAGATCGCGCTCGACGCCGTCGAAGCGGCCGCGGGAGAGGACGGCTAGCGAGACCGCGAAGACCGCAGCCGCAATCACCGCGTCGAGCAAGAGCTGTCTACGCCGAACGGTTCGCATCTCAGGAAGGTAGCGCCGACGGAGTCGCCCTCAGGGAGGATCCACGTCCTCCTGCAGGAGGACGTGGAGATTCCTCCCCGGGGGCGATGTGCGCGCAGGCGCCGCGCCCGTAACGTGGCCTGCATGAGTGACGACTTCGTGATCGAGACTCGCGACCTCGGCAAGCGCTACGGCGAGCGGATCGTCGCCGTGGATCGGTTGGCGATGCGCGTTCGCCGCGGCGAGGTCTACGGCTTCCTCGGCCCGAACGGCGCCGGCAAGACGACGACGCTGCGGATGCTGCTGGGGCTCGTCCGCCCCACCTCCGGCAGCGCACTGGTGCTCGGCACCGCTCCGGGGTCTTCGGACGGACTCGCCCGCATCGGCGCGCTGATCGAGACGCCCAGCTTCTATCCCTTCCTGTCCGGCCGGGACAACCTGCTGGTGCTGGCGCGGCACGCCGGCGTCCCCGAGACGCGAATCGAACCGGCCCTCGCCGAAGTCGACCTCACCCCGCGTGCCGGCGATCGCTTCCAGACGTACTCGCTCGGAATGAAGCAGCGGCTGGGAATCGCGGCTGCACTGCTCAAGGACCCCGAGCTCCTCATCCTCGACGAGCCGACGAACGGGATGGATCCCGCCGGTATGGCGGAGATGCGCACCTTCATCCGCGGCCTCGGCCGCGGCGGGCGGACGGTCCTCCTCTCGAGCCATCTGATGACCGAGGTCGAGCAGATCTGCGACCGCGTCGGCGTGATCAGGAAGGGAACGCTCGTCGGGGAAGGAACGGTGGACGAGCTTCGAGGCCGCGAGCGCCTGTGGCTGCGCGCCGAGCCGCTCGAAGAAGCCGAGCGGGTAGTGGGAACGCTCCGAGGGATCGAGCAGGTCGCCCGCATCGACGGCGGCCTCCGGGTAGACGCCGATTCAACCGAAGCGCCGGCGATCATCCGCGCCCTCGTCGAAGCCGGAATCGCGGTGGGCGAGCTTCGCCCGGAGCGTGCGTCGCTGGAGAAGGTCTTTCTCGAACTGACGGAGGACGCAGCATGACCCGAAGCGTTGCCGCTGAGCTCTTGGTGGTGCGAAAACGGCTGAGCACGTGGATCCTGCTCGGCATCTGGACCCTCCTCGCGCTGGTCTTTGCGTACGTGGTGCCGTACGTCGGCTATCTGAACGGCGCGTCGCGCGAGCCGCTGACCGATCTGCTGCCGCAGCAGCTCGTCGGCAACCTGATGGCCGGCTTCCCGTTCTTCGGCGGCGTGTTCGCGCTGCAACTGGGCGTGCTGGCCTTCGGCAGCGAGTACGGCTGGGGGACGTTGAAGACGCTTTTCACCCAGCGTCCCGGCCGGCTGCGCATCTTTGCCGCAAAGGTCCTCGCGCTGGCCGCGACACTCGTTCCGTTCGTGCTCGTCGTCTTCGCCCTGGGCGCGCTCGCGAGCTACGCCATCGCGTTGCGCGAAGGGGCAGACGTCGCGTGGCCGTCCGCTTGGCTCGTCCTTCGTGGGCTCGGCGCCGGGTGGCTCATCCTCGCGGTGTGGGCAGCGTTCGGAATCTTGCTCGCCGTGCTTTCGCGCGGCACATCGCTCGCCGTCGGCATCGGGATCCTCTACGCGCTGGTGATCGAAGGTCTGCTCAGCGCCCTCGCCGGCGAGGTAAGCCTGCTCGACCGCCTCGTCGAGTTCTTCCTGCGCGCGAACGGCTATTCGCTCGTTGCGGCACTCGGTGTGTCCGCGGACGACGTCGCGAACAACGGCCCCGGCTCGTTCTCCGGACCTTTCGTCGGCGGAGTGCAGGCGCTGCTCGTGCTCGCGGCGTACCTCGCCGCCCTGCTCGTGGCGTCCGGGTGGCTTCTCCGCCGGCGCGAC
>DASYUZ010000052.1:0-26681 GCA_036000665.1 Gaiellaceae bacterium
TCTCGGGTTCGGCCCAGGCGGCTACGGGTTCGGGATCGCTGCGCTCGCGCTCGGCCTCGCACTCGGTCAAGGTGCGATCGGGTTCACGGAGGCCGGTCCGGCGGCGGGCCGCTGGATCGCCGCGGCGCTCATCTTGATGGCCGGGTTCCTCGCGATTCTCGCCGTTGGACGGGACGCGCCGACCGCCCTCCTCGTGCTCGGCGCGATCGGCTTCGTCGACGGGACTACCGACGTGTTGTTCGAGACCGCCGTGCAGCGCGACGCGGACCCGCGCTACTACGGCGCGGTCTTCGGTTTCGCGTCGTCCCTGATGATGACGACGATGATGATCGCCGTCGCGGTCGCGCCGCTCGCCCACGAGCTCGTCGCGGCGCGTGTCGTCCTGCTCGGTGCGACGGCGTTCCTGCTCACCGCAGGCGGCCTCGCCTTCCTGCGTACCGTCGGGCCCCGTAGGCCCCTGCTGCCGGCGGCGGTCGGCGGCCTCGAGCTCGACCCGCGCGGGCCTTGATCCCCCGGTCGGGGGAGGCAGCCGAGGGCCGTCACACGGACAACCAGACCGTGGATGTCACCTTGCGGCGACTCGTCCGGGCGGCTCTGCCTGCGGCCCTGCTCTTGCTCGCGTTCGCGCTGCCCGCTGCGACCAGCGCGAAGCGCGGTCCCCAGCCCGGCGCGCCTCACGGCAGCGCGGCGGGTGAGCATGCCTTGACGCTCGAGGACGAGGACGGCGACAAGGAAACGAAGCCCGCGGAGCCCGAGGCGGCCGATCCGGCCGGACGCGGGCGCGACGGATCGAACGAACCGAGCGGCAACGGCCCGAGCCACCCCGAGCCCGGCGGCGGCGCGAACGAGCGGCCGGACGAGTCCGCGACCGGCGAGACCCAGGAGCCCGACTCCGGCGGGGCGAGCGGCGGGCCGAGCGCCGACCCGAGTCCGCCGGAGCCGACGGCCCCACCGGCAGTCGAGCCCCTCGCCGAGAGCCAGAAGGTCGATCCCGTCCTCGCCGCGGTCGCGCGTGAGGTCGAGAGCGTGAATCCCGCGCTTCCGCTCCGCGTGCTCGTCTTCGGCGACGACGTCTCCGCGGCGAGCGCCAACGTGGGCGCCGCCGTGCGGCGGGAGCTCGACGGCGCCGTCACGAGCGTGAGCATTGCGGCGGGGTCGCTGGACGAGTTCGCGGCGCAGGCGGGCGTCGGGTTCGTCACGCTCGACGTGCCCGTCCGGCCGACGTCGGAGACGGAGCCGGCCGTCTCGCTGGGCGCAAGCTTCGCGCTTCTCGACGGGGCGCCTGAGGCGTGGCAGCGTGGCCGGACCGGCCGCGGTGTCGGTGTCGCCGTGCTCGACAGCGGCGTCGGAGCCGACCCGGCGTTCGGGAGCCGGCTCGTGCACGTCGACCTCGGCCGCGGGCCCAGGCCGGACGTCCACGGGCATGGGACATTCGTGGCGGGCGTCCTCGCGGGCAGCACCCTCGACGGGGCGAGTCGGGGCGTCGCACCGGGCGCGCAAGTCTTCGACGTCAACGTGTCGCAGCCCGACGGCGTGTACACGAGCGACGTCCTCGCGGGCATCGAGTGGGTGCTCGCCAACCACCGGCGCCTGAACATCCGCGTCGTCAACCTGTCGCTCGCCGAGACGCTTCCGAGCTTCTACCGGACGAACGCGCTCGATGCGGCGGTCGAGCGCCTCTGGCGCCGCGGTGTCGTCGTCGTCGCCGCAGCCGGAAATCTCGGACCGGGCAGCGCGATCTACGCGCCGGGCAACGACCCGTACGTGATCAGCGTCGGCGCGCTCGACCAGGGCACAACGCTCGATCGCTTCGACGACGTCGCCGCGTCGTTTTCCGCGACCGGGCCCACGGCCGACGGCTTCGCGAAGCCCGATCTGCTCGCGCCCGGCCGCCGAATCGTCTCGCTGCTCCCGCCGGCGACCACCCTCGGCCGGCAGGCGCCCGCAGCGAACGTGGTTGCGCCCGGCCTCGCGTTCATGAGCGGCACCTCGTTCTCGGCTCCGCAGGTCGCAGGCGCCGCGGCGGTCCTCCTCCAGCAGCATCCGGGATGGACGCCCGACCAGGTCAAGTGGGTACTGACCCGGACCACGCGCGCAGTTACCGGCAGCCCCGCCGGAACGCTCGACCTCCGGCGCGCCGTCCTCTTCCGGGGACGGCCCCAGTCGGCGAACCACGCGCTGCGCCCTGCGAGCGGAGGGCGACGCCTTGCGCCCGAAGGCGGCGACTACACGGCCAATACGTGGACGGCGAACACGTGGACGGCGAACACGTGGACGGCCAACACGTGGACGGCGAACACCTGGACATCCACGCTCCAGGATTGGTTCGCGCCCTAACGGTGAGCGAGACCGAGCAGACAACCGCGCTCGACTCGCGGGTGGGCCTCCTCGTGACGCTGACGTGCGTTGCAGCGACCGCGGCGTTCGTTCCAACGCTCTCAGCCACAGCGGAGACGCTCGTGAGCTCGCCGTGGGAATTCGTCCTGTTCCTCCTGCTCGTCGTCGGGCTGCAGCTCTTCTCCGTCGAGGGCTACGGCGGCGGGCACATCGGCGTGGCCGCCGTCGGGATGCTCGCGGCGGGATTCGTCCTCGGGCCGGGACCGGCAATGGCAATCGCGATCCTGACGCCGCTCGTGCAGTGGAGACGGGGTCGCCTGCTCCATCGAACCGTCTTCGACTCCGCCCAGCTCGCGCTGGCTGCAGGTCTCGGGGCAGTGACCTACCACGCGCTCGAGCGAGGATCATGGACGGCTCTGCCCGCCGCCCTTGCCGCAGGCGCCGTCTACGCGACGATCAACAACGGCCTCCTTTGCGTCGCGATCGGGACGTCCGAGAGCCGGTCGATCCCGGCCGTGTGGCGCGAACGTTTCGGTTGGGCGCGGTTCCACTACCTCTCGTTCGGCGCGCTGGCGCTCGGCGTCGCCTTCGCGTACCAGGAGCTCGGGATCGTCGGCATGGCCGTGTTCGCGCTCCCGCCGGTACTCGCGCTCCTCTCGGTCCGCCAGTACGTCGAGCACACGCGCACTTCGGTCGAGGAGATTCGCGCCAAGAATTCGGAAGTCGAGGCGCGGAACGACGACCTGCGCGCCCTGTTCGAGCTCGCCGGCGGTCTCGCCGCGCGCGCCCACGACCAGGATTCGCTGCTTGCCTACGCCCAGGCCGAGGTGAGCCGCCTGACCGGCCAGCAGGTGCTCCTCCGGCTGGGCGACGAAGGCTCAGGCGACGCGCTCGTCGCCGGCGGCAAGGTGGTCGCCCGCGTCCAGCTCGACGGCGGCGGCGGTGAGCGCTGGCTCCGGCTCCGCGAGACGCTGCTCCCCCAGCTCGCAACCGCGATCGAGAGCACGAGCCTCGTCGAGAAGGTGCAGAAGACGCTTCGCGACACGATCGCGGCGCTCTCGCGCAGCATGGAGGCCAAGGACTACTACACCGGCGGACACACGGAACGCGTCGCGGAGATCGCGGGCGCTCTCGCGCGCCGGCTCGGCTACAGCGACGCCGACGCGTCGGCGATCGAGATCGGTGCGCTCCTGCACGACATCGGCAAGATCGGGATCCCGGAGCGCGTGCTGCACAAGCCGTCGGCGCTGGACGAGGAAGAGTGGGCGCTCATGAAGCGCCACCCGATCATCTCGGACTACATCCTCGCGGAGATCGACCTCCACCCGTTCGTCCGCCAGATCGCGCGCTCGACGCACGAGCGGCTCGACGGCAAGGGGTACCCGGACGGCTTGAGCGGCGAGGACGTCCCGCTTCCCGCGCGGATCGTGCTCGTCGCGGATGCGTTCGACGCGCTCACGAGCGACCGCCCCTACCGCGTGCAGCGGCCGACGCGCGACGCGCTCGAAGAGATCGAAGCCCACGCCGGCACGCAGTTCTGCCCGACGGTCGTCGATGCGCTCCAGCAGGTCTTCCGCGAGCGGCCCGAGCTCTTCGCCGGTCCCGAGCTGCGCGTCGTCGCGTAGGACCTACACGCGAGCCGGCTCGAGCAGCCGCAAGCGCGCGAGGCAGCCGCGAACGCGCTCGCGCTCTTCGTCCGTTGCTTCGACCAGCGGCAGGCGCAGCCCGCCCACCTCGTGCCCGAGCAGGTTGAGGGCGCATTTGATCGCGATCGGGTTGGTCACCACCTTGAGGAGCTCGTACGCCGGCGCGAGCTCTTCGTCGATCTGC
This sequence comes from Gaiellaceae bacterium, assembly GCA_036000665.1. Classification (GTDB taxonomy): domain Bacteria; phylum Actinomycetota; class Thermoleophilia; order Gaiellales; family Gaiellaceae; genus JACCTU01. The sequence goes on from DASYUZ010000052.1 coordinate 4,168, forward strand.
CGCGCGCCTTCGAGGTCGCCCGCTCGCCCCCGCCGAACCTGCTCTTTCACCCTCGGCCCGACGACGTGCGTGTGCACGCAGATGCCGCCGGTCCCGCCGAGCTCGAGGAACGGCTGGATCAGGTTGTCGTCGCCCGCGTAGAGATCGAGGCCGAGCTCGACGATGCGTTTCGCCTGCTCGAGGTCATCGTTCGCCTGCTTCACGGCGGCGACGTTCGGGATCTCGGCGAGCTCCGCGATCGTCTCGGACTCGATGTTGATCACCACGCGGCTCGGAATGTTGTAGACGACGATCGACTTGTCGCTCGCCTGCGCGATCGCCTTGAAGTGCTGCACGATCCCGCGCGCGGGCGGCTTGTTGTAGTAGGGCGCGACGACGAGGAACGCATCCACGCCGAGCTCGTGCGCCTTCTCTGTCAGGTGCACCGAGTGCGCGGTCGAATACGTTCCCGTGCCGGCGACGACCGAGGCGCGGCCTTCGAGCTCCTCGACCGCGGCGGCAAAGAGCGTCAGCCGCTCCTCGTCCGAGAGCGTCGGTGCCTCGCCGGTGGTGCCGGCGACGACGACGCCGTCCGACCCGTTGTCGACGACGAACGCGCACACCTCGCGAAACCGCGTCAGGTCGATCGCGCCGCGAGCGTCGAACGGTGTGACGACGGCGGTGAGCACCTCGCCGAGCACGGGGCGATTCTAGCGCCCGAGCAGCGCATCGAGCCCGACGGTCAGGCCCGGCGGCAGGTCGTGCAAGCGCTCGAGCGCGAGCAGCACACCCGGCACGAACGCCTCGCGAGAGGTCGTGTCGTGCCGGATCGTCAGGATCTCGCCCGGCCCGCCGAAGATCACCTCCTGGTGCGCGACGAGGCCGGGCAGCCGCACGGAGTGGATCGGCGTGTCCCCGCCGATCAGGGCGGCGGTCGCCTTCGCCGTCCCGGAGGGCGCGTCGCGCTTCGTGTCGGCGTGCAGCTCCACGATCTCGGCGTGGCGCATCCGCTTCGCCGCGTCGGAGGCGAATCGCATCATCAGGACCGCGCCGACCGCGAAGTTCGGCGCGTGGAACAGGACGACGCCACGCTCACGCGCGAGGACGCCGAGCGCCTGGAGGTCGGCACCGGTCGTCCCGATCACGCACGGGACCCTCTGCTCGATGCAGCGGGTGACGCTGACCGGCACCGCGTCCGGCCACGTGAAGTCGACCGCGGCATCGTGCCCCTCGAGGCTCGGCTCGTCGCCGCGCGAAACGGGCGTGACCTCATGCCCCGCCGCAGCGAGTGCAGGCGCCAACACGGATCCGACTTTCCCCCGCGCCCCGAAGAGCGCGATTTTCACGCCGCGCGCGCCTGCAGCCCCGGATGGAGGCGCCCGAGCGCCCGGCGGAAGCGCGTCTCGCTCGGCCCGATCCCGGACGCCGAGAGGCGGTCGGGCGCGAGCAGGAGGGACGCGAGCTCCGCGATTCCCTCCGCCTGCACGGCCTCGATCTCCGCGATGATCCGTTCGAACGAGAGCAGCTCGGTGTCCGTGATCAGCGACTTGCCGAGCCGGCTCATGCGGTTCGACGTCGACTCCATCGAGAGCGTGATCCGGCCCTTGAGGTTCTCCTTCGCGCGCTCGAGCTCGCGCGGGCGCAGATTGCCGGCCGCGATGTCCGCGATCTGCTCCGCGACGATCTCCAGGCACGAGCCGAGGTTCTCTTCGCGCGTGCCGACGTAGATTCCGAGCAGTCCAGTGTCGGAGTACTGCGCGCCGAAGCTGTAGACGGCGTACGCCAGCCCGCGCTTCTCGCGGATCTCCTGGAAGAGGCGCGAGGAGGCCGAGCCGCCGAGGATTCCGTCGAGCAGCGACGCCGCGAAGCGGCGCCGGTCGGAGCGCGAGATGCCGGGCGCGCCGACGCACACGTGGTACTGCTCGGTGCTCTTCTTCTGGAAGCGGACGCCCGCCGGAGGCACCTTGACGAGCGGCGGCCGCACGCGCGCGCCTCGTTGCTGGGCGGTGCGCTGCGCGTTCTCGAGCAGCCTGAGGAGGCGGTCGTGCTGGAGGTTGCCGGCCGCCGAGATCACGACGTTGCCGGCGGTGTACATCGTGCGGTGGTAGGCGGCGATCGAGCGCTTCGGAATCGTTGCGATCACGTCGCGCGTCCCGATCACGGGCCGGCCCAGCGGGTGTGAGCCGAAGACCGCCTCCGAGAAGAGGTCGTGGACGAGCTCCTGCGGCGTGTCCTCGTACATCGCGATCTCCTCGAGCACGACTTCCCGCTCGGCGTCCACCTCGTCGAACTTCGGCGCGAAGACCATGTCGGTCATCACGTCGACGGCCGTCTCGAGGTGCTTGTCCGGCACGCGCGCGTACACGACCGTGTGCTCGCGTGACGTTGCGGCGTTGAGCTCGCCCCCGAGGCCGTCGAAGACCTCGGCGATCTCCTGGGCGCCGAAGCGCGCCGAGCCCTTGAAAAGCAAGTGCTCGATGAAGTGCGAGGCACCGGCCTTCGCCTCGGTTTCGTCGCGCGAGCCGGCGCCGATCCAGAAGCCGAGCGCCACCGAGCGCACCGACGGCACTCGCTCGGAGATCACCCGCTCCCCGGAGTCCAGTTCCGAGAGGACGTACTTCTGCACCGGGGGGATCGTACCCCCCCGGCTGGGTCCTTCCGTTCGACCCCCGCCGTACGGGTAGTTGTGGGCCACAGGGGCGCTCAGTACAAGTGCTAGATGGGCCGACCCGCACGCCTTTGGGTGCGCTTCGCTGTACTTGTGCTGGGGGCGGCGGTCGCGGCCGTGCCCGCCAGTGCGCAGCGGGCCTCCTCGAAGCGGACCCAGGCCCACACACGCACGGCCGCGGCCACAGCACTCCCGAGCGACGTCGGCCAGTGGGGGCCGGTGCTCACCTGGCCCCTCGTCGCCGTGCACTCCGTGCTCCAGCCGAGCGGGAACGTGCTCGTCTGGGATGGTTTCGGCAACGGCCCGAACTCGCAGCGGCTCTGGGACCCTGCGACCGGGACGTTCACGGCGGTTCCGAACGCGAGCAACCTCTTCTGCGGAGGCCAGCTCGCGCTCGCCGACGGCCGGACGATCGTCGTCGGCGGCCATGTCTCGCCGAACAACGGGCTGACGGAGACGAACCTCTTCAATCCGTCGACGAACTCCTGGACCCGCGGGGCCGACATGTCAAAGGCTCGGTGGTACCCGACGGGGACGACGCTCCCCGACGGCCGCGTCCTCGTCGTCTCCGGAGACTCGATCGTGCAGGACAACACGCCGCCGATCACGCCGCTCAGCATCCATTCCAACGACACGCCCGAGATCTACAACCCGCGGCTGAACTCGTGGACTTCGCTCCCGACGGCTGCGCGGGCGCTGCCGCTCTACCCGTTCATGTTCGTGCTCCCGGACGGACGCGTCCTCGACGCGGGTCCCGAGCAGCAATCGAGAACCCTCGACGTCGCCACGGGCACGTGGTCGCCGCTCGCGCTGAGCCCGATCGACGGGCACAGCGCGGTCATGTACAGGCCCGGGAAGGTGCTGAAGACCGGGAAGTGGACCGACCCGGACTACAAGGACCTCGTCGTGCACGGAAGGGCGGCCGTGCTCGACACGACGGTTTCCGTACCCGCCTGGCGCGAGGTGGCGCCGATGTCGTTCCCGCGCTCGTACCACACGCTGGTCGCGCTCCCCGACGGCAACGTTCTCGCGGTCGGAGGCGACAGCACGTCCGAGGGGACGATCCTCGCGAACGGCGTCCTCAGCCCGGAGATCTGGAACCCGGCGACCGAGACCTGGAGCACGATGGCGCCGATGCAAACGCCGCGCCTCTATCACTCCACGGCGCTCCTTCTGCCTGATGCGCGTGTCCTCGTGGCCGGCGGTGGAGCGCTTCCGGCGTCGGCGATCGACCAGGACAGCGCCGAGGTGTACTCGCCGCCGTACCTGTTCCGTGGAGCGCGCCCGTCGATTACATCCGCGCCGTCGACCGTGCAGTACACGAGCACGTTCTCGGTCTCGACGCCCGACGCAGCGCGGATCGCCTCCGTGGCGCTCGTCCGCACGCCGGCCGTCACGCACGCCTTCGACCAGAACCAGCGCTACGTCCCGCTGACCTTCACGGCGACCTCCGGCGGCCTCGACGTGACGGCGCCTGCGAACGGGAACGTCGCACCGCCCGGTTACTACATGCTGTTCGTGGTCGACACGAACGGCGTCCCGTCGGTCGCGTCGTTCGTGCGGCTTCCCGCGCCCTCGGAGGACCAGGTGGCGCCGAGTGCGCCGTCCGCGTTGTCTGCAACGGGCGGCCTCGGCTCGGCCGGGTTGCTGTGGACGGCCGGCGTCGACAACGTCGCCGTGACCGGCTACGACATCCACCGGTCGACGACGCCGGGCTTCACCCCGAGCGCCGCGAACCGCATCGGCCAGACGACGCTGACGACCTTCACGGACACAGGGCTCGCGCCCGGGACGTACTACTACCTCGTCGTCGCGCACGACGCGGCGGGCAACAGCAGCCCGCCGTCGAACGTTGCTTTCGCGACCGCGTCGGCAGACAACACCGGCTCGGCGGGCCTTGTGGCAGCGTATTCCTTCGACGCCGACGCCGGAACGACCGTCCCCGACATCTCGGGCAGCGGGAACGTCGGCACGATCTCCGGCGCGGTGTGGACGGCAGCAGGACGGGTCGATGGTGCCCTCTCGTTTGGCGGCTTGAGGGACTGGGTGACGGTCCCTGACGCGCCGTCGCTCGACCTGACTGACGGGATGACGCTCGAGGCGTGGGTCCGGCCAGTCGCACTCGGCGGGATCTGGCGCACGGTGCTCATCAAGGAGCAGCCGGCGGATCTCGTGTACGGGTTGTACGCGGGCACGAACACCTCCGTTCCCGACGCGGTCACGTTCACCAACGGCGCCGAGCAGCAGGCTGCCGGCTCGGCGCAGCTGCCGCTGAACGCATGGTCACACCTCGCTGCCACCTACGACGGCGCGACGGTGCGGCTCTACGTGAACGGGGCGCTCGTGAGCAGCAGCTCGGTCTCGGGGAGCATGCCCAACTCGGATGGGCCGCTTCGCATCGGCGGGAACGCGGTTTGGGGCGAGTACTTCGACGGCCTGATCGACGAGCTGCGCGTCTACAACCGCGCGCTCTCGGCGACCGAGATCCAGCGCGACATGAACACGCCCGTGACGCCGCCTCCACCGCCGGCCGACTCCACCCCGCCGACGGCGCCGGCAGGGTTGTCAGCGACTGGCTCACTTCGCACAGTCAGCCTCGTGTGGAACGCCTCGAGCGACGACGTCGGCGTCGCCCACTACAACGTCCACCGCTCGACGACGCCCGGCTTCACGCCGAGCGCCGTGAACCGCGTCGCGCAGCCGTCGGGTACCTCGTACACCGATGCCGGGCTGAGCCCGGGGATCTACTTCTACCGCGTCACGGCCGTGGACGCAGCCGGCAACGTCAGTCCGCCCTCTGCGGAGGCGAGCGGAAACGCCGCCGACACGACAGCGCCGACGGCGCCCGGAGCGCTGTCCGCGACCGGCTCGGTGGGCGCGGTCAGCCTGACCTGGAGCGCCTCGAACGACGACGTCGGCGTCGCGCACTACAACGTCTACCGCTCGACGACAGCGCCGTTCGTCCCCGATGCGAGCACGCTGATCGCGCAGCCGACGGGGACCTCGTACACGGACGACGCGCTCACGCCGGGCGTCTACCACTACCTCGTCAGCGCCGCCGACGCGGCCGGCAACGTCAGCGCGCTCTCGGCGGAGGCAAGCGGGATCGCAGCCGCAGACACCTCGCCCCCGACCGCGCCCGCCGGCCTGTCGGCGAGAGGCTCGCTCGGCGTCGTCCGCCTGGCCTGGAGTGCGTCCACGGACGACGTGGGCGTCGTGCGCTACAACGTTCACCGCTCAACGGCACCCGACTTCGTTCCCGACGAGGCCAATCGCGTCGCGCAACCGACAGGGACGTCGTACACGGACGCCGCGCTCGTCCCCGGGGTCTACTACTACCGTGTCACCGCCGAGGATGCCGCGGCCAACGTCAGCGCGGCCTCAGCCGAGGCGACCGGCGATTCTTCGACCGACACTCTGGCCCCCGAGGCGCCCACCGGCGTGGCGGCGACCGGCTCGCTCGGCACGGTCAGCCTGACCTGGAACGCGTCGGCCGACGACGTCGGCGTCGTCCGCTACAACGTCCACCGTTCCACCACACCGGGCTTCGTGCCCGACCCGGGCACCGTCATCGCGCAGCCGACCGGTGCCTCGTACACCGATTCCGGGCTCATTCCCGCCACGTACTACTACCGCGTCACTGCAGAGGACGCAGCCGGCAACGTCAGCGCACCCTCCGCGCAAGCCACGGGTATCGCCGGCGACATCTCTGCGCCCGTCGTCGCACTCCTCTCGCCGGCGGTCGGCAGCACGGTCGTCGGCACGTTCGCGGTATCGGCCAGCGCCTCTGACAACGTCTCCGTCACCGGAGTGCAGTTCAAGCTCGACGGCGTGAACCTGGGCGCCGAGGACACGACCGTTCCCTACTCGGTCACCTGGGACACGCGGCAGTCGCCCGACGGCACGCACCGGTTGACCGCGGTCGCCCGCGACGCCGCGGGGAACCAGAGCACGTCGGCGCCGGTCGACGTGACCGTCGACAACCTCAAGGGCCTCGTCGCCGCGTACTCGTTCGACGCCGGGAGCGGAACGATCGCCGACGACGTCTCGGGCAACGGCAACCGGGGCACGATCTCGGGCGCGACCTGGTCATCGACCGGCAAGTTCGGCCGCTCGCTGCTGTTCGATACGGCGGCTCTGGTGAGCGTCGCGGACGCTGCCTCCCTCGACCTGACGGGGGCGATGACGATCGAGGCGTGGGTGCGCCCGTCGAGCACCACCCAGTTCCGCCCCGTCGCGGTGAAGGAAAACTCGAGCGCGATCGTGTACGGGCTCTACGCCAACTCCCGCTCGGGCGGCGGCGACGACAGCCCGAGCGCGCACGCACTCCTCGGCGGAACCGAGGTGGTCGCAAGAGCCCAGAACAGGATTGCTCAGGACTCGTGGACGCACGTGGCGGCGACGTACGACGGGACGGCCGTGAGGCTGTACGTGAACGGCAGCCTCGCCGCGAGCCGCTCGGCCGGCGGCAGCATCAGCACCTCGTCCGGGCCGCTGCGCATCGGCGGGAACGTCGTGAGGGGCGAGTCGTACCGCGGGCTCATCGACGAGCTGCGGATCTACCGCCGGGCGCTTACTGCCACCGAGATCCGCACGGACATGAACGTGCCGGTCGGCCCGTAACTGGCCGAATCGTCGATTACGCGTCACAATCCAGCGGCCGATGCAGTGGCTTCGCCGCTCCGCGATCCGCTTGCTCACGGTCCCGGCCGTCGCGGCGGTCGCGTGCGCCGCCGCCCCGGCCGCGGGACGGGCTCCCCAGCCGATCGCGCTCGGCGTCACGGTTGCGGGACTACCCCTCGGCGGCTTTGGCTCCGAGGAAGCGCGAGCGTCTCTGCGGCGAGGGCTCGACAGTCCGGTCACCTTTCAGCTCCGGAGCCGGCGCTGGAGCGCGAGGACGGACCAGCTCGGCGCGTACCTCGCAGTCGACGCCGCCGTCGCTGAGGCGTTGAGCGCCCCGCCCGGGGCCGACGTCGACGTGGCCGCCGCAGTCGTTCCCGGCAGGCTTGCCGCGTACGTCGCCGCGCTCGACCGCCGCTTCTCGCGACCGGCGCGAGACGCGCGGCTGACCGGTCTCGACGCGCGGCTCCGACCGGTCGTCGCACCGGAGGCCGCGGGCCGCAAGCTCCTGCGGGGCGCGACGCAGGCAGCGATCGCGCGTGCGCTCCGCCTCGCACAGCGCGAGCCGGTCGTCCCCGTCTTCCGCACCACTGCACCTCGCGTGACCAGGCAGAACCTCGGCCCGATCATCGTGATTCACCGCGAGTCGAAGGGCCTGCACGTGTACGAGCACGGTCGGCTCGTCCGCCGTATCGCGATCGCCACAGGGCAAGCGCGCTATCCGACGCCGCTCGGCACCTTCACCGTCGCCGACATGCAGCTCCATCCGTGGTGGTACCCGCCGGACTCCGACTGGGCGCGCGGCCGGCACCCGGTGCCTCCGGGGCCGGGGAATCCACTCGGGACGCGGTGGATGGGCCTCTCGGCTTGGGGCGTGGGAATGCACGGGACTCCCGACGCCGCGTCGATCGGCTACTCGGCGTCGCACGGCTGCATCCGCATGCGCATCCCCGACGCGGAGTGGCTGTACCAGCGCGTCCGGATCGGCACGCCGGTCGTGATCGTCTCCGCGTAACCGCGCCGCGATCGACGAACGGTGTCAAAAAGGGCGGCCCCCAGGGGCCGCCCTTTTTTCTCACTCCCTGTCGCCGCGCGGGGCGCGTTCGCGGTCGCGACCACCGCCCCGGCCGCCGCGACCGCCTCGGCGATCGCGGTCGCCGCGCGGCCGCTCCTCGCGTGGCTCGCGCGGCGGCGCGTTCTTCGCGCGCTCGATCAGCTCCTCGGGCTGAACGAGCGAGCCGTTCTCGTGCTTGGCGACGAGCTTGAGCCCGATCCGGCCGCGCTCCTTGTCGACCTCCTGCACGATCACGTCCAGCACGTCGCCCCGCGAGATCACGTCCTCGATGTGCGCAACGCGGCCCGGGCCCACGTTCGACACGTGGAGCAGACCATCCGTGCCCTTCTTCAGCTCGACGAACGCGCCGAAGTCGGTCGTCTTCACGACCTTGCCCGTGTAGGTGTCCCCCACCTCGGGCTCCTTCGTGAGCGAGGTGATCGCGTTGATCGCGGCTTCGGCCTTGTCGCCCTCGGTCGCGTAGATCAGGATCGTGCCGTCCTCCTCGATGTCGATCTGGACCTCGTAGTCGGACTCGAGCGCGCGGATCGTCTCGCCGCCCTTGCCGATGACCATCCCGATGTACTCCGGGTTGATCTTGACCGTGGAGATGCGCGGCGCGTGGCCGCGGAGCTCGGCGCGCGGTTCCGGGATGGCCTCCAGCATCTTCTCGAGGATGAACTCGCGGGCGCGAGTCGCCTGCGCGAGCGCGTCGCGCATGATCTGCTGCGTGACGCCGGTGATCTTGATGTCCATCTGCAGCGCAGTGATGCCGTTGCGGGAACCGGCCACCTTGAAGTCCATGTCACCGAGGTGATCCTCGGCGCCCTGGATGTCGGTGAGGATGACGTAGTCGTCGCCCTCCTTGACGAGGCCCATCGCGATGCCCGACACGGGGGCCTTGATCGGCACGCCGGCGTCCATCAGCGCGAGCGTCGAGCCGCACACCGAGCCCATCGACGACGAGCCGTTGGACTCGAGCGTCTCGGAGACGATCCGGATCGTGTACGGGAACTCGTCAGCCGGCGGGATGACCGCCTCGAGCGCCCGCTGCGCGAGCGCGCCGTGGCCGATGTCGCGCCGCTTCGGGCCGCGCATGAACCCCGTCTCCCCGACCGAGTAGGGCGGGAAGTTGTAGTGGTGCATGAAGCGGCGCTCCTGCTCGAGGGAGAGGTCGTCGATCTTCTGTCCCTCCTTCGCAGTGCCGAGCGTGAGCAGCGACATGATCTGCGTCTGTCCGCGCTGGAAGAGCGCCGAGCCGTGCGTGCGCGGGCTGACGCCCACTTCGCAAGAGACCGGTCGGATCTCCTCCGCGGTGCGGCCGTCGGGGCGACGCTTGTCGACCGCGATCTTGCGGCGGACGAGCTCCTTGTAGATCGCCTCGGCAGCGCGTTTCACGTACTGGCGCGTGAGCGAGTCCTTCACGACCGGGCCCTCGCCCTCGACCGTCGCGGGTCCGACCGGGAACGGCAGCTCCACGGCCTCCTCGATGCGGTCGAAGAGCAGGTGCCGCTTCGCCGACTTCAGCTCCTTGGAGTCCTGCTCCGCTTCCGTGAGTGCACGCAGGTCGTCCTCGAACTGCTGCCGCACGTGCGGCTCCACTGCCTCGAGCCGAACCTTGTCGAGCAGCATCGCGACCGCCGCCTTCACCTGCGTTCGGCGGACGATGTCCTCCTCGGTCGAGTCCATCGAGAGCGGCGGCGCGAGCTCGTCGGTCAGCTCCTCGATCAACGCTGCCGCCTCGCGCAACCCGCCCTCGGCGATCCGCTGCCGAAGGCGATCGGCTACGCGCTCCTCGACCTCCGCGCTGACCTCGGGGTCGAGGAACTTCGGCTTGCCGACCTGGCGGCGCAGGTCCTCTTGCGCCTCGCAGATCCTCACGATCTCGCGGTGCGCGAGCTCGAATGCCTCGAGCAGCCGCTCTTCGGGCACCTCGGCGGCACCGGCCTCGATCATCGTCAGACCGTCCTTCGTGCCGACCACGATCAGGTCGAGCGTCGAGTTGTCCTCGACCTCGCGCAGCGACGGGTTGACGACGAGCTCGCCGTCGATCTGCCCGACCCGCACGGCGCCGACCGGACCGAGGAAGGGGAGCGACGAGACCATCAACGCGGCCGACGCGCCGTTGATGCAGAGGATGTCGTGCGCGGTGAGGAGATCGGCGCTGAGCACCGTCGCGATCACCTGCACCTCGTTCTTGAAGCCCTTCGGCCAGAGCGGCCGGATGGGGCGGTCGATCATCCGCGCCGTCAGGATTGCCTTCTCCGACGGGCGTCCTTCGCGTTTGAAGAAACCGCCGGGGATCTTCCCGGCGGCGTACATGCGCTCCTCGACGTCGACGGTGAGCGGGAAGAAGTCCGCGCCTTCGCGCGCCTCCATCCGGCCCTGCGCCGTCGCGAGGATCATCGTGTCGCCGGAGCGGACGACGACGGCACCGTCGGCCTGCTTGGCGAGGTTTCCGCTTTCGAATGAGATGTCCGCGTTGCCGACGGTGACCGAGACGGTCCCGACGCGCTCTGCAAGTGCACTCAACTTCTACCTCCGTCCTTCGGGGAAGGTGGAGGTTTGACCCAGCGTCGCGGCCGCCGCGGCGCTCGCTCAAACTTCCACCCTCCGATTCGAGTCTCGCCTACCTTCTCAGGCCCAACTCCTTGATCAATGCGCGGTACCCCTCGAGGTCGTTCCGCTGCATGTAGTTCAGAAACCGGCGCCGCCGGCCCACGAGCTTCAGCAGCCCGCGCCGGGAGTGGTGGTCGTGCGAATGCGTGCGCAGGTGCTCGGTGAGCTGGTTGATGCGCTCGGTGAGCATCGCGACCTGAACGCGCGTCGAGCCTGTATCGCTCGCGCCGGCGCCGAACTTCCCGATGAGTTCCTGCTTCGCTTCCTTGGTTAGACCCATGAGACCTCCCGGTAGAAGACTCCGCAGTCCCAGTGCGTCGCGCGGAAGCAGCGCGCACGACCGAGGCTGCGGTCGGCGGATAGGGTAGCGAACGATGCTCGCCGGAGTCGCCGCGGGCCATCCCGCGACCTGCGAGGCAGGCTTCGAGATCCTGGAGGAGGGCGGTTCCGCGGCCGACGCGGCCGTGGCGGCCTGCCTCGCCTCGTGCGTCGCCGAGACCGTGATGACGGGCCTCCTCGGCGGCGGCCACGCGATCTACTGGGACGCTTCGGTCGCGCTGGCGCGGGCCCTCGATTGCTTCGTGGCCGTCCCGTCGGAGCGCGGCGGAGAGATGATCGAGCTCCAGGTGCCGTTCGGCACCGAGCTGGTGCACTACGCCGTCGGGCCTGCCTCGTTCGCGGTGCCGGGCGTGCCGGCCGGGCTCGGTGCACTGTGGCGCGAATACGGGCGTCTCCCGTGGGTACGCCTCGTCGAGCCGGCGATCCGAATCGCCCGCGCAGGCGTCCCGATGCCGCCGGCGCACGCGAGCTGCCTGTCGATGCTCGCGCCGGTCATGACGATGAACGAGGGCAAACGCATGTACTCGCCGAACGGAGAGCTCCTGCGGGCAGGAGACACGCTGCACCAGCCCGGGCTCGTCCGTACGCTCGAGCTTGTCCGCGACGAGGGCCCGGAGACCGTGTACCACGGCACGGTCGCGGAGGCGATCGTCGCTCTGTGTTCCGAACGTGGCGGACTCGTCACGGCGAACGATCTCGTGGGTTACGCGGCGCGGTGGGCGAGCCCAGTCGAGGTGGCGTTCGCGGGCACGCGCTTCTTCACGAGAGGCGGCCTCTCGGGCGTGCCGGAAACGCTCGCGCGTCTGGAGCGCGGGGGGCCGCTGGACGGCGTCAGCCCGAGAGAGCGCGTGATCACGCTGCTGCGAGCGTTCGACGACGGACCGGGGCCCGGCTCGCATACGACCAATCTCGTCACGGTCGACCGCCACAGCAACGCGTGCGTGTTCACGACGAGCCTCGGCCTCGGGTCAGGTGACTACGTGCCGGGCCTCGACCTGCACCTGAACAGCATGCTCGGGGAAGTCGATCTGGTGCGTGGCGAGCTCGTTCCCGGCGACCGGATGGGCTCGATGATGGCTCCGAGCGTCGCCCTCGATCGCGACGGCCTCGCGCTCGCGATCGGATCCGCGGGCGGCACACGGCTCCGCACCGCGCTCGTGGCCGTCGCCGCGGGGATCCTCGACGAGCGCCTGGAGCCGCAAAGGGCCGTCGACCGGCCGCGGTTCCACCCGGTCGCGCGTCTCGTGAACGCGGAGCCCGGCGTGGCAGAGGAGGCGCTCGCGGAGCTGGAGGCGCACGGGTGGTCGATCCGGGTCTGGCCGGACCGGCATCACTACTTCGGCGGAGTCAGTGTGATTGGGCGGAGCGGCCCAGCTGCCGATCCGCGTCGGAGTGGCGCTGCTCGCGTTCTCCCCTAGACGGGACGTTCACCGCAAGCCAGCCGACGTACCCGCACTCGGGGCACCCGGGATTCGACCGGGCGGTCCCGCCGCGGCTTGGCTTCGCGTACACCGCCCCACATTCCAGGCATTGGACGCTCTCGTACACGGCGAGGTCGGGGCCCCCGTCACGCTTGCCTTCCATGTTCCTATCGACACCAGCGTGGGGCGAATCTTGCGGCCTGGTGTGTCCGGTCAGAGGGGTCTTTTGGCTGCCCGAGCGGCCTCGACGTCGCGGGCGATCTGGTCGACGAGCTCGTGCTCGCTCTCGAACGCACGTTCGTCTCGGAGGTAGTCCCAGAGCTCGACGACCAGCCGCTCGCCGTACAGGTCCCCTGCGAACTCGAGCAGGAAGGCCTCGACACGCTGCTCCTCTCCACCGTAGTGCGGGTTGACGCCGATCGAGAGCGCGGCCCGATGCCCGAGCGCCTCGCCCGCGTAGATGCCGTAGCGCGGGACCAGCAGGTCCGCGTCCAGACGCAGGTTCGCGGTCGGGAAGCCGAGCGTCCCGCCGCGCTCGTCGCCGGCGACGACGGTCCCCTCGACCTCGGGCGGCCGTCCGAGCATCCGTGCGGCGCGCTCGGGCTCGCCTGCCTTCAGCAGCGCGCGGATCGCGCTCGACGAGACGCCGTCCAGGAGTGGAACCGGCCGCACGTCGAACCCCAGACGCGCGAGCAGGGCGAGGTCGCCGGCGCGGCGGTGTCCGAAGCCGAACCCAGAGCCCGCGACCACGACCTCCGCGCCGATCGCGCGTAGGTAGCGCTCCGCGAACTCCTCCGGCGCCAGCCTCGCGAGCTCGAGGTCGAACTCGACGACCAGCGCCTCGGCCATGCCCGCCGCCTCGAGCAGCTCGAGCCGCCGCTCGAGCGTCGTGAGCAGCTCGACGCGATTGCCCATCGCCGTTCGCGGGTGCGGGTCGAACGTGACCACGGTCGGCGTCAGCCCCTCGGCGCCGCGGGCGGACTCGAGTACCCGGCGGTGCCCGAGGTGCACGCCGTCGAACGTCCCGATCGCGACCGCGCGGCGCGCCGGCGCGAGCTCGTCGGGCGAGCGGGCGGCCTTCACGCCAGCCTCGCGAGCGCCTCGTCGGTCGCGATGATGCGTTCGGGGTCGGCCTCGTCGACCGAGAACGGCCCGACCTCCGTCCTGCGGAGCGAGAGACAGTGTCCGCCGAGTGCGTCGGCGATCGACCGCACGTACGTCCCGGAGCTGACGCGCAGATCGAGCGTGACCGTGTCGCCGCTATACGCGATGACGTCGAGCGCGTCGACGCGCGAACGACGCAGGGGCATCTCGACCTGCACGCCCCTGCGATGCAAGCGGTAGGCGCGCTCACCGCCGATCTTCACCGCCGACGCGGCGGGGATCGGCAGCTCGACCTCACCCCGGAGGCCCTCGAGCCGCCGCTCGAGCTCGTCCCGCACCGGCGCCTCGTGGCGTTCGACCACCTCCCCCTCGGGGTCGCCGGTCGAGGTGCGCGCGGTCAAATCGATCTCGGTGACGTAGCGCTTGTCGAGTCCCACGAAGCACGAGGCCACCTTAGTTGCCGCACCGGACAACGTGACCAAAAGCCCCGTGGCGAATGGATCCAGTGTCCCCGCGTGACCCGTCCGTGCGCCCGTGCGTTTCCGGATCTCCGCGATCGCCGCGAAGGACGATTTCCCGGCCGGCTTGTCGAGCAGGATGATCCCGGCCGGCTCGAGCGCGCGTGCTACGCGCGTCACGCCGCGGACTTCTGCGCCTCGGCGAACTCTGTGCGCACGAAGTCGGTGATCTCCTCGATCGAGGCCTCGCTCGAGAAGCCCGCCGCCTGCCGGTGGCCGCCGCCGTCGCGCTTGCGCGCGATGGCCGAGACGTCGAGCTCGTCATGGCTGGCCCGCAGCGAGACGCGACGCATGGGGCCGGTGGAGCGCGGCGGCTCGCGGATCAACACGGCCATGTCCGCGCCTTCGACCGCGCGGAGGTAGTCGATGATCCCCTCCGAGTACGGCTCGGCCGCGCCGACCTCGTGAAAGTCGTTTCGCAGCAGGTACGAGACCACGAGCCGTCCTCCCTCGTACACCTGTGCCCGTTCGAGCGCACGCGCGAGCAGCTTCAGCTTCGCAAACTGCACGCTCTCGTAGACGCCCTGGAAGATCCGATGCAGGTCGGCACCGGCCTCGACGAGCTCGGCCGCGAGCCGCAGCGACTTCGGCGTCGTATTCGTGTACTGAAAGCGTCCGGTGTCCGTGACCAGCGCGATGTACAGCGCCTCGGCGATGTCGGAGGTGAGCTCCACCTCGAGCAGCCGGAACAGGTCCCGCAGGAGCTCGCCGGTCGAGGACGCGCGCGCGTCGATCACGTTCACGTCGCCGAAACGCGTGTTGTCATGGTGGTGGTCGATGTTGAGCACCTGCGGCACGAGCTGAAGCACCTCCGGATCGGGTCCGAGCCGGCTCTCGTTCGCGCAGTCGACAGCCACGAGGATGCGCTGGTCAGTGTCCGGCGGAAGCCGCCGAAGCAGGCCGTCGAGGTTCATGAACCCGTACTCCCCAGGGAGCGGCGCATCGCCGACGAGCAGCATCTGCGCGTCCTTGCCGAGCTGCTCCAGG
This sequence comes from Gaiellaceae bacterium, assembly GCA_036000665.1. Lineage (GTDB taxonomy): Bacteria > Actinomycetota > Thermoleophilia > Gaiellales > Gaiellaceae > JACCTU01. Next base: position 19,477 of record DASYUZ010000052.1, read on the forward strand.
GCGAGCTTCGTCGCGAGCATCGAGCCGAGCGCGTCGCCGTCCGGGTTCTCGTGGGTCGTGACGAGAAACCCGTCACCCGCGCGGATCGCGTCCGCGACTGCGGCGAGCTCAGTCTGAACCGTCGTCGTCTGGGGCGAGCTCATCGATCAACTTCGACATCCGGACCCCCCGCTCGACCGTCGGATCGTATTCGAAGGTCAGTTGAGGGGTGCGCTTCATCCGCAGCTCGCGCGCGAGGCGCGCCTGCAAGATTCCGTGCGCGGCCGCCAGACCCTGCAGGCTGCGCTCGCGCTTCTGCTCCGAGCCGAGCACCGAGACGAAGACGCGTGCATGCCGGAGGTCGGGCGACGTCTCGACGCCCGTGACCGTGACGAAGCCGATCCGGGGATCCTTGAGCTCGGGCAGCGTCGTCCCGAGCACCTCCTTGATCGACTCGTTCACGCGGCGCATCCGGTCAGGCATCTGGGACCACCACCTCGCGCTCGACGGACACCAGCTCGTATTCCTGACCGTTCAGGTAGCGAACCGCGTCTTCGAGCAGCTCCTCGAGCTCGCGATGCTCGCGCGCGACACAGGCGACCGTGAGCCGTGCGCGCTGCCAGAGCTCGTGATGGTCGACTTCGGCGACGGACGCGCCGAAGCGGTTCTGGAGCTGCGCCTTTGCCGACTTCACATGCTTGCGCTTGCCCTTCAGGGAACCCGCCTCGGGGAAGTGCAGCTCGACGCAGAGGATGCCGACGTAGCCGGCGCCCACGTCTACCGCCCGTCGAGCGCCTCGAGCAGGAACGCGCAGGCCTGCTCGCACGCGCGGCACTCCTCCGCGCAGATCCGGCAGTGCTCGTGGTGCCGGGCATGCCGCTCGCACTCCTCCGCACAGGCGCGGCACGCGGTCGCGCAGGCGTTCAGGAGCGCCCGGAGGGTCTCGGTGTGTCCGGCGCGCACAGAGAGGGCCAGCGAGACCGACTCGCATGCCCCCGCGCAGACCCAATCCAGACGCACACAGGCGATGAGCTCGGTGACGTCGTCCTCCGACAGACATGCGTCGGCGCAGGCCGTGCACGCCTGCGCGCAGTCGAGACACGCGTCGATGCAGCGGGCGATCGCGTCGGGATCGAGGCGGACGCCCTCGCGGTGTGCCGCGAGGAGGTCTGCCGCGCGGCTCACGTCGTCGTCGGGGCCGGCGCGGCCGTAGCCGCTTCGCTCAGGTCGGTGCGCTCGACCTGACGGGTCACGTAGGCCTCGATCACGTCACCCACCTTCACGTCGTCGTAGTTCGCGAGGTGGATGCCGCACTCGAAGCCCTCCTGGACCTCGCGCGCGTCGTCCTGGAAGCGCTTCAGCGAATCGATCGTGGTCTCGTAGATCACGGTGCCCTCGCGGATCACGCGCGCCTGCGCGTTCCGCCGGATGACGCCGCTCGTGACCATGCAGCCGGCGATCATCCCGACGCGCGACGCGCGGAACGTCTGCCGCACCTCCGCCTCGCCGAGCGTCTCCTCCGTCTCGACCGGCTTGAGCAGGCCGACGAGCGCCTGCTGGATGTCCTCGGTCAGCTGGTAGATGACGCGGTACGGGCGGATCTCGACTCCCTCGCGTTCCGCGAGCTGGCGCGCCTGCTGGTTGGCGCGCACGTTGAAGCCGACCACCATCGCGTTCGATGCGGCCGCGAGCATGATGTCGCCCTCGGTGATGCCGCCGACGCCCTGGTGGATGACGTTCACGCGCACCTCGGGGTGCTGGATCTTCGAAAGCTCGGAGACCGCAGCCTCGACGGAGCCGTCCACGTCGCCCTTGAGCACGAGGTTGAGCTCCTGGATCGCGCCCTCCTGCATTGCCTCGAACAGGTTTTCGAGCGACGGGCCCCGCGCAGACTGCGCTGCGAGCTGCTCGCGCCGCACGCGCTCGCCCCGGACCTGTGCGAGGTGGCGTGCAGCGCGCTCGTTCTCGACGACGCGGCACTGCTCGCCGGCGGGCGGCGGATGGTCGAAGCCGAGGATCTCGACCGGGTCGCCGGGGCGCGCTTCGCGCAGCTTCTCGCCCTTGTAGTTGTACAGCGCGCGCACCTTGCCCCATGCGTCGCCGGCGACGACGGCGTCGCCGACCTGCAGCGTCCCGCGCTGCACGAGCATGGTCGCGACCGGCCCGCGGCCGACGTCGAGGCGCGACTCGATGATGGGACCCGACGCCTCGGTGTTCGGGTTCGCCTTCAGCTCGAGCTCGGCGTCTGCGACGAGCAGCACGCGCTCGAGCAGATCGTCCAGGTTCTGCTTCTGCTTGGCCGAGACCTCGGAGAACTGCGTCGACCCGCCCCATTCCTCGGGCTGCAGGCCCTCCTGCGCGAGGTCGGCCTTGATCCGGTCGATGTTCGCGTCGGGGAGGTCGATCTTGTTCACGGCGACGACGATCGGCACCTCGGCCGCGCGTGCGTGCGAGATCGACTCCTTCGTCTGAGGCATCACGCCGTCGTCGGCCGCGACCACGAGCACGGCGATGTCGGTGACCTTCGCGCCGCGGGCGCGCATCTCGGTGAACGCCTCGTGGCCCGGCGTGTCGATGAACGTGATCTTCCGGCCCTGCTGCTCGACCTGATACGCGCCGATGTGCTGCGTGATCCCGCCGGCCTCGGTCTCGACGACGCGCGCGGAGCGGATCGCGTCGAGCAGCGTCGTCTTGCCGTGGTCGACGTGGCCCATGATCGTCACGACCGGCGGACGCTCGACGAGATCCTCGGCGGCGTCCTCGTACTCCTCGACGATCTCCTCTTCGTCGGCCGCGTGCTTGATCTGGATCTCGCGGCCAACCTCCGCGGCGATCAGCTGGACCTCTTCGTCGGTGAGCGACTGGGTCACGGTCTTCGCGGCGCCGAGGCCCATCAGGATCGTGATGATCTTCGGGACCTTCTCGCCGAGCGCCTGGGACAGGTTCTGGACCGTGACACCGGACTCGACGGTGACCGGGCCCGTCTGCGGGACGATCTCGCGCGGCTGCTTGGGCTGCCGCGGCGTGTCGTCGCGGCGCTGGCGCGAATCAGGGCGCGGGCGGGCCGCACCGCTGTCGATGACGACGCGGCGCTTCCGGCCCGGTGCTCCCTGGCGGGGGCGGATCGGGCGGTTGGGGCGGTTGGGTCCGTTTCCGTTCGCCATTACGAAGGCTCAGTGTAGAGGCGCGAGAGGGTTGGATCGACCCGGACGGTGCGTCTGAGCGTGCGGTTGAACGCGCGCCGGGCGAGCGCCCGCTCGAAGCAGGCGAGTCGGCGGCACGTGTACGCGCCGCGGCCCGGCCCCATGCCCGGGACGAGCGTGCCGCCTTCCTCGCGAAAGCGCAGCAGCTCGTTCTGCGGGGCCTTGCGTCCGCAGCCGACGCAGGTCCTCGTCGGGATGTGCGTCACGCCGCAGGCTGTGTCTCCTCTTCGTGCTCGGTGACTTCGGCCGCGCCGTCACCCTCAGGCCGGCTCTGCTCGGCGGTCGGCTCGACCGGCGGTCCCGTCTCGGGCTCTGGCTCGCGCGGTTCCGGAGCGGGCACGGGCTCGGTCACGGGCTCCGCCGGCGGCGACCCTTCCGCGACCTGCTCTTCCGGAGCAGCCTCCTCGCCCTCAGCGGGCTCCTCGGCCTCGCCCTGCGGGGTCGGCTGGACGCTGCCCTCGGCGTAGGTGCCGGTCTCGGCCTCGACCTTCGCGAGCTCCTGGTGTGCGGGGACGCCGCAGAAGCGCGTGCCCGGCAGCGCAGCGTTCGGGCAGCGCTTGCCGTTCGCGAGGATCGCTGCACAGCGCCCGGAGAACTCGTCCTCCTGGCCGCCGCTGCCGCCGAACGCGGCCGCAGCCTCGGCCTGCGCGAACTCGCGCTCCGACTGGATGTCGACCTTCCAGCCCGTCAGGCGCGCTGCGAGTCGGGCGTTCATGCCCTCCTTGCCGATCGCGAGCGCGAGCTGATCGTCGGGGACGATCACCGTCGCCTCTTTCGCGTCGTCGTCGAGGTAGACCTCGCGCACGCGCGCAGGTGAGAGCGCCTTCGCGACGAAGCGCGCCGGCTCGGGGTTCCACGGAATGATGTCGATCTTCTCGCCGCGCAGCTCGGAGACGACCATGCGCACGCGCGAGCCGCGAGGGCCGACGCACGCGCCGACCGGGTCGACGCCCTGCGCGTGCGACTCGACGGCGATCTTCGAGCGGTAGCCCGGCTCGCGCGCGACGCCGCGGATCTCGACGAGCCCGTCGGCGATCTCGGGGACCTCGAGCTCGAACAGTGTCTTGATCAGCTCGGGATCGCGGCGCGAGAGGATCACCTGCGGACCCTTCGTGCCGGAGCGGACCTCCGTGATGACGGCCTTGATGCGCGAGCCCTGCTCGTAGCGTTCGCCGTCGACCTGCTCGGAGCGCGGCAGCAGCGACTCGACCTTGCCGAGGTCGACGAGCACGTTGTTGCGGTCGCCCGCCTGTTGGACTATGCCGGTAACGACCTCGCCGACGCGGTCGATGTACTCGTCGTACATCATCGCGCGCTCGGCCTCGCGGATGCGTTGCAGTATCACTTGCTTCGCGGTCTGCGCTGCGATCCGGCCGAAGTCCTCCGGGGTCACGTCCTCGCGCCTGATCAGCTCCTCGGGGACCTGGTCCCAGTCGAGGTCGAGATCGTCGTCGGAGATGAGCGTGTGCTGGCGCTCGCCGGTCTCCTCCTCGATCCGCTCGAGCTCCTCGATCGCGCGCTCGCGCGCCTCGTCGAGCAGCCGCTCCTCGAGCTCCTTGGGGATGTCGATCGAGTAGACGCGGAACTCGCCCTGGTCGTCCAGCTCGACGACCGCGTGCCGCGCCGCGCCGGGTGTCTTCTTGTAGGCGGCGAGCAGCGCGTCTTCGAGGGCCTGGACGAGGGTGCCCTCGTCGATGCCCTTCTCACGCTCGATCGTCTGGACCGCCTCGATGATCTCTCTGCTCATCCCCTACCTCTCGTCGATCAGGTTGCCGCGGACGATCTCCTCGTAGGGGACCTCCACGTCTTCGTCTGCCGTCTTGACCGTGACCTTGCGCTCGTCGGCGCTCACGACCTCGCCGCGGAGGCGCTTCCGGCCGTCCGTCCGGAGTGCGACCTTGTGCCCGACCACGTTGCGGAAATGCGCGGGCTTGCGGAGCGGCCGTTCGGGGCCCGGAGACGAGACATCCACCGCGTAGTCGCGCAGGTAGTCGCGCAGCACGTCGGTCACGCGCTCGCAAAGCGCGTGGTCTACCGAGGCGCCGACGCGGTCCACGTAGACCGTGAAGTGCTCCGGGCTCTGGAGCTCCACCGCGAGCACCTCGACCTCCGGGAGCGCCTCCTCGACTCTCTTGCCGACCTCGCGCTGCAGCGTCTTCTCCTTGTCGTGAACGTTTGCCATTTCCAGCCCTTTCACAAGAAATGGGCGCCTCGCGCCCATTTCGCCAAACCGGTGAAATGTGGTTCAGGAAGGATAGCACCCGGGTGCCTGTCCGGCCCGGTCGTCCGCATCCTCAGCGAGGCGCGGAACCTCGTCGCAAGCGTCGGGCCCTGGGCCGGATTCGCGCACGTTGCTAGAGCTCTAGGAGAACCCGAAGCCTCGTCCCGACGGCTCGCATCGTTTCAGCGGAGGCGGCCCCGAGACGCCGACGCGCTCGCTCGGTCGAGATCGACCGAATGTCCTCCGGCTTGACAAAGCTCCGCGCACGAAGTCCGCCCTCCGGCGGCTCGACGGCGACGTGGAAACGAATCCTCTTGTCGACAGACGTGATTGGCAGCACGATGACGAGCTCACTCGGCCCGTGGTTCAGCGCGTCTGCCGAAACGACCAGGCCCGGCCTTCGCCCGGCCTGCTCGTGCCCGCGGACGGGGTCGAGGTCGAACTCCCACACTTCCCCGCGTGAGGGCCGACCGCCCACCTACTCGGTGTCCGAGCCGGAAGCGGCGTCCCAAAGCGCGCGCTCCTCGAGTTCCTCCCGCCAGCGTCCGGGGTCGGCGCGAAGGGCCTCATAGTCTTCGTTCAGGGCCGCGAGAAGCGACTCTCGCCAAAGCCTCTCGACCGCGGCATCGAGGACGTCCTGCATCGGGACATCGCGCTGCTCAGCCAGTTGCCGGAGCCGCTCGTGGGTTTCGGGCCGGATGCGCACGGTCGCGCTGGCCATGTTTCCTCCAGAGTAGACGGTAAGGGCTACATAGCAGTATACAAGTCGGTAGAGCCGACGTTCCGCCCGCGATCGTCAAGAGGCTAGACGTCGATGACGATCGTGACGGGCCCGTCGTTCACGAGTTCGACCTCCATCCGCGCGCCGAACGTGCCCCGTGCAACTCGCACGCCCTCTGCTTCCAGCGCGGCGCAGAACCGCCCATAGAGCGGCTCGGCCTTCTCTGGCCGGGCGGCCCCCGCAAACGACGGCCGGTTCCCTTTCCCCGTGTCCGCGATCAGCGTGAACTGGGAGACGACGAGTGCCTCCCCGCCCACGTCGAGCAAGGAGCGGTCGAACTTGCCCTCGTCGTTCTCGAAGATCCGTAGGCGGGCCACCTTGCCGGCGAGGCGGTCCGCCTCGGTCTCGCCGTCCGCCTCCGCCACGCCGAGGAGGATGCAGAGGCCCGGGCCGATCGAGCCGCCCGGCGTAACCTGGGCCCGGGACACCCGTTGGATGACCGCTCTCAACCCGCGGTCGATCCTGACCGATGAGACCTTCCAGTGGAAGCTGCGGCTGCCCGTCCGGTCGACCCTGCGCCCGAGCGGCTGCTGCTCGGCGAGCTCCTCGTCGAGGCCGGACAGCTGAGCGCGGACCGGCTCGAGGCGGCGCTCAACCAGCAGGCCCAGTTCGGCCGCCGGCTCGGCGAGATCCTGCTCGGGCGGGGCTGGATCTCCTCGCGCGCCCTCGCCGAGGCGCTCGCACGCCAGCACGACGCCGAGTTCGTCGACCTGGCCCGCACGCAGGTCGACCCGCTCGCGGCCGGTCTGCTCCAGCCCCAGTTCGCGCGCCGGCACCAGGCACTCCCCGTGCGCTTCGTGACCGAGGCCGAGGTGCTCGTCGCGGTTGCGGATCCGACCAACCTGCAGATCCTCGACGACCTCCGCCTCGCGATCCCGCAGAAGATCCGGCTCGCCGTCGCCGAAAGTGACGTTCTCGACGGCGCGCTCGCACGCATCTACCGCGTCCACATCGAGATCCGCGAGGGCGAGGCCGACGACGACGCCGAGGAGGTCGACACGTCGCCGCTCCAGGACGTGCT
>DASYUZ010000053.1:0-6780 GCA_036000665.1 Gaiellaceae bacterium
ATCAAGGGCCGCCTCTGGCCTCAGCTTGCGAAGCTCAGGGCGGCCGCTGCGTTCCCGTACTTGCTCGTGGAGGGGACGGATCTCGACCGGGGTCCGCTCGGCGGCGCCGCGATTCGCGGTGTCTGCCTCGCCGCAATCGACCAGGGGATCGCGCTGCTGCGAAGCGGTCAGCCGCGGGACTCCGCGCTCTGGATTCACCGGCTCGCGGTGCGCTGCCAGCGCGTGGAGGCGTCGCCAGAGCGGCCTCTCTATACGCAGCGGCCGAAGCCGAGAGGGACCGCGGAGGCGGCGGAGGCGATGCTCGCCTCGATCCCGGGCATCTCGAGCTCGTCGGCGCGCGCCTTGCTCGACCGCTTCGGGAGTGTCGCAGCGGTCGCGGCGGCCGGGCCTGAGCAGTGGCGAGAAGTGCCGGGGATCGGCGCCGAGCGGGCGCGGGTGTTAGGAGAGACGCTCGGACCGCTGAACGCCTGATGCAGGCCCTTCGGCCACGCGCACACCGCTAGAGCGCCCGGCGTTGGACACATGCCTCTGATAGATTGGACACATGACAGATCTCGATGAGCTGGCCGACGAGCTCGGCGTCAGCGGACGCACGCTACGGCGGGCCGCCGAGCGGCAGACGATCCGCTCGACGCGCCGAAGCCCGCGCGCGGTCTCGGTGTCGGCGTTCGAGTACGAATACGTCCGCAGGCACTGGCCGCTGCTCGAACGAGCTCTCCAGGTCTTGCGGACGCGACCGGGCGTCCGCCTGGCCGTCCTGTTCGGCAGCGTCGCGCGCGGCGACGCAGGTGCGGCGAGCGACGTCGATCTGCTCGTCCGTGTTCGCGGCGGCTGGAAGGAGCGGGTTGCGACTGCTCTCGCGCTCGAGGAGGCGCTCGGTCGTCCAGTCCAACTCGTCGATCTCGATCGGGCGCCGCCGCTGCTCCTTGCAGACGTGCTTCGTGACGGTCGCGTGCTCGCGGACCGCGATCGAGAGTGGGAGCGATTGGTGCGCCGCTCCCGCGCAATCGCACGCGCGGCCGGCGAGGAGGGCTCGCGGCTCGAGGACGCTGCGTGGGACACGCTCGAGCGGTTCGAGGAACTGGTGCCGTAAGTGGCGGCGCGTCCGCCGCTCCCGACACCGATCAAGACGCGTCTCGCAGAGACCCGCAAGCATGCGCTCGCGCTGAAGAAGCTGCTCGAGGAAACGTCGAAGCAGGAGTTCGTCGCGGCCGTCGCCGAGGGCTCGACGGACGCGCTTCTCACGAAGGTGTACCCGCTCGAGCGCGCGTTCGAGATCCTGGTGAACTTCGTCGTCGAGCTCGCGGCGTTGGGCCTCCAGCTTGCCGAGATCGTTCCCGACGGCTCGAGCGCCAAGGTGCTCCAACAGCTCGAGACCGAACTCGTGATCTCGAAGAGCCGCCGAGAGCGGCTGGCAGCGATCTATCGCGCTCGCAGCGAGATGCAGCACGCCTACCCGGACGTCGGTGCAAACGCGACGTACGACGCGGCTCGCTCGCTGCTCGACGAGTTGGCCGGGTTCTTCCGCGACTACGCCCGCTGGTTGCGTGAACTGGGCTACGGCTGATCGCAGTGGAGCGAGACAGGTCCCTTGCGGACATTACATCACCTCTCTAAAGTGATGTAACGTGGCGAGGATGAAGCGACTGCAGATCTCGATCGAGCCCGAGCTCGACGCTGCGCTGGGGCGCGAGGCGCGGAAGGAAGGCGTATCGAAGGCTGCGCTCATCCGCCGGTGGGTTGCCGAGCGGGTGCGGCCGCTGCCGCCGATCGAGGAGGATCCGATCTGGGAGCTCGTCGGGATTGCCGGCCCTGACGTCGAGCCCGAGGAGATCGACGAGGTCGTCTACGGCGGCAAAACGCGCGACCGTCCGTGATCTTCGTCGACAGCTCGTTCTGGATCGCGCTCCAGCTCCCTCGCGACGAGCACCACGACGAGGCGCGAGTACTTCTTCGCTCCGTCGCCGATGAGCGCTGGCTGACGACGAATCACGTTCGCGGCGAGACCTGGACCTACCTCAGGCGCAAGACGTGGCACGCGCTCGCCGTCACGTTTCTCGATCTGCTGGAGCGGACCCCCCGGTTGCACGTCGAGTTCGTCGGTAGCCGGGTCGAGCAAGAGGCACTCGATTGGCTTCGGCGCCACGACGAGCGCGCCTACAGCTTCGTCGATGCAACGAGCTTCACGCTGATGCAAAAGCTCGGGATTCGCAACGCGCTCGCGTTCGACGGCGACTTCGCCGCGGCGGGCTTTGTCGAGCTTCGCTTTTAGAGAGTGACCAGTGCCGCCGGGTTGCGGCGACGCGGATACGCGGCGACGGCGGACGATCGGCGGCGCCTCGACCGTTTCGGCACCATAGACGCGGTCGTGGCGGCCGGCCCCGAGGAGTGGCGAGAGGTCCCGGGGATCGGCCCCGACCGGGCGCCCGCTGGGCGAGACGCTCGGTCGGGTGAACGACTGAGCGGCACTGTGCCTTTCGGACATGTCGTACAACAACCTTTCGTTCTCGTATGACGCGAGCTACGGTGCGACCGTGATCGACACGGAAGTCCGCGACGCCGCGACGCTTCGCGTGCCCGCAATCGATGAGGGACGGGCGCTCGTCGTCACGCGCTTCGACGAGGAGAAGGCGGTCGTCATGAATCCTCGCGACTTCCGGCGACTCGCAGCGCTCGACGCGGCACTCGAGGCGATCCATGCGGTTGAGGCCTTGGCGCTGACACCGCTCATGCTCGACGTGCACCGGCTCGAGGACGAGCCGGATGAGCCGGTCGAGGATCCGGACGCGATCAGAAAGCTGCTCGGGCTCTGAAGGCCGCGCGGGGGCGCTTCGCCCCCGACGACGGTCCCCGTGGACATGTCGTCTCTAGCGTCTAGTCAAGTAGACACTTAAACTGCAACGATCGGCGTGTGACGGGCCTCGAGGTCCTGCGCCGGCTGCGAAGGCTCGGGTGCGAAGTGGTACGCCAACGAGGTGTGCATCGGAAGGGGCTGGCGATGGTGAGACCTGCGACGTACCGCGTCGTCTTTGAGCGCGACGAGAGCGGAGCATGGATCGCCAGCGTCCCGAGTGTTCGCGGATGCCACACATACGGCAGGTCCCTCCACCACGCGCGGATGCGCATCCGCGAGGCGCTCGCGCTCTGGGTGGACGACGCCGAGACGGCCGAGCTCGAGGAGGAGATCAGGCTGCCTGCCCACGCGCTCCGGGCGGTGGAGCGGAGTCGCCGCGCGCGGCGAGATGCAGAGTCCGAGCGCGAGAAGGCGACGGCGGTCACCGTCGCGGCGGCTCGCACGCTCGTCGAGGACCTCGATCTCGGTCTCCGTGATGCCGCCGACCTGCTCGGTCTCTCGCACCAGCGTGTCCAGCAGCTCGTCAGGGGATAGAGGGTTGGTGCGCGCTCCGCGAGCCGGACGCTGTCCGCAGCCAACGTCGACGCCGTCCCCCGGCGCTCGTATCCTCTCTCCGCATGGCCGCGACGATCGATCCGGCACGGCTCCGGCACGGGCGCGTACGGGGTCGGTACTTCCGCGAGAACTTCGCGCAGGCGGGGATCGATCTGGCGCAGATCGTGCCGGAGCTGGTGACGAACGCCGACGCGGCGATCGCGGCGGCGGGCCGTCGCCGCGGCCGGATCGAGCTGCGGTTCAACTCGCCGGACCCGCAGTTTGCGCGACGGTGGCGCCGGGAGCTGAAGGCGCTGCGCGTACCGGCGCTCCTCGAGTGGGCGCACGAGATCGTCTGCGTCGACGACGGCGAGGGCGTCGACGCCGACATCGTCGACCGGCGGCTCGGCGCGCTCGGCGTCACGCCCGAGCGAACAGGCCAGCGGGGGCTCTTTGGACGAGGGCTGCGCGACGTCTGGCTGGCGCAGGGCGCCGGCAGGATCCAGGGAATCCGCGACGGGCGCGCGGTCGAGGCGTGGTTCTTCCCCGCGGCGGGAGACGAGCCGTACTTCTTCGTGCCTGTGCTCGACGAGCCGGCCACGCCCGCGATCAGACGGGAGTTCGGGATCGAGCGGGACGGCACACGCGTCACGGTGCCGCTCGCGGAGCGGCGGCTGCCGCCGAACCAGCGGATCCGGACGCTCGTCGCGAACATCGTGCAGCTGCGGCCGATCCTCGAGGATCCCGCGCGCGAGCTGTACCTCGAGCTTCCCGGCGAGCCGCTCGAGCTCGTGTCGTATTCGCCGCCGGATCCCGATCCGGAGCGCCCCGTGCTGTTCGACGGCGAACTGAGCGTCGCCCGCGGCGTCTTCGCGCGGATTGTCGTTCGCCGCGCCGCGAACGCGCTTCCACTCGGTCCCTCGCGCGCGACGCGACGCGGCGGTCTCGTCGTTCGCTCCGGCCGCGCCGCGCACGAGGCGACGCTTGCGGGCCTGGAGGGGAGACCGGGCGCGCGTCACCTCTACGGCGACGTCTATTGCGACCCGATCGAGCGGATCCAGCGGAACGCGCTCGACTCGCCGAGACCGCAGGTCGCGGTGCGGGTCGACCGGAGCGGCCTGAACGAGAGCCACCCGCTCGTGCGGAAGCTGTACGCGGCGATCGAGCACGTGCTGCGCCCGATCGTGGAGGACGAGGAGCGGCGAGCCGGCGCCCGCATCGTCCGCGCCGGGCGCGCAGTCTCCGCGCGCGACCAGATCGGCGTCAAGGCGCTGAACGAAGCGCTCAGATCCGCATTCGACGCACCGGGCCACGCCGGCTTTGCACGCGGAGATCACCCCGCCGACAAGCCGCCGCTCGAAGACGAACCGGCGCAGCGGCCGGCCGCGGCGCCGCCGCCGCAGCCTGCCGGCGAGCTCATCGTCGATGCCGCGATGCGGTTCAAGCAGACGCCGATCCGGCTCCACCCGGGTGAGCACCGGACGGTCTCGATCCTGTTCGATCCCGAGCGTGTACCACCTGGAACGGCGATCGAGATCGCGACCGATCCCGGGCTCTCGCTCTCGCTCCGGCGCCATGAGGTTCCGCCGGCCGGAGCCCGAGGCTGGGCGCGCGTCGGCGGCAGCATCCGTGCGCTTGCCTCGGCGACGCCCGGCTCGCGGCTGAGCGCCTTCGCGGCCGCCGGCCGCTACGACGCCGAGCTCGTCGCGTTGATCGTCAGCCATCACGCGAGCGGCTGGGTTCGGGAGATCGCGCGAAAGGACGAGGACAGCACCATCGAAGCAGAGTTCGAGCCGGAGACCGGCGTCGTCACCGTCTTCGAGGGCCGGCGCGAATTCAAGTCGCTGGAGCGGGCCGCCAGACGCGCAGGGCTGGCGAAGAAGCGCACGGCCGAGTACGTCCCGTACCGGATGCTCGAGGTCGAGGTCGCGGCGAACGCGGTCTATGCCTGGGCAGCCGAGCGTCTCCTGGAGCGCCGCCTCCCGGGCGAGCGACCGAACGATCCCGCTGGGTACGCCGAGGCGGTGCGGGCCGAGGCGCAGGCGCTTCGGCATCAGTTCCACGAGCGACTGATGCGCGCGTTCCTCGGCCCGGAGGTCTTCGAAGGCGCGGTCGTCGTCGCTCGCGGTGCGCAGGTCGAGGGCCGACAGCTCACGCTGCCGTCTGCACGTTAGCTCGGTTACGGCTGATCGGGTGGAGACAATAGGGGCGTGCAGTTGACGCGTACCTTCTCGCCTTCGCATCTCAACGATTTCCTCGAGTGTGAGCACCTTGCGGCGCTCGGGCTCGCGGTGGCGCGCGGGGAGCTCGCTCGGCCTGACGTCGACGATCCGCAGGCGGAGCTCATCCGGCGCAAGGGCGACGAGCACGAACGCGCGTACCTCGCGCAGCTGCGCGCCGAAGGCAAGAGCATTCTCGTGGTCGAGAGCGACGACCGTGATTGGGAGCGCGCGGCCGAGGCCACCGCCGACGCGATTCGGTCCGGCTTGCACGACGTCATCTACCAAGGCGCGTTCGTGGACCCAGAGGGCTGGCGCGGCCTGGCGGACTTCATCGAGCAGCAGCCGGACGGCTCGTACGAGGTCTCCGACACGAAGCTCGCGCGGCACTCGAAGCCGTACTTCCTGCTCCAGCTCTCGTTCTACTCCGAGCAGCTCGGGCGGATCCAGGGGCGCCTGCCCGAGCGGATGCACGTCGTGCTCGGGACGAACGACCGCGAGTCGTTTCGGGTCGCCGACTTCATCGCCTATTACCGGCGCGTGCGCACGCGGTTCCTCGAGTTCGCCGAGGGCCCGCGCGCGACGTACCCGCATCCCGTCCCGCACTGCGACGTCTGCGCGTGGAAGACCGTGTGCGAGCAGCGGTGGATCGACGACGACTACCCGAGCCTGGTCGCGAACATGCGCCGGTCGTGGATCGGGAAGCTCGCGGACGCGGGGATCACGACTCTCGAGGGGCTCGCCCTTGCGCAGGTCGACGCGATCGAAGGGATGCGACCGGAGATCCTCGACCGCATTCGCGACCAGGCGCGCATGCAGTACGAGGCTCGCACGCGCGGGCACGCCTGGAAGCTGCTCCCGGCGCAGGCCGACCACGGGCTCGCGCTGCTGCCGCGCCCGTCGGAGGGCGACGTCTTCTACGACATCGAGGGCGACCCGTTCTATGAGGCGGCGCGAGGGCTCGAGTACCTGCACGGCGTCATCGTGGACGGCGGGTTCCGCGCCTTCTGGGCCAGGAGCCGCGACGAAGAGCAGCGCGCGTTCGAGCAGCTCGTCGACTTCCTCACCGAGCGGCTCCTGCGCTACCCGGACCTGCACGTCTACCACTACTCGCCGTACGAGACGTCGGCGCTGAAGCGGCTGGCCGGCGAGTACGGGACGCGCGAGGAGCAC
>DASYUZ010000054.1:0-3159 GCA_036000665.1 Gaiellaceae bacterium
CGTGCCCGTTCAAGGGTCTCGCGAGCTTCGAGCCTGTCGATGCCGACTACTTCTTCGGCCGGGAGCGGCTCGTGGCCGAGCTCGTCGCCCGACTCGTCGGCGCCGGTTTTCTCGGCATCGTCGGCCCGTCCGGCAGCGGCAAATCGTCGGTCCTCCGCGCAGGTCTCCTTCCGGCCCTCGCCGGAGGGGTGCTGCCGGGCAGCGGGGGCTGGAGGCGTCTGCTGCTGCGTCCCGGAGAGCGGCCGCTGGAAGAGCTTCGCCGCGTGCTCGTGTCGGGAGCGAAGGATCCTCTGGCCGAGGCACTCGACACGCTGCCCGGCAACGCACGCCTCCTGCTCGCCGTCGACCAGCTCGAGGAGGTGTTCACCGCCTGCAGCTCTGACGCCGAGCGCGCTGCCTTCGCCGACACGCTTGCCCGCGCAGCCGGTGATCCGGACGGTCGGGCAGTCGTCGTGGTCGCGCTGCGCGCCGACTTCTACGGTCGCTTCGCCGCGTACCCTGGGTTAGCCGAGCTATTGGGCGCGAACCATGTCCTCGTGGGGCCCATGCAGGCTTCGGAGTTGCGACGTGTCGTGGAGCTGCCCGCCGGCCGGGTGGGGCTACGGGTGGAGCCGGAGCTGACCGACGCGGTGGTCGACGACGTGGAGGGCGAGCCGGGCGCGCTGCCGTTGCTGTCCACTGCCCTACTCGAGCTCTGGCAGAAGCGGCAAGACAACGAGCTCACCCTGGCCGCTTACCGCGAGTCCGGCGGCGTTCACGGCGCCGTCGCGCGGCTGGCTGAGGGCACCTACGCGCGGATCCCGAATGAGCGTAAGCCGATCGTGCGCGCCATCTTGCTGCGCCTGGTCGGCGAGGGCGAGAGCGACGCGCCGGTGCGCCGCCGAGCTCCTCTCGCCGAGCTCGACCTGGAGCGTAACGACGATGTGACCGACGTACTCTCGACGCTGGCCGACAGCCGCCTCGTCACCGTAGGCGAGGGCTCCGTCGAGGTCGCCCATGAGGCGCTGCTGCGCGAATGGCCACGCCTGCGCGAGTGGATTGAAGAGGACACCGAAGGGCGTAGGCTTCGCCGTCACGTCACCCAGGCGGCGACCGAATGGGACGCGGCAGGGCGCGATCAGGGGGAGCTCTACCGCGGCGCCCGCCTCGCCGCCGCGCTCGAATGGAGCACCGACCACGCCGTCGAGCTCAACGAGCTCGAGCGCGAGTTCGTCACCGAGAGCCGCGATGCGTTCGAGAAGGAGACGAAACGCGTCAGGCGCACCAACCGCCGCCTGCGCGGCCTGCTCGCTGGGGTCGCAGTCCTGCTGGCAGCGGCCGCCGCGGGCGCGGTGCTCGCGGTCATCCAGCGCGGCGAGGCGCGCGACGCGGAGACGGGGCAGCTCGCCCAGCGCCTCGGTGCCCAGGCGCTCGTCGAGGACGACCTCGACCTCTCCCTCCTGCTCGCTCGCCAGGCGGTCGCGATCGACGACTCGCCGCAGACCCGTGGCTACCTGCTCGCCGCGCTCCGGCGCAGCCCCGCTGCGATCGGCATCATGCACGGCCGAGGTGGCGTGCTCAGGGGAATCGCCACCAGTCCTGACGGGAAGACGCTGGCGGTGGGCGGTGGCGACAACGGGGTTCTCTTCTTCGATGCCCGAACCTACGAGCAGATCGGAGTCCCGCTGTCGATACCCGGCGAGAACGCTGCGGGCGAGAGCCTTGCGGGCGAGAGCCTTGCGTACAGCCCTGACGGGCGAACCCTCGCGGTCGGCGGCGACCACACCGTTCGCCTGATCGACGCGCGAACGCGTAAGCAACTGGCCGAGACGGCCGTCGACGGAGTCGCCGCGCGCATGGTTTTCACGAAAGATGGGTCGCAGCTTGTCGTCCTCTCCCCGCCCGGCGAGGCAACCGACCTGGGCGGAGCCGCCGCGCAGATCACTATCCGAGACGCCGCCACGCTGGAGCCGATCGGTCTCCCGATCGAGCCGGACGCCTTCGTCGGCGCGTACGTCGGTTTCTACTACGCGGCACCTCACTTCGCTCTCACGGCGGACGATCGCTCGCTCATCACCGCGTCGGAGGACGGTAAGTTGGCTTGGTGGGATCTCCGGAGCCGCAAGAGGACGCGGACGCTGAAGATCGGCACCGGCCTGCATGCCCTCGCGGTCAGCCCGGACGGTCTAACGGCGGCGGTCGGCATCGAGCGCGGAGTGCAGCTCGTCGACCTACGTTCCGGAACTGTGCGAACGGCAACCGGCGGTTTCACCGGGAGACCGAACTGGGCGCTGTTCAGCCCGGACGGCGAGACTCTCGTGTCCACGAACGTCGAGGGGACCGTGACCCTCTGGGACGTCGAGTCGGGAACTCCCGGCGAGACGCTGCGCGGCCACTCGAACGATGTCCAGCAACCCGTCTTTAGCCCCGACGGGGAGACTCTCTACACGGTGAGTAACGACGGAACCGCGATCGCCTGGGATCTCACAGGCGACCGCACGCTCGGCCGGCCCTTCACCTTCACGCACGACCGGGCGTTCTCCGCAGCTGGCTATGACGGCCATCCGGGGGAGTTCAGCCCTGACGGACGGCTGATCGCGGTCGGCCTCAAGGAGGAGGGGATCGCGCTCTGGGACGCGCGCGAGCTCACGCCGGTCGGGGCGCCCCTTCTCGAAACGGACGGGGAGGTCAAGACGCTCGCCTTCTCCCCGGATGGGCAAACGCTCGCCGCCGTGACCTCCCCGGGCGGCTCTCTGACACTCTGGGACGTTGGTTCGCGATCGCGGCTCCATGGGCCGCTCAGCGCGGGCACGGGCGATCTTCTCGTCGGCGTCGGCTTCAGCCCGAACGGCGCGACGCTCGCCACGACGAGCGGCCAGCTCGGCGTGCAGCTCTGGGATGTGGCAACCGGGGCCAGTCTCGGTGAGATCGGAAACGCTTCGGACGCGCACGACCTCGCCTTCAGCGCTGACGGGGCGACGATCGCGTTTGCCCGCCCAGGCCGGGGAGGCGCGGAGGTTTGGGATGTGGCCACGCGCGCGTCGATCGCCACCGTGGACGGCACGCCATTCACTGAGTTTTCTGTCGCACTCAGCCCCGACGGCCAAATGCTCGCGGTCGGCGGTTTCGGCAGAGTCGTACGCCTCTGGGACGTCCGCACCGGGAAACTCGTCCACGAGC